>NZ_JAFNOQ010000002.1:0-363025 GCF_026536145.1 Gilliamella sp. B3464 | reverse complement strand
CTTTACCAGTTTGTCGATTAAAACGGACAGGAATATCGGCAGGTAACAATAAACTGCGGATGGTTAAACCAGAAGTACAAATGCTTAAAAAAGGGACAATGGCAACAATAAAACAGAGCCAAATAAAAGCCAGTCCGATATTATCTAATTCGGTAATGGCAAAAATTGCTGCATATAACAATCCTCCTACAGAAATCAACATGCTAATAAAAGCCAATAGTCCAAATAAAATATTGTTGGTTCTTTCGCCATTGCTAAATCGCCCCAGTTCACAATAGGTATCATCAGCATAACGCATCTGTTTTAAATAAGGTCTTCCTTGTTTATCTTTTTTTAAGCGAACCCCTGAATCATAACGGTTAATCGATTTTTCTAAATCTCTTGTCCAACCATAAATTTTTGGTGTGTAGCGTGTACTATTAAACATAATTATTGATTCCTGTGTTTTATTAAAATGTATTAGCACGATTAGATTTATTGGTACATCATTGTTAGTTGATATACATTTAGAGCATCATCACTTGGCAATTTTCAACAATATTTCACATAACAACACATTTTCAACCTTTTTTTAATATTATTTCTCTGCATCTGATAATTTTTTTAAGTTGGCTGGTTTTGAGAAAAGAATAATTGCTAACTGAATAAAAAAACCAATAAAAACAGCGAAAATGCAATTAGTTACACCAAAATTTGCACTTATGTATATACCTAAAGCAGCGCCTAAAGGCCGGGCACCAAAAGTAACCGTCATGATCACTGAAGATATTTTCGCTATCATATTATTAGGCGTAACTAACTGCCTTAGCGAGACTGTAGATATGGTCCATATGATGGGGCCAAATCCAAAACAGAAAAAAGATATAAAAACCAATTCCTTGACAGGATATATGGTAGTTAAAAGCATTAATATTGAAGCTACAAAAGCTGATACAGGCCCTAAAGTCAGTTGGAATCCAAAATTTATTCTTGTAGATATAAATTTGTATAGAACGGATCCCAAAAACATTCCTAAACCGATTAGGCTTAATAATATTCCGACTTCAAATGAAGTAAAGGAGAGATTATTGATAGTATAGTAAGCAAATATTGATAATAACAAATTAAATGATAAATTAAAGACAAAAGCTGTTATCGTTATAGGTCTTAAATATTTATTTTTAAGTAAAAAAATAAAACCATCACATAGTTCTTGAATTATGTTTCTTTCTGATTTTTTTTGTACAGGCTCCTTGGGTAAACATATTAGAAAAAAGGCACTGATGATTGAAAGTAAAAAAGCCAATATGAATGCTAATCCTCCTGAATAAATGCCAGCAAGAATACCACCGAATGCTGGACCGGCAGTAAAAGCCACACTTTTGGCAATTTCTATTGATCTATTGGCATTAATTAACTGATCTTTTATGACAAAAGATGCGACTAAAGCGGGACTTGCTACACTGTAAATAACAGTACCAATTGCTATAAAAAAACCGAATAATGCAATTTTATTTATTGTCAGATTCCCTAAAAATGTCAAATAAAACAATATAAATATGGCTGCTGCACGAATAATTTCCATTATGATCATCAATTTCTTTCTAGATACTCTATCTGCAAGTACTCCCATTGGAATCGATAATAATAGAAAAGGTAACGTATTTATCATTTGTATAAATGCTGTTTCAGACGCTGAAGCATGTATAGATAGCACTGCTATAATCGGCAGCACAGCTATTATTATTTGTTCAGAGAATTGCGCACATAAATTGGAATAAGAAATCTTATGAATTAGTAATTTGTCCATGTTGTTATTTTCCTCATACTGACACTTTATGTTTATATTTGCATTTTCTCAATCTTACTAACAATCCGAATCTTGCTAAAATATTAACCTATTGTTTTATATGTGATAAATTTAGTTCTTTGACACTTCTTGAAAAAATATTCTATAGTCGCTATTTTTTTTATGAATAATAGGAAATGTTAATCAAAGATAGTTATATGGATATTTATGTTCGATTTAGATTAGGACAATATATATGTTACATTGCTCGTGAATTAGATGTTTTACGCAACAGTGACAAGATGATTATCATTTAATTGTTAATAATTTTATAAAAAATTATTTTTTTCATGAGTATAGTGTCGCCATAAAGTTTTTGGTTTTTATTGAGAACACGTCTCATATCTATTGTACTTTTCAGTCTTGCAATTTAGCTTTCCGTGGATTTTTTATATAACCATTAAACTTTATTAGCCTGCCTTTATTTTTTTGCTAATTCTCAACGATGTTCTTTTTGGTTATTCCCTCCGTTCAAGATCTAGTTTAACACCTTCCCAACCGATCATGGCTGCTTTGCGGTCACTACCCCAATGGTATTGCCCTAATAATCCTGTTGATTTTATAACTCTATGACAAGGAATTAAGAAAGCCACTGGGTTATCACCAATAGCAGAGCCAACCGCACGACTCGCTTTGGGATTATGTATCTTGTTTGCTATGTTGCTATAAGTTGAAAGTTTTCCCATAGGGATGGATAACAAAGCCTGCCACACCTTAAGTTGAAAATCCGTACCTTTAATATGCAGCTTTATTTTAGCTAGTTTTGACCAGTCTTGCGTAAATACGAAGATTACATTTTGTTGAATCTGGTCAGTACATTGTCGATATTGCGCATTAGGATATAACGCTTTCAATGATTGAAGTGATGACTGTTCATCCTCAACAAAAGCAAGATAACAAATTCCTTTTGTTGTTGATGCAATGATGGTTTCACCAAAAGGGCTTTCAATAAAACTATAATTAATTGATAAGTTTTCACCATCATTTTTATATTCTCCCGGCGTCATACCTTCAATATCAATGAACAGATCATGCAACCTGCTGGTACTCGACAAACCTAATTCATAGGTGGCATCCAATAATGAGACATTTTCTTCTTTTAGAAGATTTTTAGCGTGAGTAATACTGATATATCTTAGAAATTGTTTAGGGCTCACTCCAGCCCAATTAGAAAACATACGCTGGAAATGATAAGGGCTTAAATGTACATGTTCTGCGGCCTGTTCGAGCGTTGGTTGAAATTTATAATTTTCATTCAAATATCCAATGGCTTTTTTTATTCGATCAAAATCTTTCTGTTTTTGTTTATTCACTTTGAATATTCCTTTTCTGCAAACCAATGAAGTTATGGGTGATAGGCACCCTACAGTATCATTAATAAATTGTGCCATATTTTTCTGAGATACAGGTCTAATAAACACTAAAGAAATATCAAACTTTATCAATTTCCTAACAAAAGTATTTTCTCGGTCAAGTCTTCAATGAAGAGAGATAAACGTTATATCTTTCTACTCATTGCCTATTTGAAAATTATCGAATTTGTCTTTGCTCTGGTAATAACGAGCGATGTTTAGTAAAAATAGGCGTATAAATCTTTATTTGCTCTAGCTGCAATTACCATTCCTAAGTTATCTTTTATACATGTTGTTTGAATTTTTTTAGTATTTGACCGTTGATTAGTTTTATTAACCAATACAGTATATTTACCTGTTGATAACTTATTTATGTTTTTCTCTATGATACGTATTGATGATAAACAAAATCAGAACGATTAAAAACCCGAATCTTGCTATTAAAATAACTCATTTAGTAAATTAAATTACGGCTGATCTGGTTTATCTTTAATCGTGTCTGTTTTAAGAAAAAAACCGACTAATTTGGATGAGAATTTATTATGTTGGCGTCTATTAGCGACTATTCATCCCTTTGATATGGTTGCATAATGGTATACAAATCCAAAAGAGTAGGTGTCATATGTGTTAATATCAATAGATTGTATACATTGACAAATTGATCATTACTTATCATCTTGCTCAACCAATTATAAGCGCTCGGTTATCTTTTCTAGGTGTCCTTTATCGATACAAGATCCATAATATATATATAGCATATCGATAAGTTAATTCCTTAGTACATTTAATGGTATTTTAATTACTTCTCTTTTTTATTATTAAAAAATGCTAACCAATAAATTGGCCACTGGTTTTTAGATAGTAGATTGTTAACAACATAGGCTATGATTACCAGAGAGACGGAGCCCGAGAGCACAGGAAACAATAAAAAGCTGAAATCGTAATTAATCTGACTTGCTGTTAATAGTATAACCAATGGATTCGCGCCTGCTGGTGGATGTACACATCTTAAAAATTGCATTGCTGCAATAGCACAGCTCACCGCTAAAGCAGCAATAAAAACTGAATCACCGAATAATTTTAAAAATACTAGACCAATAAATGCTGATATCAGGTGGCCAAAAATTACATTCCTTGGTTGTGCAAGAGGAGATTGAGAAACAGCAAATAAAATGACACATGAAGCGCCAAACGGGGTCATAATAAAATAGCTACCAGAATAGATAGTCAGATACTCCAGTGTTAGAATTGCCAAAGTCCCGCCTAACAGTCCTTGAAATAAATCAAGTAATTTAGGTCTATTAGGTAGTTTTTCACTACCCCAAAAAAAGAATTTCATTAATTGTTTTCCTTGTAAGTTATAATGTATGAATAGATAATATGAACAGATCTGTACACTAATCTGATAATAGTGCAGATCTGTTCACTCTGCAATTTATTTAGGTGATTTATTTTGAAAAAAACAGATGAATTAATTATTAAGACGGCAGAAAAACTGTTTTATCGAACTGGTTTTTCGAGTGTAGGGGTAGATGATATTAGGGATGTGTCAGGCTGCTCTAAAACTACTTTATACAATCATTTTGGAAGCAAAGATAAACTTATAATGGAAGTATTGAAACATAGAGACTCAATATTTCGTTCAAAGCTTGAGGATTCTATTAAAGGACTTAATGGTAAAAATGCTATTTTGGAGATAGTTAAATGGCATAAAAAATGGTTTTCCGAAGTCGATTATAATGGCTGTTTATTCATGCGAGCAGTTGAGGAAATGCGAGAAACCTTACCTTGCGTATCAGATATACTCATGGGGCATAAAGAATTTGTTAGAAGCCTAATTTATTCAAAACTTGAAGAGTATTCCGATAAAGCGTCTTTGGCAAATACACTGATGGTGATTCTTGAAGGATTGATTAATATTAATGTAGTGTATAAAAATGATAAGAATCTTAATGATCAGATTGAACAAGATTCCATTACTTTAGTATCAGCGCTGTTGAATAGGTATTAAATATACAAATATTGTATTAGTAGAGAGTTTATTATAATCATTTTAAGATTATTTGTTTTTATTTATAAAAATATAATATTTTGGAGGAGTAATAAATTTAAGGGTTACAGTATATTCTAAGGGATATTTTTTAAGGAAAGCTGTTTATTAAAACTTGAATTGCGACTAATTGATCAATCTTTAGGAAAAATGGTGGAAGCGAAGAAAAAAAGAATTCTAATTTAACTAATCGATTTTATGTAAATTAATCATGATTCATCTTTTGCGTAAATCTCTGTTCTACCTTTTGAAAACTGGATTATTTTAAACTGGTATGGACAAAATAATATGATGTACAATCAAAGTCAAAGCTAATTTTTTTATGAAATACTTACATTTATTGTTTTTCTGGCATTTTTATGAGCATAGCTATAGTTCAGAACTAATTATGCACATTCTCGTATAAATTCATTACTTAGTTGTCTTGCCTCGAGATAATCTCCTTAATTTATGGTTTATCATACCGCTAAGAATATCTTCATGAAAAGTATACCGTTATACTTAAGTTATTATACTTTGAGTTTTCACACAGCCTAAGTGGACAACGTATGCTAGATTAATACCAATAGTCTTTATTCTTTGCAGAACAGATGTTGAAGTAATTCTTCATAGAAGCAGGTAGTAAATCTGCATCATATTATGGCAATTTTATTTTATATGGTACTGTCAATTTACCTTTCAATAACGAATTTTAATTTTTCAGTTAACCTTTAATTTTGAATGTTAAACGTAACTTAGAAAATATTATTCCATTACTTAAATCTTCGCTCAGTTAAAATACAAAAGGTTTTAGCTGAACATAAATGCCTTGCGCAATTGACATGATTGTAAATATTAGCAAAACACGATAAGAATAATTTTGCTTGCATTAACGATTTAAATTTATGTATTTTCTTTTCCCTAAGCCTTGTTGGTTGAAGTGAATTTTTAGCTCAATTGACAATAAAGCGGTTATATTAAAACCTGTTAAGGCTAATGCTAAAATAACGCAAACTAAACAAACATCAAGCAATTTTCAGTCTTTTGTTGAGTCAGACGTAACACCAATTATAACGGATATAAGTCTATAGCACATAAATTGGAATTTAATTTAGATATAATACCTTCGGTTGAGTATTTTAAGGAGTTGCAAAACAAGTCCTATTACAGCAAAAATTGACTATAAATGACGTTAAAGTTTCGAACATACTGTGTAATATTCTATTTATAGAATTACACTAGGTATTTTTATATGGTATAGCTAAGAATTTTCTCAAATATGTGTATTTGCTAAACAATAAAATGTTGCTTCTTGAAGTTGAGCACAAAAAGTTTGAGAAACTTAGAGTACATAAAAAACAATCGGACGGTTCAAATATCTAAACATGTACTGTCATTAGCCCACGTAATGTTAAAAAAATTATATGGTTATATTCTTAATGACCATCAGCAATTTTTTACCTGAGATCTTGTTTAACAATCTGTAATTAGAGAAAGATGAAAAACCTATTGAGTTATAATATCGATATGAATTTTTATTGATAATCAACGATGCAGTCAACTTACAGCTCTTAATTACTTGTTTTTTTGATAACAACTTTTCTATCTAACTTCTGATAATTTTTTGATTGCTATCGAATATAAAGCAAAGTATTTTATATGATATAGATAATCGGAGTGTAATAAAATTCGAAGAATAATAACTATTGATAAAAAGAATAAGTAGAGCTAATGGTTGATATATCCACAACATTAGATCAGTTAGGAAAATTGAACCGAATTAATCAATATACTCTGACAATAAACAATTTAATTTATTCAATCTTGGTTTTATCTGTCACGGGTAAAGAAACTTTAAATCAACCTTGGCGTTATGACATCATTTTTACTTGTCCTGATAAGCAAATTCCAATTAGCTCAATATTGAGTCAATCCGCCTCTTTAACTTTTCATGAGCAAGGTATTGCTAAGCAACTAATAAAAATCAGCTCTCTACAAAAAACAACACAGTCGCGTACCTTATACGGAATAATTACTCAATTTAGCTTGCTTTCAGTAAGCAATGATGAAGCACGTTATCAAGTTGTATTAGGGCCGCGCTTGTCCTTATTTGCTAATGATCACTACAGCGCGATTTATCAAAACCAGAGCGTTGTGAGTGTGGTTGAAGAGGTATTAAAGCGGCATAGTTTTACGGGGATCGATTATCGCTTCGAGCTAAAGAATAGTTACCCAGTGCGTGAGTTTATTAGTCAGTGGCAAGAAAGTGATCTCGAATTTATCCAACGCCTATTAAGTGATGTGGGTATTTGGTTTCGTTTTGAAAGTCACAGTGAGCACCACTGTGACGTCTTGGTACTAAGTGATTATGAACAAGGATTTGAAAATGCAGGCCATATTATCTTTAAAACACCAAGTGGTATGGTCGATGGCAAACAAAACTGCGTATGGAACTTGAAGTTTAGTTGCTCAGTTCAACCGCAACAGGTAATCACCCAAGACTACAACTATTGCACAGCCAAAGCAGATCAATATTCTCTTGTTAATAGCCAACCTAAAGATAAAAATACGCGGGGCATAGATTACCGCTACGGTGAGCACTATAGAAATAAAGGTGATGATCAGACTATAGAAAGTGGCCATTGGTACGCCAAAATTCGCCATGAAGCACACTTGAGTAATAAAATTATTATTAGTGGTGAGTGCAACGACTATAACCTTGTTCCAGGACAACATATTATTATTGATGGCAGCACATTGGTTTTAGGTGATAATGATATCACTGAAGGGATCATTATATTATCTACGCAAAGTTACGGCGATCGTAGTGAACATTATCATACCAACTTTACCGCAATTCCCTATGATGCATTAAAATCGTACCGACCAATGCCGTTGCCTTGGCCTACTGTCAATGGTACATTACCTGCTCGTGTCACCAGCCCAGATAACGATACCTATGGCTATATTGATATTCATGGACGTTACCGTGTCAAATTTGTTTTTGATATCAAAACATGGAAAAATGGTGAAGAAAGTCTTTGGGTACGCCTTGCCAAACCCTATGCTGGTGATACCTATGGTTTTCACTTTCCACTTATTGACGGTACAGAGGTTGCTATTGCGTTCAGTGGTGGCAATCCAGATCGGCCTTATATTGCTTACGCTATGCACGATAGTACTCATCCCGACCATGTTGCTACGGCTAATAAACACCGCAATGTCATCAGAACACCAGCTAATAACAAACTGCGCATGGATGACAAGCGTGGTCAAGAACATATCAAACTTGCGACAGAATATGGTAAAACTCAGTTGAATATTGGTCACTTAGTCAACTCAAATAAAGATCTGCGGGGAGAGGGATTTGAGCTTAGAACGGATGAATGGGGAAGTATAGCAGCTGAAAAAGGCCTCTATTTAACTACCTCTACATCCTCTAAAGCTACTGGACAACAGCTTGATATGCAAGGGGCCATTGCGCAACTAGAAAATGCCCCTAATCTGGCTAAAGGTTTACAAAATATTGCCCAAAAATCACAAGCTCTTTCGGCTGATATCGCCTCTCAAGAGCAATTAAAATCGGCTCTTATTCAACTTGAAAAAAACGGTATGATTGCTTATGCTCAAGAAGGAATTGGATTAACAAGTCCAAAAAATATTCAGTTATCAAGTAGTAGCAATATTAGTATAACCGCAGAAAAGAATACTGATATTAATGTATTGAAAAAAATGACATTAGCTGCGGGTGAGGCAATAAGTTTATTTGCCCATAAAGCCGGAATGAAATTGTTTGCTTCTAAGGGAAAAGTGGAGATACAGGCGCAAACAGATACAATGGAGTTAGCTGCAAAACAGGATATTTCTATTAATAGTGTGGCTGGCAAAGCAGTAATAACTGGGGCTGAAGAAATTCTATTAGCTTGTGGTGGGTCTTATATCAAAATCACTGATACGAATATAGAACTGGGTACACTAGGTGATGTTTTTATTAAATCGGCTTCATTACAAAAAATGGATGGAGAAATGATTCCCTCTCCCGTTATAAATTTGCCAAATGCAGACAGTTACAGCGAATTTTTTATATTAAAAAATTATGATACTGGAAAAATCATGCCATTTCATCCTTATGAAATAGATATTAATGGTAAATTATTTTCAGGGATTACCGATGAGCAAGGACGGACACAGCGTCTATTTACTGATAAAAGTCAAATTTTATCGGGTGTTGCATTAGAAAAAGAGCAAGGTGAATCATTTGATGCTAGGCATAAACAAACCGGGAAAATAGTCAAACTCAAATTTTCTGAATGCAACAAGGATGAATAATGATGAATAGTAAAAATAGAACACCAATTGGCAAACCAAGTTCTTTAGGGCTTGTTTCAACGCCTACTAAAGAAGATCCAACAGGACAAGTATTATTTGTTGCTAATCCGTTTGATATTGTTTATCTTTGCAATAAGATGGAAGCAGCTTATCGTAATCCATACATTGCTAAAAATGGCACTCCACGTTACCAAAGGCAAGTTACAAAGTGGATTAGACAAGATGCAGAGTATTTTGATTATCGTTTTCCGTATTGTGGCGAAGTGGGATACAATATGACTAAATCACCACCTGAGCCTATTATGAGTCAAGGGTTTAATTATCGACCGACCACTTATCCTTTGTCACAATATCGGCTTATTTATCGTGAATATCGAGAGCTTAATACTTTTAGAGATCCGGTTGGACCTTTTAAGTTTGAATTTAGCTCATTTGAGATCATTAGCCCGATGGTAAGCAAAACGGAACTGGAAAATACCCTCAATTTAAAGCGCAGTGATGTTAATACCATTGAAGAAGCATATCGTACATTAAATCCTCAAATTGCAGAGGATTTATTTAAAAATGGTCGAGGTTTGATACGTATTCCCGATGTGATCAGAAAAACAAACTATAATTTGGTAGGAAGAAAAGGCTATCATCCCGATAATTTGGCAATGGTGATCGAAGTGAAGTTTCCTAATGATAAATTAAGCAATGGGCAAGCTAAAGATTATTTAAAAATTGCAGGAAATGAATACGACAAATTTAGATTAATTACTTTAGAACAATGTCAAAATCGTCGCCGCCGTAAAGATGAAGAAGAACAATTAATGGCTGATGCAAAAAGTGATCCGCTTTATATTGCAGTGGGTGAACAAGCGCTAAATAACCCTAAAATGATATTAGGGATAGAGGAATTAATTCAATATGAATATGATGCGATTTCAAAGCATGTGATTAAATGGGTTAATACACAAATTGAAAAATATAGTCGTCCTCAGTTATTGGTTACGGATAATACCAATGAGCAAGCAAGAATAGATGCTTGGAAACGATATAATGAACATTACGAAAGAGTTCAAGCTGCACCACTTGCAATAGTTGGTATTGGTATTGCTGGTACAGCAGCCGTTGTGAGTGCTGTTCCCTCTGTTACTGTAGAGACTTCGGCAGTGACTACTGTAACGCGCGGCGGGACTACTGTTTTGCAATTCCCGACAAAAATTGTAACCAAGTCAGCTCTAGTAGGCGGTGGAGCAACCTCATTAAAACTGGCAGCTGAAAATAATGAACACCACTACATAGCAGCTTCTGATGGGACATTGCGTTACAATTCTTTTTTACCGAATGAGGAACGTTTAAAGAATCAGGATGATCGTTTTATTGAGCTTGATTATCGTTATAACGCTATGAATATCCGTCCCCGTAGTTTGGATAATCTTCTAACAACTAGTCTACCCGAGTTAAATAATCAGGCTAGGCCCTTTGAGATACATTATTACCCTTATCAGACTGAATATTATTACTATTTTATCGAAGGTGAACCAAACGCTGAATAGTCAAGCATGGCGTTGTTTAATAGATAATGGAAGAATAGATATGACAACATTAGAACAATTACTTGAAGAGTATCAGGAAAAATATAACTTATTTACCTATGCACATTATTTTGACCCTGATAATTATAATGTCCTACAAACAGGTTTAGTTGCCTGCTTTTATATCGATCAAGGCTACTTACCACAAAAGCGTCAAGCAATGGGTGAAGTTTTAGCATTGTATCACCAATATTGGGGTGATAAGCTTCTCAGCGGTTACAAGGACGACAATCCTAATAATTTAGAGCAATATCATGCATCTACTTTAGAAGAGAAGATAAATAATATTTATTCAATTGGGACGGATGATTTAAGCATTTATTGGAGTAGTTCACCTAACTTAGATTATGTTGCTGACTATCTTATTAATATTTTTTCATCGGCAGGTTGGTATGAACAAGTGCATAAGGAAGTGAGTTTTCTAAAACTCTATTGGCCACTTTCTGAACTGAAAACAAGCGGCGTTCAACAATTTATTAAATTTATTCAGGTTATTAGCGGAAAACTTCAACCTATGCATGGTTATGCCGGTTTAGGTGTTCAGCACGGTCATGAGTACTATGATTATCAATACTTAGAATATGAAATAGCACACCGTTTCCTCGGTCTTGATATTTCTAATTATGATGGAGATCTTAGATTTAGAAATGGCTTTAAATGTATTAATTGGTTAACAATACTGAGTGATGATTTAATCAAACAAAAACTTGGAAGCGTGGCTCAGTTACAAGCTAATAATGAAGATCCAGCTATTAAGTTTTACCCCTATCAGCGGGGGATTATCGTTCAGGCTGGTGAGGTTCCTGCATTGGGGTATATTCAAGAAAATCCTTACCCTAAACACTATATTTTTGTTAACGCGTTATTAAAGGCTGCCAGAGCACCTGAAATTGGTTCGCTTGGGTTTGGTTCGGTAAATGGTGAAATACGTTTTAATAGTAGAACGACGACGGAATGGCAAGCCCGTTTTGATAATGTTGCCTTACCAGAAGAAAATACTCTTCCAATATCTGATTCAGGAGAAAATGCTTTAGAACCACAGCAAAAGCGAATCACCGTTAAGACTGGTGAATTATGTCGTTTTAGTGGTTTTTATTCAGCGAATATCAATGGCAAACTTTACTATCAGGAACTAACCGAGGGTTATAAAGTTATACCGTTTTCTGATGAGCAAGATAACCTATGGAATGATATCACATGGATATTATTGCGTAGGGATGACGGTGGAAATGTTTATGAACAATAAAATTTATAACTACTTTTGATGATAAGTAGAGTTTGATCTTATATATAAGGTAAATTAAGCAAGTACTTATTTACTGGTAGTGTCAAGTTAACTCATCTGTTTGATTATACTTAAGATGAGTTAACTTGACACTACCAAATTTAAACCTGATTCATCAAGCTTATTTACATTTCTTTTTCTTGGGTTGTGGAGGGACTTCTACGAAATCTAGAAAAAATATATATACAATAATAATTAAAGCGACTGACCAAAGCTACGTGAAATTATCATATTTTGTTTTGGCGTGGGCATATCATCTAACTCGATACAAGAAGTTCCTTGTAGCTCCAGTACTGTGAAAACTGCTGCCTAATTTGTTTTGTGTTGGCTTGGCGTAAATCCCATGCAGTATGAATACCCAGCGCGTGTAGTTTTTCCGCAATACGATTTCCAATTCCCCATACTTCACTCACTGGAAACTTCTTTAAGGCTTCATTCAACAAACCACTGTCATTTGCTAAATAACGGGCATCGCAGTAAGCCGTTTACTTTTTAGCAATATTGTTAGCGACTTTAGCTAAAGTTCGGGTTGAAGTAGTACCAATACTGACTGGTATCTCTGTATTACGCTTCACCACCGCCATGATGTGTTGACAATGCGTCGTTACATCCGAAAAAACGTCTAACGCAATAAATGCTTTATCAATAGAATAAGGCTTAACATCTGAAGTATGTGCTCGCACCGTATCAAAGACACGCTTACACATATCACTATACAATTGATAATTAGAGCTTAACAACGTCACTTGCTTATGAATAGCGGGTAGAATCTTAAAGACAGGCATTCTCATTGGGACGGATGGTTTTAACTCATTTGAGCGTGCTATCACACAACCATCGTTGTTAGAAAGTATACCAATCGGTTGTCCCTCAAGCTTTGGGTGAATACTCGCTCACAAGAAGCATAAAAATTATTACAATCCACTAACCCAATCATGAATGTTCAGGGCCTCTCAATGAGTGGATAGTATGAATCCTCCAAACATGTAACTCTTTACCTGCTAGTGCAATGGGCGGGTAAAGCGCAGTACCAGACAATAAATGATACTGTTCATTGATTAATCCCAAACACTTACAGGTTAATTCACTATCAATGGCAGCAATCACCACTAAAAATACCATAATCCACCATTGAATCACCCCTCACTTTAATATAATAGCTGGCACTAGGGTGTTTGACTAAATGCTCAGTTAAATCCAGTTTAGCCTCTAAATAATCATCAGAAGGCGAAGGATAACCCGCTATAACGGGCGTATCGACCAATGGCAAATGATTAATGGCTGAAATGTCAACAAGACCAAGCACAATACAACGAGATTCGTGCAAGAAAAAGTTTCCTAACAAACTGATTTAAAGAAAATCACCACTTTTCTTGTTATTATCGTGGTAAAAAAATAGAAGTAACACACAAATGCAACTCATTTAAACTAATTATCGTGATTATAAAAATAACGAGATGGCCAGAGGGTTTGCAAGGGAATGTCTAAGGCATTTGCGATACAGCATTCAAATTCATTAAAATTTAGGATATTAATCTTATTTTCTTCAATAATCTGATTGAGATTCATTCCTTTTTGGTGCAGAGCAAAAAGAATTTGCTGTGGTGTTCAGTTGTTACTTCTCAAGAGGTACTCCAAACATAAGTGCCTCACTTTTTATGAAAATGTTAGTTTAAATGGAGGCGGAACTATGCACCGGTTAGCGCACCGAAAAGCGAACAAATCGGCGCATCCGAATATGCCCCGTACATAGCACGCCATAAGAGAAGAGACATTCGCAAACAGTGAATGCCAGTTACAGCAGCTAAAATTTTTTCGCTTTTGGAGACGCCAATCTCCTTTTACTATAAATATAGAATATAGCTGATGGTATTTATAACATTACTGACTGAAGCTTTTCAGTTACAAAAATCAAGGAACAACATAATTCATTTGTTGAGCTAAAACATTAAGAATTTTAGCTCAGCACTCACTTGCTCACGCTTAACAAATCCAATTCAGTAAAGAGGGTTCAATCAAAAAAACCGCCATGGAGCGGTTAATCAAAAACGTAAAATAAATGAGAATTAATTATCATTTATTTTATGAGCTTTCAAAAATGCCGGTCTACTCGTCGCTTTTTGAAGATAGTTTTCAAGTTTTTTGTCCAACGTAATGCCAAATGCTTTTGCAAACATTAATCGATGAGATAAAAAGATATCTGCTAACGTAAAGGTATCACCAATGAGCCATGCATTTGTTTCTTTTAGTTCTATCCTAGACAAAACATCAATGGTTTGTTTTTTAAAGTAATTGATAAATTCTGGCGATTGCTGATCTTCAGGAGTAAACAGTATCTGTTTAGCAAGGCAAGAAAGTGGCGTTTCTAAGTCAGTAATCGAAAAACTGATTAAAGAATTGATAATAGCCTTTTCTTGTAAATTCGCAGGGTATAACGTATTTTGTTTTTTTTCACAAATATAAAGGCATATGGCCAACGTTTCACTTAATGAAAAACTCCCTTCCATTAAAAATGGTACTTTACCAAAAGGATGAGGTGATTTGACGGCCGCATCATCTGTGTGTATTTCAACCCGGATTGCTTCATAAGGAAGGTCTATTTCTTCCAAAGCCCAGATAACAGTTAAAGATCGTGATCCAGGTGCAGTGTATATTTTCAAGCTTCGTCTCCTATTAATAAATTAAATAATCGGTATTGCGTAAAAGTAAGCATTCATTTTTGGTTTAAGTGATCATTGCTTATCGGAACTCTAGATGATCACTTTATTTAAAAAATAGATTGTATAGTTGTTGCTTGATAAAACAAAATCTTTACTGTTACTTTATTTACTAGTTATCCAAAGACAGATGTAAAACTGAATAAATTTTGTCTTTATCGTCTATAGTTTTTTGGTTTATGCTCAAAAAAGAATGGAATGTGGTTAATTTCTATTTAGCTGGATTATGATTTATATTCGTTTTTATTTATAATAATCTAATATTTTGACGGAGTAATAAATTTAAGGGTTACAATATATTCTAAGGGATATTTTTGAAGGAAAGTTGTTTTTCAAAATCTGAATTGCGACTAATTGATCAACCTTTAGGAAAGATGGCGGAAGCGCAGAGATTCGAACTCTGGGAGGGTCGCCCCTCGCCGGTTTTCAAGACCGGTGCTTTCAACCGCTCAGCCACACTTCCGCAATGGCTGTGAATATTAAAGGAGACTTATGAATTTGTAAATAGCTATTTTCAATTTTTTCATCGTTTGCTTTAAATTTCATCAAATTTGAGGTGAATATTCGTGTCATGATGCTTTTACCATCAAAATAGTGCCATCATTTCTTTAAATGAGTATAATATGATTTAAATAAAACAGCGTGTTTATAAAAATGTTAAGTCAAATACCAACCGATGAGAAAGGTTACCTAAAAAATTGGCAGGATTGGAGTGTTGATTTAGTCCCACTGTTGGCCGCTAAAGAGTCGATAGAATTAACCGATGCGCATTGGGAAGTGATATTATTTGTTCGTGATTTTTATTTAGAATATAAAACTTCACCAGCTATTCGAGCATTAGTTAAAGCTATGGAAAAAAAATTTGGCACAGAAAAAGGTAATAGTCGCTATTTGTATAAGTTATTTCCTGATGGCCCGGCAAAACAGGCAACTAAACTTGCAGGTTTACCGAAACCAGTTAAATGTATCTAAATTTAGTGAATAGATAAAACTCATGATTAGATGGAAAGTCCCATTAATTTTATTAGCTGTACTTAGCTATTTGCAATACTCACTGTGGTATGGCAAAAATAATGTTTATGATTATCAAGATAATGTTCAAATATTAGCAGATCTTCATGAACAAAATGCGCAATTGAAAGACCGTAATGAACAGATGTTTGCTGAAATTAATGATTTGCAGCGTGGTTCGGAAGCGATAGAAGAGCGAGCGCGTAGTCATTTAGGTATGGTCAAGCCCAATGAGTATTTTTATCGAATTATTGTTGATTCAAAAACACAACATCGTTAAGGCATAATGCAGTGAATAGGAATTGTAATATTACGGCCATTGTTCCGGCGGCAGGAATAGGTTGTCGAATGCGTAGCCAATTACCAAAACAATATTTAAAAATTGGCTCAATGACGGTTATCGAGCATACCTTAAATAAGTTATTATCACATCCTAAAATAGCACAAATTATCGTTGTTATTAGCCCTGAAGATGTGATGTTTAACACACTAGCTATTGCTGCGCATGATAAAATAAACGTTACGATAGGCGGTAAAACTCGTGCTGAATCTGTATTAGCAGGTTTACATTTGTTGCAAGATGATGATTGGGCTTTAGTGCACGATGCAGCTAGGCCTTGTGTTCATAATGACGATATTACGCGTTTAATTGATATTGTGTTAAATTCACAGCAAGGCGGCATTTTAGCCACTCGCGTCAGTGATACGATAAAGCGTGCCTATCAAGACAATGATAAAATAATTGAACGTTCAGAAGATAGAACGCATTTATGGGCAGCTGCAACCCCTCAATTATTTACAGCTAAAGTACTCAAATCATGTTTACTTAATGCGTTGAATAATCATATAACTATCACCGATGAAGCTTCTGCTATTGAGTATTGTGGAGGGCATCCTATATTAGTTGAATGTCGCCGAGACAATATAAAAATTACTCAACCTGAGGATTTAGCATTAGCTACTTTTTATTTAACTCATTCAACTTTAAAGTAGGTACCAGTATGAGAATAGGGCATGGATTTGATGTTCATAAATTTGGTGGTGATGGACCAATTACTCTCGCCGGCGTGAAAATTCCTTATCAATATGGTCTGATAGCGCATTCCGATGGCGATGTAGTATTACATGCTATTACCGATGCTTTAATCGGTGCATTAGCGTTAGGTGATATTGGAAAGTTTTTTCCTGATAACGATCCGCAATACTTAGGTATAGACAGCCGCATATTATTAAAAAAAGTTTATAGCACAATACAAGCTAAAGGGTATCAACTGGTTAATTTAGATACCACAATAATTGCACAGGAACCAAAAATGCGCCCCCATATTGATCAAATGCGGATTAATCTTGCCGAAGATCTGAATGTTCATTTTGATCAAATTAGTGTTAAAGCAACAACTACTGAACAATTAGGCTTTACTGGGCGTAAAGAAGGCATTGCTTGTGAAGCAGTAGTGTTATTAACTAAAATAGTTAAAGACAATTAAATTGAAAAAAATAGGTAGTATCTGTGTTAGCTGAACTAAATTATTTTTATGGAAAACCCACCACAATTGGCCAGTATAAACAAAAATTTGAAGATTTTGTTGTTACAGAAGATCTTGGTTTTGAGTTGACCAACGATGGTGAACATGTTTTTGTTTTTTTACAAAAACGTGATTGTAATACCATTTTTGTTGCCGAGCAGTTGGCAAAATATGTCGGTATTTCGGCTAAATTTGTGAGTTATGCAGGGTTAAAAGATCGTCAAGCTGTCACTCAACAGTGGTTTAGTTTACATATGCCAGGTCAAGCTACGCCTGATTTTTCGAATTTTAATTTAGATGGATGTAAAATACTAAAAGTAACTCGCCATAATAAGAAATTAAAAATAGGTGCATTAAAAGGCAACTATTTTAATATCAACCTAACATCATTAAGCAATAAATCCGAAATTGAATCAAAATTAGCTTTGATTATACAATTTGGTGTACCAAATTATTTTGGTGAACAACGTTTTGGTCGTGAGCAAAATAATGTTGTTCAAGCAATAAAATGGGCCAATGGTGAAATATCTGTTACTGATCGTAAAAAGCGTAGCTTTTATCTTTCCGCTGCTCGAAGTGCAATTTTTAATAATATTGTCAGCCAACGAATTGCACAGAATTTGCATCAAACAGTGCTTGATGGTGATATATTACAGCTTGCTGGTCGTGGCAGTTGGTTTGTTGCCCAAGCTGAAGAGTTACCCTCTTTACAACAACGTGTACATCAAGGTGAAATCAATATAACAGCACCTATGGTTGGTGATTCGCCATTAGGGACAACATCTGTCGCTTTTGAATTTGAGCAATCTTGTCTACAAAGTTGGTCTAATTTTAACTCATTATTTGCCAAAGAGCGCGTTGAAACAGCAAGACGTTCGATAGTCGTTTATCCATCACAATTGAGTTGGCAATGGTTAGATGATAATAATGTTAATTTGAAATTCTATTTACCATCAGGTTGTTATGCAACAAGCGTGATACGTGAATTGATAATAGGAAGTGAGTAAATACATGCAAAGTTTAAAAATGCAATCTTTAATTAAATTGTTGCGTCAGCAAGGAATCAAAGATGAGCGTGTCTTAACAGCGTTTGCTGCTATTCCTAGGGAGCATTTTGTTGATGAGGCACTTTCTCATCAGGCTTATGATAATCGGTCTTTACCTATTGGTAGTGGGCAAACTATTTCACAACCTTACATTGTCGCCAAAATGACAGAATTATTGAAACTAGAACCCCATTCAAAAGTACTTGAAATTGGAACTGGCTCGGGTTATCAAACGGCGATATTAGCTAAGTTAGTCGATCATGTTTGTTCTGTAGAAAGGATTAAAAGTTTGCAATGGAATACTAAACGGCGTTTAAAACAGTTAGATCTTCACAATATTTCAACGCGTCATGGAAATGGCTGGTTAGGTTGGCCTGAACGAGGTCCTTTTGATGGTATTATTGTTACGGCTGCTGCATCTGAAGTGCCTAGTAAATTACTCGAACAATTAGCCGATAAAGGTCGATTGGTTATACCGGTAGGTAATGAACATAAACAAATTTTGCAGGTTATTGAACGAAACGGTGATAATTTTATTGTCAATAATGTTGGTGATGTTAAGTTTGTTCCGTTAGTAAAAGGTGATATTGAATAACCAAAGCCATCAAATTGATTGATGGCTTTTATTTAATACATTTGGATTGTATTCTAGGCCTTTCTTATTTGTGGCGATCTCAAGTGAGTTTGGTAATTGTTACGTATTACGTTTTATACTAACTATATAATCTATATTTTATAGATTCTTATTTGGGCGTTTTACTTTCCTTTAGTATCCTTTTATTCTAAAACGTGAAATTGAACTTCTATACCTGACTCAAGCGTAACAATTTACTGTTTTTGTTCAGAATGTTTCCATTCACAAATTCCATAAATAGCATTGAACAAATAAATCAGGTATTGAGTTGCAATGATAATATTATTGGTATAAATATTTAAACCAATAACCAAGACATTCAAAATCACCCACAAATACCAATTGAATGAATATCTCATCATCAGTAAAAGTTGAGCAACCACACCTAATCCAAAAATAAAACAGTTTGTAATCAGTTGATATATTGTATTATCTACGCCAATAGCATTAGTTAAATAGACATTAAAAAAGACAGCTATAATCAGAAAAATAAGGGTATATAAAAAAGCTTGCTCACTAAGTGATCGAACTTTGACATGTTGATGACTATCCAGGTTTTTTTGCCAAGTGATTAATCCATAAACATGTGAGCCAAAATAGTAAAAAGTAGGCAAGCCTGCACCAATATTGCCACCAAGAAAGTTAGCGCAACACTCAGCGACTACAGCTAGCATTCCTAGCACATTCCCTAAGTTTTTGCGTTTAGCTAATAAGATTACACATAACAATCCACAAAATGCACCAGCATACGACACGGCATAACGTAAATTGAAATTATTAAATGGATCTGTATATAAAAAAGCTAAGGTGACACAAAGTACACAGAAGTAAGGATAAAATCGATTACGTCCTATAGTGATAATAAAATTGGCTAATTTATTCATGATTAAGACTCTTCATCGTTGATAAGTTGATTGACTAGTTCAATACAGCGTAAATATCGTTCATCATAGTCAGGTGAATCGATTTGAACATAGCTAATATGGTTTTTTTCTAATAATGAGATAAGTAGCTGCTGAAAGTCCTTTCGCTGTTTTGGGCTACCTAAACTACGTAATCCATCAGCAACCCAAGGAGTGTTATTACCCAATAAAATAACCAGATCAAATCGATAGTTGTTGATCATGGCTTGTAAAAATGGATGCTCTTTACCTTCATATTTTTTGCAAAATGCTTGTGTGGTAATAAAATCAGTATCAATGAACGACACTTTATTGGCATGTTTGATTGCAAAATCGATATATTGTGCATGTCCTAAAGCAATTTTATCGTAATCAGCATATTGTAATGCTCGTTCATCACCACCAAGTTGAGAAAATACATAATCACGACCATATTCCCAAGCACTAGTGGTATTAAACATATTGGCTAACTTATTGACTAATGTCGATTTACCGCTTGATTCACCACCAAGAATAGCGACAGTTCGTACAAAAAACGGTCTAACTTCAGTTGGAATATATTGCCAATTTTTTAAAGGCGCTTGACGAATTTGAGTGCCACTTACTTGCATAAATCGGCGTGTAGGATCAATAAGTACGGTATCTAAATCGAATAAATCTTTATACATCGCTACATCTTGTGGTTCACTGGAATAGACACAACTAGGATTAATGCCTTTTTCCTTAAATAACTTTTTAACGCGATCACTCCACTCATTCCAACCATTTGGATATGAAGGAATACCATCTTCTTCTAAAAGCTCAATATGGATATTTTTTTGATATTTAAACGTTTGTAATAACCAACGAATCCGATCGTTAATTGTTGGTTGGCGTGACATTGCACTTTGTTTAAATAGCGCCATATCTCGCATCGTATCGGAACAAAGAATCACATAAAGTTCGTCAACTTGGCTAATAGCTCGTTGAATAAGATAAATATGGCCAGTATGTAGTGGATAAAACTTGCCAAAAATAACGCCTACTTTTTTATGTTTACAATTGGGATCAATTTGCAAATAGTGATGGAGTGATTGTAACTTTTGAGCACTAGGATTTTTGATTTTATCATTAATTAGTTGGCTCAAATAACCTTTGGTCATTTGGCAGGCATCAGCAACTGTTTGTAATGATAAATTTTTGCGTTTTATGGCTGTTTTTAAATAACTAAAACCATTCATATCGCCCCCTTATCTTTTGTTTTTTATCTGAAACAAAATTTACAATATTATAATTAAATGTTCAATATATTAAACAAAAATTTTTCTTGATTTAATGAATTGATTTTAATTTGATAGAAATTCAATCAAAAATAGTAAATACTAGTTAGTCAAATTGATTCATTAGACAATTTTGTTGGTATGGTTAACCGGCTTTATTCTCTTGTTTAGAAGATAAAAATATTGAATAAAAGGAGAAAAAATGAACATATACAAGCTTACTTTTTTTATTGCGTTAGCTTCAAGCAATGTTTTTGCCAATAATGTTTCGTTGAATAAAGTGACAGTTTTTTTACAAGGTGCTGAATTACAAGGTCAGTCAAATGTAACTTTAATAAAAGGTGAAAATGAGATTTTACTAACCAACATTGCTAATAGTGTTAATCCTCATTCCATTAATGTTGGGTTTAGTAATGATGCAAATATTAATATATTGTCAATCGGCGTTAATAATCAAGATCCCGATAATAATGAAGATAGTGCAGAAATGAAATCTTTATTAGACAAATTACAACAATTACAAAATACCCATGATAGAACAGCAATTGAATTAAGTGCAGTTGACCAGCAAATTGCACTACTAAAAAATAATCGACTTGATCAATTAGTTAAAAGTGATCATGATGATCTTAACAACATGAAAAATGTGTTAGATTTTGTTAAAACCAATTTGGTAACCTTTCTCAATGAACAAAATAAATTACAAAAAGAACTTGCTCAGACAGATACACAAATCGCCGATATTCAAGAAAAAATCGATAACCTTAAAAATGAGTCAACCAATGGTTTAACAAATGTCATTAATGTAAAAGTCTACTCAGATAAAGCAATCACTTTACCAGTGACATTATCTTATGTCATTAATGATGCTGGTTGGTCTCCTGTATATGATATTCGTGTTGCCGATATTAATTCTAACTTGCAATTAACTTATAAAGCGGATATTTATCAAAATAGTGGTTTAGATTGGCAAAATGTCGATTTTAGTTTATCTACATCAAACCCTAAAGAAGGCATAACTGCACCTAAGTTAATGCCTTGGCAAATTGATGTATTTTCTGAAAAAAATGGCCCTTTTTTAGCTAGCAGTGAAAAAAGATATAATGATATTAGTACCACTGCTGTAAAATCCTTAGATCGTCTGGCTTTTGAAAGCGCTTCAGATAATGTGTTGATTGACAATTTGGGTATTAATACTCATTTTAATGTAAAATTACCTTATACGATAAAATCTAACAGTTACGGTAATATACTTACTTTACAAAATAAAGAAGTTCTGGCTCAATATCATTATATTGCTTCGCCAAAATTAAGTAGCAATGTATATTTAGAAGCGCAAATTTCTGATTGGGATAAATTGAATCTTTTACCTGGAAAATCGACAGTATTTTTTAATGGCGATTATCTAGGTGAAAGTTTTATTACAACCAAAGGCGTGAAAGATACACTGGATCTGTCCCTTGGACATGATAAAAATATTTTTATTTCACGCGATCGAAATTTAAATGAAACATCAAAGCCTTCCTTCTTTGGTGATGATATATCGCAAAAATATGCTTACACCATTGATGTTAAAAATAATAAATCGTTACCAATAGATATTGTTATTTACGATCAATTGCCTGTAATTTTAAATAAAATAGTCAAGCTTGAAGATGCAAAATATGACGACGCAATTTATGATAAAGAAAGTGGTTTATTGTCTTGGCAATTAAAATTAAACCCTAAAGAAACTAAAAATCTTAATTTGAGCTTTAAGCTAACTTATCCAAAGGATAAAGTGAGTGAAATTTCAGGGTTATAAACACGATCAGATAAAACGAATAACGTATGCTAACACAGTGGTTAAATCAGTTTAAACAAAATAGTCAAATTAATTTACTCGATATTCATTTAGCCCAGTTTTTAACAAAAAAAGCTCAACTAGCTGATGATATTGTCGTTAAACGTTTGGCTTTTTTGGTTTTATTGCTCAGTTTTGAGGTAAGAGCGGGGCATGTTTGTTTGGATATTTCCCAAATAAACGAGCAAAACTATGATCCGCAGCTTTGGCGTGATTTAGCTTCCCCCACTTTGCAAGATTGGTTAACCACTATTTTGCAAGCACAAAATAATCAGATAATCAGCGACGGCACGTTGCTTTCACCGCTTGTATTTATTGATAATAGACTCTATTTTCAACGTATGTACCTAGATGAAAAGCAAGTTGCATCTTATTTTAATCAACCCTCATCTGAACAACAATTAGCATCACAGGCTGATTTAATTACGATTTTAGATCAATTATTTACTCAACGATCGGCGTCCATTGATTGGCAAAAAATCGCTGTAGCAGTGGCGTTAACGCGTAAAGTGGCTATTATTTCGGGTGGACCTGGTACCGGTAAAACCACAACAGTGGCTAAAATATTAGCTGGCATTTTGTTAACCAATCCTAATTCTCGCATTGTTGCAACTGCTCCAACGGGGAAAGCTGCATCAAGGTTAACACAATCACTTAGCCAAGCCATAGCACAATTGCCTGTTAATCAAAAAATTAATATTAAGGCTGAAGCCATTACTTTACATCGTTTATTGGGCGCTAAAGCAGATAATCGTTCTTTTCATTATAATAAACAAAATCCTCTTCACGTTGATGTATTGGTGATTGATGAAGCATCAATGGTTGATCTTAATATGATGTCGCGAGTGATTGATGCATTACCCGTTGCGGCACGTTTAATTCTATTAGGAGACAAAGACCAACTTTCATCGGTTGAGGCTGGCGCGGTATTTGGTGATCTTTGCGCTTTTATTGGTAAAGGCTATAGCCCTTCACGCGCCAAGGAGTTAACGCAATTAACCGGTTATGTTGTGCCGAGTGAGCAGAAAGTTGCAACAATTACCGATAGTATATGCTTATTACAAAAAAGTTACCGATTTGATCAAACCTCAGGTATTGGTGTATTGGCTAATGCGGTAAAAGAGGGCAGTGTTAGCAAGGTAAAAGCACTGCTCATGAATGCTGAATTTAATGACATTCATTTCTATAATTTAGCATCAAAACAGACCTATCAGTCTATTTTAAATGAAAGTGTTAAACATTATTCAGATTATTTAAAGGCAATAAAGTCTAGTGGTGATAATGATATTATGTCCATTTTAGCTAAGTTTGCCAACTATCGCCTGCTTTGTGCTTTGCGATCAGGAATGTTCGGTGTTAGCGGCTTAAACTCACAAATTGAATCTCTATTAGCTAACCATAAGTTAATTCACATAAAAAATAAAGAAGCATGGTATATCGGCCGACCTATTATGATTTTACGTAATAGTGCCGCATTAGGGTTATATAATGGTGATATTGGCATAGCCCTACCTGCTGAGCATGATAGTAGTAAATTACGTGTGTATTTCCCTTTTGCTGATGGTTCAATCAAAGGGTTTTCACCCTTCAGGTTACCTGAGCATGAAACGGCTTATGCAATGACTATTCATAAATCACAGGGTTCAGAATTTGATGATGTAAATATTATATTGCCAACTGATTATTCACCATTACTCAATCGCTCTTTACTTTATACTGCAATTACGCGAGCTAAAAAAACTGTATCGATTTATGCCGATACTCAAATTTTAGCACTTTCCGTTAAAAGTCAAATACATCGTGAAAGCGGGTTAGCTCAACAAATAGAAAATACTTGCCCATAACATAGTGATGGTAACGTTTTTAGTCTAAAAAGTTTGCTAATTGTTTTAGTCAATAATAGTGTTAAGCTGTTTAAGTTCGTAAATATAATTAGCGGGTAGGATAATTTAGGTAGCCTAGACATAGCTTCTGGAATAATTTGTTATGCGTTTTTAAAATACCAAATTGATGGTGCATAGTTTATTATTTTCTTAAATCAATCCTTATTTATTGTTAAGCTATTTAGATATACCTCATTACTGGCAATATTTGACTTGCAAAGATAACTCATCAATTTTAGTGAAGGTTTTTTGTCAAACTAACTAGATAAAAATAAACGTTGTTAATACATCATGAAGAATGATTTATCTACATAATTTTTTTATGTAGATGATAAGCAGTAATCTAGGTAAACAGCACTTGCTATATTAACCAAGTGCTGTTTATTTTTATGATGATAATTAATGAATAATCTTCGCTAAAAAGTCTTTAGCACGATCTGATTGTGGATTAGTAAAGAATTGTTCTTTTGAGGTGTCTTCGATGATCTCACCTGCATCCATAAAGATAACACGATGTGCAACTTTACGAGCAAAGCCCATTTCATGCGTCACTACCATCATAGTCATACCTTCATAAGCTAACTCTACCATAACGTCCAACACTTCATTAACCATTTCAGGATCGAGTGCAGATGTTGGTTCATCAAATAACATAACAATAGGATCCATACAAAGTGCACGGGCAATTGCTACTCGTTGCTGTTGTCCACCAGAAAGCTGAGCAGGGTATTTATCTGCATGCGCCAGTAAACCTACACGTTCTAATAGATTTAAAGCTTTTTCACGCGCCTCTTCATCTGCTCTTCCCAATACTTTGATTTGAGCAAGGGTTAAGTTTTTTAATATTGTTAAATGGGGAAATAATTCAAAATGCTGAAACACCATGCCTACTTTAGATCGAAGTTTAGCTAGGTTGGTCGATTTATCCGTGATTTCTGTGCCATCTATAATAATTTTACCCTTTTGTACAGGTTCTAAACCATTTACAGTTTTAATTAGTGTTGATTTTCCTGAGCCAGATGGGCCACAAACAACGACTACTTCGCCTTTTCCCACTTTTGTTGAGCAGTTCTTTAATACTTGAAATTGTCCATACCATTTTGATACATTTTCTAAGGAGATCATCGATTTATCCCTTTTTTGAAATAATTAACTAAACGTGAAGCAGTAAAACAAATTATAAAATAACTTGCTGCTGCAAAAATAATCATAGAATATTTTACCGTGCCACCTTGCACGTTGCCGATTTGTGTCACACTTGCGCCAAATAAATCAATCAAGCTCATGACGTAAACTAAAGATGTATCTTGGAATAAGATAATACCTTGAGTGAGTAATAGCGGTACCATTGATCTAAATGCTTGCGGTAAAATGATTAATCGCATCGCTTGCGCTTTGGTCATACCGAGTGCGTAAGCAGCGTGATATTGGCCTTTAGCGACAGCGTTAATACCTGCGCGAATAATTTCAGAATAGTAAGCTGCTTCAAATAAAGCAAAGGCAATCATTGCTGATACAACGCGAACATCGGCATAAGGTGGTAAGTTAAATACATATTTAATAACTTGCGGAAGCGCTAAATAGAACCATAACAGTACTAAAAGTAGTGGGATGGAACGAAATAAATTCACATAGCATTTAGCAAATATGTTAAGTATTTTGTTATTTGATAAACGCATTAATGCAAGCACTGTTCCCCAAACAATGCCAAAAACGACCGCATTGAGTGTAATTCTTGTGGTCAACCATAAACCACTTAATAAAAGATGATAGTTGTCTGATACTAATGAAGGTATATTAGCAATCCAATCGAATAACTGCATTTTATCCTCCATGATTCATGTTAGGTAAGCGCGTATGTTTTTCAACAATTCGCATAATAGTCAGTACTGCATAATTGATTAACATAAATGCAATAGTGACGCCACAAAGTATCTCCACAATACTATTAGTCGATTCATTAATGCGATCAATTTGACCAATGAGATCGATTAGCCCAATAGTTGACGCCACAGATGAATTTTTAATGATATTCGTCATTTCTGAGGTTAATGGTGGAATTATACGTCTATAAGCATTAGGTAATAGAATGTATATGTATGCTTGACGATTCGTTAATCCAAGTGCGATAGCCGCATAACGTTGACCTTTAGGTAAAGTCTGAATACCTGTTCTTACTTGTTCTGCGATACGTGCTGAAGTAAATAATCCTAAAGCAATTGCTGCTGTGATAAAAGAGCTGACATTTGGCGATAAGCCAGATATAAACCATGTTTTTAAGCTACCTGTTAAAATTTCTGGAAATAACATATACCATAAAAACATTTGTACAAGTAATGGAATATTACGAAACAGCTGAATATAACTTGCCGCAAAGTTATTAAGAAACTTATTGTCAAGTGTTCGGCATATCCCGACCAAAGATCCTAACACAAAGGCAATGATCCAAGCGGTCACAGCTAACGACACTGTTACAAAGATGCCATCTAATAGCCAGTTTAAGTAAATCCCATCACCATAAGGGGTGGGTTCAAAAAATAGTGTCCAATTAAAACTCATAATATATTTAATTCACTAATTTAGGTTATGTACTAAATGTTAATACATTTAGTACATGGATTAGAAAGATAAGAATAGTATTAATCTAATGCTTTATCATTAGGATTTGCAAACAGCTCAACCATTTTTGGTGAAATTTCAAGTGCCATGTTGGCGCCTTTTGGTGGAACAGGTTGAGTGAACCATTTGTTGTAAGATTCAAGTGCTTTTCCTGATTTTTGTGCGTCAGAAATAGTTTTGTCCATTAATTGTTTAAATTGAACATCACCTTTTCTTAACATACAGCCATAAGATTCATAAGATAATGGTTCGCCAACAATTTTCCAATCATTTGGTTTTATTGCACGCGAACGTTCCCCAGCAAGTAACGCATCATCCATTAAAAATGCTTCAGCACGTCCTGTTTCAAGCGCATTAAATGCATCACCATGATCTTTAGGGGTAATAATACGAATACCTAGGTTTTCTTTAGCATTGATTTGATTTAAACGAATTTCAGACGTAGTGCCGGCAGTGGTAACCACATTTTTGCCTTTAAGATCTTCAATACTTTTAATATTACTGTCCGCTTTTACTAAAAAGCGCGTACCAACAATAAAAATACTATCTGAAAAATCGACAGTTTTTTGACGTTCAAGATTATTCGTTGTCGAACCGCATTCAAAATCATAAGTGTAGTTATTTAGTAGTTGAATACGTGTTTTAGACGTAACTGGTAAATATTTTACTTTAAGATTTGGTAAATTAAGTTCTTTTTTAACTGCATCGACAATTAAATTAGAATAATCTTGCGAATAACCAATAACTTCTTGATTATCACCGTAGTAGGAAAACGGAATTGACGATTCGCGATGACCAACAACAATCACACCACTTTCTTTGATTTTAGCTAATGTACCACTGAGTTCTTCTGCAACTGCAGTTCCAGCCATTAGACCTAACATTGCAAATGATAAAACTAATTTGGTTAATTTTGTTTTTTTGTTCATAGTCATCTCCTACTGTTTATTTTGTATCATATTAAATTTATTTAATATTTTTACAAAGGGCGTATATTATAACTTATTTTTTAGCATAAAAGTACTTTTTACTGTTTATTTATAGATTATTGGAGCTAGATACATTAATTGATATTTTGCATTTTTAGCAATTAATGAAGCCTCAGGTTTTAGTTGGAACTCAATTTAATTTAAGCAATAATTATGCCAGTATCTTAAATTATGAACGTTTTTTTATAAAAGTGATAATACACATGAATAGGATAAGAACATAATAAGGTAGATTTCCCCATCTTGCATAAGGGGTTAAACCAGTGGTTGGGGATAATGTTGCATTTAACACACCTTCAGTAAATGCAGGTATTTGCTGAATAATATAGCCTTTTTTATCAATAATTGCAGTTATGCCATTATTGGTACTACGGATTAAGGGTCTGCCAAACTCTAATGCTCTTGCTTGTGCCATTTGTAGATGTTGTTTTGGCCCAATACTATCACCAAACCAAGCATCATTTGATACAGTCAGTAAAAAATCAGTATCCTGTTGAAAGTTATGCCATATGTAATTAGATAAAATCACTTCGTAGCAGATTGCCGTTGTAAATTTAAATCCTTGCATTGTTAATTGGGGTTGCTTTTTATCGCCTTGTTTCATTGATGACATAGGAATGTCTAGCAATGCGGCAATCGGTTCAAGTACAGATTCTAACGGAATAAATTCACCAAAAGGGACTAAATGATGTTTTTGATAACGATTGGTTGTTGGATACTGATAAGCTTCTTTACCTCCTAACACTAAGAGCGTATTGTAAATATCACCGTTAGCTTGGTCTTCAGCGTTTTTTAAACGGTAATCAATAATACCCACCGCTATTTCGGAACCTTTAGCCCTCGCTTGGTTATCTAAATAATATAAAAACGGTTGTTGATTTATTTCGAAGTCAGTAATGCTCGCTTCTGACCAGATGATGATTTTATCTTTGCCTAAAGATTGTTGTGTGAGTTGATAATAAGTTTTTAACGTGCTTTCCAATTGTTCACTATTCCAACGTAATGATTGTGGAATATTGCCTTGGATTAACGAAAAGTTGGCTATACGATTCTGATCTACAGTTGTCCAATTAATATCTTTGAGTGAAATTGGTGCAATAAAGATCGCTATTAGTGCAATTATCGCACCAAGCACGTGCTTTTTATGAACCTTGGAGCGCAATTGGTGTAAAATATAAAGTATTAATCCACAGATAATACTAGTAATTAAGTTAACCCCTTCTATACCAATAATAGGAAAATATGCACGCAAAGGGCTATCTAGTTGGCTATATCCAAGCTCTAGCCAAGCAAATCCTGTTAAAATATAGCCACGTAGAAATTCGCTAAATTGCCAAATTACAGGTGCAGTAATAACAAGTTGTTTAAAAGAAAAGGCAGGAGCATAGCGATCCAGCGTTCTTAATAACAGTGCAAAGAGCATTGGATAAAGCGATAAATAGGCAATTAATAGTCCCAATATGACAATAGCCATTGCGGTGGGTAATTCACCATATTGTTTGATACTGATATAAATCCAATGCACGCCACCAACAAAATAACCTATTCCCCAAGTTAACCCTATCAATAAGGCCTGTTTTTTGGATTTGTCAGCAATTAACCATAATAGACCAATAAATGAGATAAAAGCTAAAGGCCAAATATGAAAAGGCGCATAACTAAAAACAGCTATGCCCCCCAAAATTAAACTTAGGAAAAGGTGTTTAAGCATTTTCTGGTAGCTCTAAATTAGGTATAGTTGCACCTTCAGGAATTGTTACATGTAATTGAATGATACGCCGGCGATCGACTATCGTCACTTTAAATTGATAGCCATCAATCAAGATACTTTCGCCGCGTAACGGTAAACGACCGAAGTGTTGCATAACCAGTCCACCAATGGTATCCATTTCATCATCACTAAATGAAGTTGCAAAAATTTCATTGAAGTCCTCAACAGGTGTAAGCGCTCGGACGGTATAAACGGATTGAGATAAACGACGAATATTACGATCTTCGACTTCATCGTATTCATCTTCGATATCACCAACAATCAGCTCTAGAATATCTTCGATAGTAACCAGTCCTGATATACCACCAAATTCATCAATGGCCATTGCCATATGGTAACGCTGCATACGAAACTCTTTCAACATATGGTCAACACGTTTACTTTCGGGCACAATGACCGTTGGTCGTAGGATTTTTTTTAAATCAAAATCAGCAACACCTTGGCGAATAAAAATCAGTAAATCTTTGGCAAGTAGCACACCTTCGATGTGATCTCTATCTTCACTGATCACTGGATAACGGGAATGCCCATGTTCAGAAATGATATCTAAACATTGATCAAGCGTGTAATTGTCTTTGATTGTGATTATTTGAGAGCGGGGAATCATAATGTCACGAACGCGTTGTTCTGCAATATCCATCACACCTTCAATCATATCAAGCGTATCAGGATCTATGAGTTCGTTTTCTTCTGCTTCGCGGATAACTTCGATCAGTTCTTCTTTATCTTTTGGTTCTGAATTAAATAACTGACTTAACCATAGTGTAAACCCTTTTTTGGTTCTCCGGTGATTATCATCACTCATTTGCTCTCTTCCTTTGTTTCGATTTATTGTTTAATTAGTTGTGGTAGATAGTTATATTAACTAAATGCTTACATTAGTCAATTGCTTGATAAGGATTATCAAAGCCTAATTGCCGCATAATGTCTATCTCAATATTTTCCATTTCTTCGGCTTCTTCGTCAAGGATATGATCATAACCTAATAGGTGTAAGCAACCATGAACAATCATATGCGCCCAATGTGAAGTTAGTGATTTATGTTGCTCTTGCGCTTCAGCTTCTACCACTTGTTTACATATGATTAAATCGCCTAATAGTGGCACATCAATTTCAATCGGTGATTCAAATGGAAAAGATAATACATTAGTCGGTTTATCTTTATGGCGATAAGTATTGTTTAGCTGTTGGCTTTCAGCTTGGTCAACAATGCGGATGGTAATTTCTGCTTGATCCATAAATTGTGGTAAAATCACATCTAACCACTGCATTATTTGTGTTTCGCTTGGTAGGTTGTCAGTTTCTTCACTTGCGATTTGCAAATCTAAAATAATTTCGCTCATTTTATTTTCCTAATGACGATTATTCACGATGATAAGGGTGATTGGTGGTCAAGCTCCAAGCGCGATATAAACTTTCGGCAACAATTACCCGTACCAGTGGATGGGGCAAAGTAAGTGGAGAAAGTGACCAACTCTGTTCAGCTGCAATTTTACATGCAGGAGAAAGACCTTCAGGACCACCAATCAGTAAGCTCACATCGCGACCATCGGTTTTCCAGCGCTCTAATTGTTGAGCTAAATTGTGTGTTGTATATGCTTTACCAGGAATATCGAGTGTGACAATGCGATTACCTTTACCGCAAGCATTTAACATCATTTCACCCTCTTTATCTAAAATGCGGACAATATCCGCATTTTTGGTGCGCTTACCGGCAGGAATTTCAATTAGTTCTAAAGGCATATCTTTAGGAAAGCGGGAACAATAATCATCAAAAGCTGTTGTAACCCAATGAGGCATTTTGTTGCCAACAGCAATAAGTTGAATCTTCACTAGATTAACTCCACAGTTTTTCCAGTTCGTATAGTTGTCGGCTTTGTTCCTGCATAATATGTACGATAACTGAATCCATATCAACTACTACCCAATCTGCATCATTTTGACCTTCACTACCTAAGACCAAATATCCTTGTTTTTTTGCTTCATCGAGTAAATGTCCAGCTATTGAGGCAACGTGACGATTAGACGTACCAGTACAGATAATCATATAATCTGTAATACTTGATTTGCCTCGCACATCTAGGGTAACAATGTCTTTGCCTTTTAGATCATCAATTTTATCAATAATAAAATCTTGTAACGATTGTTGCAAAATAATCTCTCTACTGTTAAATATAAAGCGTCATTATAGCATATTTTTTAAATAGAATGGTGGTGATAATACGCCGAACTTTTGGTAGCAAAATTAATTTAGCCGTTTACTCACTTAACAATCACTAGCTATCCCCAATAAACGTTGTGATCATTGGGCAGTAGGGAAATGTAACTATAACTTAAAGTGTAATAACCCGATCAAATAATGGATTATTGGTTAAACGATGAGTAACCATAAGTAACGTTTTTCCAGCACATGTCTGTTTAATTAATTGAATTATCTGCTGTTCGGTTTGTTGATCGAGACTTTCAGTTGGTTCATCCATCAAGATCAAAGGCGAGTTGTGGAGTAAAGCTCTTGCGATACCTATTCGTCGAATTTCGCCTCCCGATAATGTTCGTCCACCTTGTCCAAGGGGTAAATCTAATCCTTGTTCGGTTGCAAGTAGTTTGTCCAGTTCGACTTGATGTAATACCTCTTTTAATTGCTTATCTGATGCTTGGTCATTACCAATAAGTAGATTTTGACGAAGGCTATCACTAAAAATAGTGATAACTTGGGGTACAACGGCAATGACTTTGCGCAAAGTTGGCTCATCGAGTTGTTCGATAGGCGTGTTATTGATAAGAATAGTACCAGAATTGGGTTGCCAGCTACGCGTGACTAAACTTAGTAATGTTGATTTGCCGCAACCGGTTTTACCCACTAATGCTATATGTGCTCCAGCTTCAACCGTTAATGAAAAATGGGTTAATATCGCAAAAGGTTGATTTGGATAACTAAAATTTATGTGATCAAATTGTAATTTCGCTGAATTTAAATCAATTGTTTTGCCATGTTCAACAAACTGTATATCGGGTGTTTGGTTGAAAATATTCGTTGTACGTTTTGCCGAGGCAATGACTTGACCTAAAAAGATAAATGCCGCAGGAATTGGCATTAAAATTTCGTTACTGGCAAGGCAAACAAATACAAATAATGCAACGAGCGGTGATAAGGTATATTGGGTTATGAGCCAAAGCACCAGTAATGTTAAAAAGCCTGCAATTAGTATAACCAGTGCGGTTGATAATGCCACTAAGGTTGATTGGCGTTGTTGGTTGTAAAGCCAGTTTGATTCAAGTTCATCAAGTTTAATTCGGTAACGGCATTGTGCGTTAAATAAAGTGAGCTCAGCTTGCCCTTGTAAATAATTGATTAACAGCGATCGATACTCACTTTGTTGCTGAGCTAGCTGTTCACCCAATTGCTTACCAGCATAATAAAAAATAATGGGCACAGCAAGTAGGGTTACCGTAAGTATAATACAAATGATTAATGCAATGGGTAGATTAATGGTACTTAATCCAATAAATAGCAGCACAATCATGACTAATGCCGTTACAATTGGTGAAAATAATTTTAAATAAAGATGATCTAGTGCATCAATATCAACAATAAAACGATTAAGTAAGTCAGCTTTTTGATAATGCGCTAATTGATTAGTACTTAGCGGCAATATTTTTTTAAAGGCCAACGTTCTTAAATACGCTAAAATTTTAAAGGTCGTGTTATGATCCACTAAGCGTTGCATATAGCGTGAAGCTGTTCGTGTAATTGCTGCCGCACGTACACCTGCCGCCGGTAACATATAATTAAACGTATACAAACCTGCAACACCAACTACCGCTGTTGAGGCTAAAAACCAACCGGATAAAGATAATAAAAAAACACTGGCAAATAACGTCAGTATAGACAGTGATAATCCCAAAATAATTTGCCAAAAATAGTGTTTATACAGTGCAATATAGGGGCGTAAAATGGCTAACATGCATGCTCCTTGCCGTTAATACTCTGTAGTTTTCCCTGTGACAATTGCCATATTTGATCATACTGTTGCATATCTTCATTTTGGTGAGTAATGGTAATCGTGTTGGTCGCAATATGTTGTTGATCAATTTGCTGTACCGTTTGCTTATCTAAGCTGGCTGTGGGTTCGTCAAGAATCAATAATTGACACGGTTTTAACATTGCTCTAGCTAACGCTATACGTTGGGCTTGTCCAACTGATAGTCTCACTGCATCTTCTCCCACTTGTGTATCTATACCAGAGGGCAATTTGGCTATAACATCTAGTAATTGCGCTTTTTTTATGACGGTTTCGAGTTCTTGGTCTGATGCATTTTGTTTACCCAGTAAAATGTTTTCGCGCACAGTGCCATTAATTAAGTAAGGATTTTGACCAATCCAACTAATTTGTTGTTGCCATGTTTTGATCTCTATTTGGCTAAATTCAATATCATTAATGGTTAGCGATCCTTGGTAGGGTAAAAAGCCCAATAATACATTCATTAATGACGTTTTGCCTTCACCACTGGTGCCTATCAAAGCTAGATTGAACGGTGCCTTTAGCGTGAAAGTTAAAGGCCCTACAATAGGCAAGCCTTCGCTAGACATGACGATTAAATTAGTTGCTTTAATCGTCTGTAATGTTTGCTTAAATTCAATATTGGTTTGTAAGTTATGACTTGCTTGTTTTGGTTGCTGTTGGCTTAAAAATGTTTCGATATTATCGGCTGCTGCAATCGCTTCTGCTTTGGCGTGATAATATGTGCCAAGATCGCGTAGTGGTTGAAAATATTCAGGCGCTAAGATAAGCGCAAAAAAGCCTGCAAATAACGTCACTGTGCTATTGTATGAACCAAAATTAAATTCACCTAGATAAGAAAAACCAAAATAGACTGCAACAATTGCAATTGATATTGAAGTGAAAAATTCTAATACCGCAGAGGATAAGAATGCTACTTTTAATACTTGCATGGTTTTGATGCGAAAATCTTCAGATGCTTGGGTTATTTGTTTGGCTTGTTTAACACCTTGATTGAATAACCGAATGGTTGCTAGTCCTTTTAGGCGATCTAAAAAATGCCCACTAAGGTAAGCGAGTGCTTTAAAATGGCGACGATTAATATCGGCAGCCCCCATTCCAACTAAAATCATGAAGATAGGAATAAGTGGGGCTGTACATAGTAATATACCTGCCGCAGCCCAGTTGAACGGTAAAATAGCAAAGAAAATTAATATAGGAACCATACTCGCTAGCCGCATTTGAGGCAGATAACGAGCAAAAAAATCGTGCAGCTTGTCAACTTGTTCAATGAGTAAAGTGCTCCAAGCACCTGTAGTGCTCTGATTTAAATAAGCCGGGCCTAGTAATTCAAGTTGATTGATAAGCTGGTGTCGAATGTTTTTGCGAATTTTTGTAGCCAATGAAAAGTTGATTTTTTCACGAAAATAAATCAATGCAGCACGCGCTAGAAAGGTAATGACGAGCGCTAAAAAATAGGGCAGTACTTTATTTAAATTACGTTGTTCAATAATTAATTTTTGCAAAATAATAGCCAATAGCGCTGCTTGAACAATGATCAAAATAGTGAGTAAAAGGCCAGTTAATAGTGAAGCACGCAAATCAGCTTTATGTAGTTTTGCGTGCTGTTTTAACCAACTAAGTAGATAGGTTTGACGTTGTTTATCTAAAGACATGAAATTTTATTTTTATTTTAAATTATCCAAATAATGCTCGGCATCTAACGCCGCCATACAACCTGTTCCCGCGGATGTAATCGCTTGTCGATAAACATGATCCATCACATCACCTGCAGCAAAAATACCTTCAACACTCGTTTGCGTTGCATTACCTTGTGTGCCTGATTGTACTTTGATATAACCACCATTAAGTTCAAGCTGTCCTTCGAATATTGCGGTATTGGGTTTGTGACCAATAGCGATAAATACGCCCATCACAGAAAGTTGCTCGGTGAGATTGCTATCTTGTGTGCTACGCATTCTAACACCTGTTACCCCCATATTGTCACCCAGTATTTCATCCACGACTTGATGAGTATGCAATATTACTTTACCTTCTTTTACTTTTTCATTTAGTCGATCCATTAATATTTTTTCTGCTCGAAAACTATCGCGTCGGTGTATTAAGTGTACCTCACTCGCAATATTGGCAAGATAAAGTGTTTCTTCTACAGCAGTGTTACCACCACCTACGACTGCAACTTTTTGATTTCGATAGAAGAATCCATCACAAGTGGCGCAAGCCGAAACGCCTTTACTTTTGAAAGCTTGTTCTGATGGTAATCCTAAGTATTGTGCTGATGCTCCGGTAGCAACAATTAATGCATCACAGCTATATTCAGTTTCACTACCGTAAAGTTTGTAAGGTTTCTTGCTAAAATCAACACGATCAATTTGGTCGATAATAATTTCTGTATTAAATCTTTCTGCATGTTCTTTCATTTTGACCATTAATTCAGGACCGGTTAGTTCGGGTGCCCCAGCTGGCCAATTTTCAATTTCGGTAGTGGTTGTTAGTTGTCCACCTTCTTGTGTGCCAGTAATCAATACTGGTGATAAATTTGCTCTTGCAGCATAAACGGCTGCCGTGTAACCGGCAGGGCCAGAACCAAGTATTAATAAACGAGCATGTTTAGTTTTCATATTACTATCCTTATTATTTAAATATTCTGGCTATTAGCAACCAAAGCTGTGCAATTTATAACTGATAAGTTTAACATTATCAATCCATGTCATGAAAAAAAATGATTATTGCAGTAATAGGTTATCGCAATAATTTTTTATTGTTGTAATTTTCAAAGTTTATCTTTATATTTTCATTTTTTTTAAACTATTTTCTTATTTTTAAAACTATATTTTGTTTAATTTCTTTTTTTAAGTCATTAAAATTAATCTTTTAAATTTTTTATAACTTTATTCCGGTTATCTGTTTAGATTACCCGTATAAACTAAAAGGATATAAGATGAATAATACTACTATAGAAAAAGTCGAGTCAGTGCTTTCAAAAATTAGTTGGGCACAACAAATGTTAAATTCGGTGCAACAACAGGTTAATGATCCTCAACTTGGTAATATTTTATCAGGCATTGAGTTTATAATAGATTGCGCTTCTTCTGATGCAGAAGCGCTATATAATTTAGTGAAATAAAGGGTAGTGTGATGTTAGTTGGCTTATCCTTCATCTCGCCTAGTGACGAGTGAAGGCAATTACTGCCTTATTTGTCATTAGGTAAATAAGTTGTCATATCGGCAAGTGGCCAGCGAATATGTGGTGAACTAGGTTCATCAGCCCGATATCCAAAGGCGATACAAAGTCCAACACCAAATACTTGACCGCTGAATTGAGGAATTGTATTTTCAAAAATTTTGATGACTTTATCACTCTCAAACCCACCTATTGCACAGGAATCGATGCCTTTGAAAGCAGCAGCCGTCATCATATTTGCGCTTGCTATATAGATTTGCATTTCTGACCAGTGATTGAGGGTTAAACCGTCAGCGAGTCCATGTTTACAAAAATTGATAAAAGATTGACATGCAATGTCGATAGCGGTTTTATCCTCTGGATTCGGTAAGGTTCGAGCAATGGTTCGACGTAAATAATCACTTTGTAATGTAAAATTATTAGCCTTACGATAAAGGGCAACAACGTAATGCGAGCAGCTAGTTACTTGTTCTTGATCATAACAAATTGCACGTAATTGCTTTTTAATTTTATCATTGCTCACCACAACAAAATGCCAAGGCTCCATGCCAAATGATGATGGAGATTGACGTGCTGCTTCTAGAATATATTCCATATCGATATCATTGATTTTTTTATTGATGTCGAATTTTTTACATGCATGTCTAAATTCAAAGGCCTGATTTAATTGATCCATTTTCTCTCCTAATGTTGTGTATTCCATGGTGCAACTTTAATTAATAATAGCATACCTGGTAAGGCTAAAATCGTACATAAAGTAAAAAAGGTTGTCCAACCTAGATGTTCGACCATCACGCCCGTCGTTGCATTTATCAATGTTCTGGGAATTGATGCGATACTTGTAAATAAAGCAAACTGTGTTGCTGTATAAAGTGGATTAGTAGTTTTCGCGATAAACGCGACAAATGCGGCAGAACCTAATCCCACCCCTAATGCTTCAAATCCTATAACAATGGCTAACATAATTTGTTGATAACCGGTAATGGTTGTAAATGGCCCTTCAATCGATAACCAAGCAAAGCCTAAAATAGAAATAACCTGTACAAAGCCAAAAGCCCAAAGCGCTCGATTAATCCCAATTTTGATCATCAATATTCCACCAACTAACGCACCAAAAACACTCGGCCATAAAGATGCATTTTTAGCAATCCAACCAATATCTAATCGACTATAACCCATTTGTAAATAAAAAGGTGTAGCTAAAGAGGTTGCCATACTATCGCCCAATTTATAAAGAAATATGAAGGCTAAAATAATGATTGCATTTTTAACACCTTGACGAGTGATGAACTCACTAAATGGTTTTATGATGATCGCTTCAAGATTATGATTTTTGACTGGTTGGTTAAGTGGTTCTTTGACCCATAACGTCATAATGATAGCTGGAATCATAAATAGTGCAGTAATAATAAAAACACTATGCCAAGCTAAATAACTAGACAATATAAGCGATAATGATCCAGGTACGAGTCCTGCAATTCGATAGGCATTGGTGTGAATACTATTCCCTAGACCCAGTTCATTATCAAGTAAAAGCTCTCTTCTAAATGCATCTAAAGCAATGTCTTGCGTCGCCGAGAATAGCGCGATAATAAAACAAAGTGTGGCAATGAGCCAAATATTGAGTGAAGGCGATAAAAAACCTAATAAACTAATGGATAAAACTAATATGATTTGCGATATGAGCATCCAGCCTCGGCGTCTGCCTAAATGGAATAATGAGGTATTATCCATAAAGGGGGCCCAAACAAATTTAAAAATATAAGGCATTTGCGTTAAAGAAAATGCACCAATTGTTTTAATATTTATTCCTTCGCTTTCTAACCACGCAGGTAAAAGTTGTAGTAATAAATAAAATGGCAAACCAGATGCAAAACCTGTAAAAATACAGATGAGCATTTTAGTTGTAAAAATGGTTTTAAAGATGGTGTTTTGCGTATTATTCATTATTTAACATTAATGGTTAGTTTTTTTGCAAAGTGTTATCATAGCACATTAATAACAAATAATTGTTAAAGCCAATAAAAAGCGTTTTACTCTGACTAGATTGACTAAACGTAAAAATTTTAACTCGTTTTGACTTATTTTAATAACAATCTTAATCTAGGTAGTTAAACGCTTTTTGGACAGACTTAAAGTAAAAACATTCAAAACAAATAATCACGATATTCATTGCATAAATTTGAAAGAGGTTAATTAGTATGAAAGGTAAAATCAAAATAGCGGTTTTTAGTAGTAAACATTATGATAAAGAACATTTAGAGATTGCTAATAAAAAATATGGCTTTGAGATTGAATACTATGAACATAAACTTAGTCATAAAACAGCAGTTACAGCCCAAGGTTATGATGCCGTATGTGTATTTGTTAATGATGAAGTTGATAAGCAAGTTTTACAAAAATTAGCCCATTATGGCATTAAAATACTCGCATTACGCTGTGCTGGGTTTGATAATGTGGATTTAGCTGAAGCTAAAAAATTGGGTATTACCGTCGTGCGAGTACCGGCTTATTCACCTGAAGCAGTTGCTGAGCATGCTGTTGCGTTAATGATGACACTCAATCGTCGAACTCATAAAGCTTATCAGCGTACCCGTGATGCTAATTTTTCACTGGAAGGTTTAACTGGTTTTAACATGCACAACCGCACCGCAGGGGTGATAGGTACAGGTAAAATTGGTCAAGCAGTTATCCGCATCTTAAAAGGGTTTGGCATGAATATTCTTGCTTATGATCCCTATCCAAATGATATCGTTGTCGAATTAGGTGCTCAGTATGTTCAATTAGACGAACTTTATGCAAAATCAGATGTCATCACGTTGCATTGTCCAATGTCACCGGAAAATTATCATTTATTAAATAAAGATTCATTTAACAAAATGAAAAACGGCGTAATGATTATCAACACCAGCCGTGGTGGCTTATTGGATGCTACTGCTGCAATCGAAGCGTTAAAGCAGACCAAAATCGGTGCGCTAGGTATGGATGTTTACGAAAACGAACGAGATCTCTTTTTTGAAGATAAATCTAATGATGTCATTTTAGATGACGTATTTCGACGTTTATCATCATGCCATAATGTGATTTTTACAGGGCATCAAGCTTTTTTAACTCAAGAAGCATTATTAAATATATCTGACACAACTTTAAATAACATACAACAGATATCAGAAGGAAAAGCAAATCCTAATATTGTTGAGTAACGCCAATAATTTTGGGATATTGCTTATTGTTTTAAATAACAAAATATGGATGAATTATGCAACGTATTGTTATCGTAGCTTCTATGCTTTTATTGCTTGCTGCTTGCACAAGTAACAAGCAATCTTCACCCACACCGATGCAAGAACATCGAGGACATGCGAATGTTAAAGGCGGTGTTTACCTAGAACAAAAACATAATCAACCGCTAACCAATAGCGGTCCGTTAGAAATTACTAAAGAAAAATTTATCGACCGAATGGTCAATAAATATCGTTTTGATCGCCAACAATTGCGAAATGTACTTGCTCAAACAAATAAACTCGATTGGGTGATTAACTTGATGGATAAACAAGCACCAAAAACAGGTGTATCAACGATACCAAATGGCGCCTGGATTCGGTATAAAAATAAATTCATCACTGATAGCAATATACCTAAAGGTGTTGATTTTTGGAATAAGTATGAACCCGATTTGAAACGCGCTTACCAAGAATATGGTGTGCCACCCGAAATTATTGTTGGGATTATTGGTGTTGAGACTGGTTGGGGGCGAGTAATGGGTAAAACAACTATTATTGACGCTTTATCTACACTCGCTTTTTATTATCCAAGACGCGCACAATATTTTTCTGAAGAGCTGGAAGATTTCTTGTTAATGTGTCGTGATGAAGGTGTCGATCCTTTTGACTTGAAAGGATCGTTTGCAGGTGCGATGGGATATGGTCAATTTATGCCATCAGCTTTCCGAAATTATGCTGTAGATTTTGATCGTGACGGACATACCGATCTTTGGAACCCTGTCGATGCGATTGGTAGTGTGGCTAACTATTTTAAAGCTCATGGCTGGAAACGTGACAAAAAAGTGGCAGTTATGGCGAATGGTCAAGCGCCTTTATCACTTGATACTGGGTTTAGTACTAAATATTCGATTGAAACCTTAGCTAATGCCGGTTTGAAACCACAAAGTTCTTTAGAGGGTTACAAAGAAGCAAGTTTACTACGTTTGGATATGGGGGATCGTTATCAATTTTGGTATGGTTTACCCAACTTTTATGCCATAACACGTTATAATCACAGTACCCATTATGCGATGGCAGTATGGCAATTAGGATTAGCTGTTAAAGAGGCAAGATAGCGTTAAATAGATAATTTAATAAAAAAGGTCGCTTTAGCGACCTTATTTTTAAGAAGGAATTAATCTTATCTTTATCCATCCTCGTTATTCGTTACTATTAATAAGTGCTATATTTTCATTACAGAGAAGATACCAATAATTTTAATGCTAACAGTAATAAAAAAATGCCGAAATACTTGATTAATTTATTAATTGATAATTTTTGTGCTATTTGAACACCAACTTTAGCCATGGGTATACTGGCTAGCATAATTGAAAATACAGCTGGTAGATACACAAATCCAAGACTGTATTGAGGAAGCTCTGGAATGTTCCAGCCAGCAATGATATACCCAATTGTTCCACCTATTGCAACTGGCAGAGTAAATGCCGCTGATGTGCCAATGGCTTTACGCATATCGATACCACATTTTTTCAAGAATGGTACCACTAATACACCACCACCTACGCCGACCAATGCCGCAAAAACACCAATAAACGCACCAACAAGCACAAAAACACTATTCCCTGTACTTATTTTTTGAGTGGTTTGATTGTGATTAACTTTACTGGTCTTAAAAATAAATTTCCCGCCAATGTAGAACAGAAAAGCTATAAAGATCCACCTAAGATAGATACCGGGAATATAAGGGGTCATATACGATCCAATTATTGTACCGACAATGCAACCCAATACCATTTTCTTTAACACAGACCATTGAATATTATGGTTTTTATTTTGCAACCAACTCGATGATAAACTCGTACCAATGATTGTTGCTAATGATGAAGCAACTGCAATATGGTTGATCCAGTTGTTACCAAAATTGAAATGGTCAAGTGTAAAAATCAAAGCAGGAACGATTAATGCACCACCACCAATACCGAACATGCCAGCCAGCAAACCGGCAAATGCGCCAATACAGATGAAAATAACAAATTCAACAAGCATTTTAAGTCCTTATAGTGATTAACGTAAAACAAATCACTTATCCATTTGTTAATTAGATAAATTGATCACTGGGTTAATTATTTTAACAACAGTGTCGATTATTTTTCTCATTGGCTGGTTATTTTACCTGACATATTTGAATGGTAGCAATCTATCAAAGAGTAAATAATCAAATATTAGCAATGAGTTTAATCACAATCTAATACGCTAAAAGATGACATAATGATCAAAAAAGCTTATGTTATTGAGTAATTCAAAAGAAGTCACAAAATATTATGACAATTTTATATTGAAAGGAGTGAAATAATGAAAGATCGTTTAAAGTGGATTGATGATTTTGGTTTTTTAGGTGAAACCGCAAGTGGCCACTCATTGGTCATGGATGGAGGCATTGAGCACGGAGGTCGTAATCGTGGCGCTCGTCCAATGGAACTTTTACTGCACGGTGCTGCTGGCTGTATGGCTTATGATATTATCGCTATCTTAAAAAATAATAAAAAAGATGTGCGTGATCTTTGGATTGATATTGATAAAACGCAGGCAGAATCTTCACCCAAGGTTTACACCTCAATTAATTTCCATATTGTGATTACCGGTGTAAATATTGACAATGAAAGCGTTGAAAAAGCGGTAAAGCTTGCGTCAGAAAAATATTGCAGTGCTTCAATTATGTTAGGTAAAACAGCCAAAATGTCTTATACCTATGAGATTAGAGAGCAACGTTAACTATTTTATATAACTTATAATTATAATCTAATAACTAGCTGATCTTAGTCTGTTTTGCATTAATCGTATAACATTCTATTTTGTTGAATGAAATGTAATAAGAGTATGATTATGCAGCAGTTAAAGAAAAATATGCGATTCCGAGATTTAGTGATTTTGGGATTGCTTTTTATTGGTCCAGCAGCACCAGTAGGATTATTTGGTGTGTTATACGCGATCAGTGAAGGTGCCATTGCTTTAGTGTATATTGTCGCTACTTTCGTTATGGCTTTTACCGCGTATTCTTATGCTAGAATGGCTCGTGCTTTACCACATGCCGGCGCAGTTTATGCCTATTGTTCTGTTGGTATTCATCCCAATGCTGGTTTTTTAGTTGGCTGGTTATTGCTACTTGATTATATGTTTATTCCTGCTGTTGCTTATCTATTTAGTGGTATATCACTCAATGCATTGATTCCCGAAGTGCCTGTATGGATCTGGACTTGTTTAGCCGTCGTGATTACCACAACATTAAATTTAATTGGGGTTAAAAAATCAGCAAAAATCACATTAATTATCTTAATTCTTGAAATTATTATCCTATTTGCTGTGTTATTGGTGGGTATTTGGATTATCGTAAATAGTGATATTAGCCGCAATTGGTTATACCCTCTTATTGGTGGTGAGCTATTTACTTGGGGCAAATTATTTAATGCAGTGTCTATCGCAGTTTTATCTTATTTAGGGTTTGATGCAATTGCTACTTTTTCTGAAGAAAATAGTGGCCAACGTAACATAGTGAGTAGAGCGATTATCTGCTGTCTAGTTTTAGCGGGTGCTTTATTTGTAGTACAAATTTATGTTGGTGCTTTACTTAATCCATATAGTGCAGATTATTTAAATAGTCATCCTGAACTAAAAGGTAAAGCTTATTATGACATTGTTAATCACGAAATTAATGTATGGCTAGGATGGTCGTTAAGTTTAATGAAAGCGATCGGTGCATCATTTGCGGCAATGGTTGGGCAGGCTGCGGCAAGTCGTTTATTATATAGTATGGGACGAGATAAACGTTTACCTTCATTTTTAGCCAAAGTTGGTCAAAAAAGTGGTGTGCCAACTGTTGCAATTTTATTTGCGGCGATCTTTAATTTAGTTTTAGTTGTTATTGCGGCAAATAATGATAAGGGGCTGCCTACTTTAGTCTCATTTGTTGATGTCGGTGCATTAACTGCCTTTATAATGTTACATGTTGCAGTAATTGGTTATTTCAAATTCAAAAAAGCTTCTAAAGGATGGCTTTCTTGGGTTTTTGATATCTTAGTGCCTATTGCTGGTATTGTAGTATTATTACCGGTATTAACGCATATTGATAACGATGCAAAAATTGTTGGCGCAGTTTGGTTAGCTATTGGCACTGTCATGCTCTACTTGAATAAAAATCGCAATCAACCGCTTTGGTTAGAACAAAATAACCAAGACAGTTAATCGATTTTCTTCAACGGATATAACAACTTGATTGTAGCACATGATTATATAATAATACCTTCATTTTTAATTAGGTGTTATAACCATGCTTTCAGAAATAGTAAACGGTGCGTTAATTTCAGCCAGCTTAATTATTGCTATTGGCGCTCAAAATTTGTTTGTTTTAAAACAAGGATTATTAAAAAACCATATCTTTTATGTATTAGCCATTTGTTTTGTCTGTGATTTTGCCTTAATGTCTATTGGTATCTTAGGTCTTGGTACGTTTATTAGTCGTAATCCGTTAATTACCAATATATTGGCAATATTGGGCGCGCTTTTTCTAATTTGGTATGGTTTTGGTGCATTTAAAAGTGCGATTAATGGTACGAGTAGCATGCAAATAGAATCGCAAAGTACCGATAATACTAGCCGGGTAAAAGTTGTAATGGCAACCTTGGCCGTCACTTTACTTAATCCACATGTATACTTGGATACCGTTGTCATTGTTGGCGGTATTGCGGGCACGTTAAACAGTCAACAAAAATTGGCTTTTTTGATTGGTGCTGTTTGTGTTTCTTTTATCTGGTTTTTCAGCATTGGCTATGGGGCAAGATTACTTACCCCTTTATTTAAACAAAAAAGAATGTGGGTAATTTTGGACTGTATTGTCGGTGCTGTGATGTTTTATATTGCTTATCGATTAGTTACGTACGTGTTTTTTGCAAATTAGACCAACCAAATTCGATTGATGATTGATAATTCATCGTTTATTTGTTGATAACATTTATTTGAATTATTTAAAATAAATTTGCTAAGTCGTGCATTTAATCTTTCAAGATTAGCATGTAGTGTTGAAAAATTGATTCCAAACAGATTTGTCGAATGCGAGTGTATTCATGGTCACTCTATAGTTATTAAAATAAACTTGAATCGCAATGAAAAAAGATGGTGGGTCGTGAGCGATTCGAACGCTCGACAAACGGATTAAAAGTCCGCTGCTCTACCGACTGAGCTAACAACCCATATAGAAAACTGCTAAAAGTGGTGGGTGATACCGGGTTCGAACCAGTGACCCCCTCCTTGTAAGGGAGGTGCTCTCCCAACTGAGCTAATCACCCCAAATGTTTTATTTCTAAAACGTCACGGTAAAGATTGGTGGGTGATACCGGGTTCGAACCAGTGACCCCCTCCTTGTAAGGGAGGTGCTCTCCCAACTGAGCTAATCACCCTTACCGTGTGGATGTGCATTATAAGGCACGTCTTATTTCAGTCAACCTTTTTTTTTATATTTCTGCAAAAATAGCCTTGTTCGGTTTAAATTTAAACATTTTTTGGATGATACTTCACAAAAACACGTATTTGCGATTTTTATTTTGGCAATGATGCTTATGATTGAGTCATGAAAATTAAATTACATGAGCTGCTAATTGATGAAGATTATAAATAAATATCGAGTGGTTATGTTTGTTGAGCCATCAATCATACGATATAAAGTAATAAACAACCGGGATCGATTAACAGCTTCATTGTCTGAAGATTTAATGGAATATCCTTATCAGAATTTTGTTGATATTGACCTATTGCTCAGTGCATTACAAGAAAAGTTACCTACACTTGCTTCTTTTGAATTAAATTTGCATGAAGATTATATTCAATCCACTAAACTTGAACTTCCCCAAGTTAAATTAAATTTAAATGAAATACTTTTATATGTTGAAGCCTCTATCTATAAACTGTTTGAAATGCCAGCCAGTCACGCGTTTTTTGATTTTGTTTATTTGGCTAAATCACAAAAACAATTAATGGTTGCGATTTGTGATCGTAAATATGTGAATCAATGGGTTGAGCTATTTAAAAAACATCATTGTCGGTTGAGTTTTATCGGTTGTGTTTTTAAACAGTATAAATTCAATTTTTTACCTTGGAGACAGTCAAAACATAAATCACAAAAACTTTATTTAGCAATGACTACATTAAGTTTAATTGGAATTTTGAGCTGCCAATTTTGTTATTGGTGGCTGCAAGTTAGCAGCGAATTAAATTATTATTTAACACAATGTTCTAATCAACAAATAATTAAACAAAACTTAGCTCATCAGCTCTCAACATATAAGCCCGATCCTTCACCGAGTCAACAGCAAATCAAATGGTCATTATTATTGATTTCACAGCTTTTACCACAAAATATTTGGTTGACCTCGTTTACTTATACCCCCAATAAAGTGAGTTTATTAGGTCATAGCTTCAACTATAAAGATATTACAGACTTTAATTTAAATTTATTACAGCAAGACCTTATTGAACAAGGACACGTTAAAACGATCAGTAATGATAATCAAAGTTTATTGTTTGATATGGATTTAAAGCTACATGAATAATGATTTTTTTTATAGACCATTTTGGCAACAATATTTAATTTGCATTTTATTTCCTATTATTGCGTTTTTAATAGGCTATTTAGTTTTAATTGAGGATATACAAAATGAGTCAATAAAACAGCGTGCGTTATACCAAGAACAGTTGCAACAAATTGCATCATCGAAACTAAAAATTGCGCGTTATCAGGCAGGAAAACAACATGCATTACGCGTGATTAATCAAAATCAACTCGCATATTTTATCGAGAAAAATCAATTGGTATTAAACATGTTTAAATATCATCAAACGGATACGGGTGTTAGGTGGGAAGTTGGACTTAAAGGTAATTTTAGTCATTTTATTCATTTTCTATCCGAACTCAATAATGAATATTTTTATTTGGATTTTGAAAGTTTAACTATCACCAATCAAGAAACGTATCTTCAAATTATTTTTACGTTATTGTTCAAAAAGGAGAAGGAGTGAAAATCAACTTTTTTATAGCCCAATGTTTATTATTGATTAGTGCTTTTTCTCGCGCTGATAATGAAGTAAATCGTGATCCTTTTTTACCTTCTCAACAAGTGACGTGTAGTGAACAACAAGAGAGTTTACTAAAGCAGATCAAAGTCTGGCAATTTAAAGGGATAGTAGCTCAGGTGAATAATTCTTATCATCAAATTTGGCTTTATTCTGAAAATCAGTGGTTATCAATCACCGATGATATTGTGCCACATGTGTTATTTCCTTGGTTTATCCAATCTTTGCAAAATAATCAAATGATATGGCAGGCAAATCTTACGAACTATTGTCATGACACAGTGCAATGGATGATGCAATTAAATGAATAGTACACAAATGATGTGTTTTTTTCATCAAATTTTAAATGAAGTGAAATTAAAATTAAAGGTTGTCGGTTTGGGTCTGTTGATAATGATAGTCGTGACTACCAAGATTGATGCCAATCAAATCACGGCTGATCGATCATCTGATTTGAGCATCTCAAACAAGGTTTCAATTAATTTTTATCAAACTGATATTGCTATCATTTTACAGGCTTTGGCTGACTGTAAAGCATTAAATTTAGTTATGGCTGATGATTTGTCTGTGAAGCAAACTATTAAATTACGTGATGTGGAATGGCAAAAAGCTTTAGATATCACTCTTCGATCAGCAAATTTACAGGCAAAAATAGAGGAGAATATTTTATTCATTTCCAAAGCTGACGATCCTGAACAGTTAAGACAAAAACGGCAAGCTGAGATGAAGCAACAAGAGCAAACACAAGCACTAAAAGCACTTTCTATTGCCGTTAACCATGCCGATTTGACTACATTAATCGATGCCATTAAGCTGCAGGGCTTATTATCGGAACGAGGTAGTGTTATGATGGATAAACGGACAAACTCATTAGTCATCACCGACATTTCAAAGCAATTGGATCTGATTAAAAAACTGGTTGAAGTTATTGATAAACCTATGCCACAAGTCCACATATCAGCACATATTGTCACAATGAGTGATGAAAGTATGGATGAGCTTGGTATTAAATGGGGATATGCGGGGGGATCCTCACAATTACTAGATAAGTTTGATGTTGGGCTTGGTGTGATTAATTCAACTTCAACGTTAGGATTTAACTTAGCAAAACGTTCTGGGAGTTTACTTAATTTAGAACTGTCAGCATTAGAATCGGAAAATCAACTTGAAATTATTGCTAGCCCTAATTTATTAACTGCCAATCAAAATACGGCGTCTATTAAACAAGGAACAGATGTGCCTTACGAAGTATCAAGTGGTAATAATGGTGCAACGACAATAGAATTTAAACAAGCTGTTTTAGGTTTAGAAGTCACACCTAAAATACTTGACGATAAAAAAATGATTTTGGACTTGTATATTACACAAAACACTACTGGTCGTTCTATTAAACGCCGTGATGGTGGGGAAGCATTAGCGATTGATACGCAAGAAATTAAAACACAAGTTATGGTGAAAAGTGGTGAGACTGTTGTACTAGGGGGGATTTTTCAACAGTTAAATGATAAAACTAAACGTGATGTGCCCGGTGTTAGTGAAATTCCATTGGTCGGTAACTTATTTAAATATAAAGGTAAAAAACAACAAAAAAGAGAATTAGTTATTTTTATAACCCCACAATTAGTTGAGTAAATGCCAACAGCGTTGTATTATACAAGGTCTTATTTTTGATGGTTTACTTTGCTTATAATTTATTATATTCAAATTATAAGGTTTTTATTCATCATAATTACAACTTATTATTACTATAGAGAATATTATGTTTCGTGTTGTTGCTTCTGATCTGGATGGTACTTTATTAACGCCTAAGCATAGCTTGTCACCTTATACAAAAAAAGTGCTTCAAGCTTTACGTCAAAAAGATATTCATTTTGTTTTTGCAACTGGGCGTCATCACATAGATGTCGCGCAAATGCGTGAAAATATGGAAATTGATGCTTTTATGATTACATCTAATGGTGCTCGGGTACATGACAGTGCAGGTAATTTAGTTTTTAGTCAAAGCATTAAACCAAGTTTAGCCAGCGAACTTGCTAAAGAATGTATTGATGATCCACTAGTTTATACCCATGTTTATCGAGGGGATAATTGGCTTATCAATAAAGAAGATACTTATTCTCTTAGCTTTTTTCGTGATACTGATTTTACTTATCAGTTTTTTAATCCACTTGATTTTGCAACTGATGATATTGCTAAGATCTACTACACAACAAGTGGCGATGAACTCCACCCACACTTAGTAAAAATCAAAGAAAGACTTGATGCAAAATATGGCGATAAAGTAAGTATCACATTTTCGTCATTGAATTGCCTTGAAGTTATGGCGGAAAATGTATCAAAAGGTAGTGCACTTAAAAAAGTCGTTGAAAAGTTGGGGCTCGAATTAAAAGATAGTATCGCTTTTGGTGATGGCATGAATGATGTTGAGATGTTATCTTTGGCAGGTAAAGGTTGTATCATGGAAAATGCTAGTGCTGATTTAAAGCAAAGATTACCTAACTTAGAAGTCATTGGATCAAATGTTGATGACGCTGTTCCTCATTATTTGAGTCATTTATTTCTTTAAAAAATCTGAATAATTTTATGAATCTTAATTTTGATAAAGAACTTAATACGTTAGGATTACGATGTCCTGAGCCTATTATGTTAATTCGAAAAACGATTAGAGAACTTGAGATAGGTCAAGTTCTTCATATTGTAGCTGATGATTTTGCCACAACGCGTGATGTGCCAAGTTTTTGTAGGCATATGGATCATGAGCTATTAGCATCTCAAATAGAATCGGAACCTTATCACTATTGGATAAGAAAATCGCATTAATATTTGTTAACAATTTAATGAATACGATTCATATTAATCAATCAATTCAATTTGAAACAAATAATAACGTAGCGTTCGCCAATCGTTAGGTATTAGATGATCTGTCATCAATAATAATGTACATCGTTTACCATTATGACGTGATTGTAAATTAAGAATTATCATATAGCGAAGCAATAAAGGTTTGCGTAATAAATACCAACGTTGCTTATGCCAATATATCTGGTTGATATGGTGAAATAAAGCAAATTCTCCTTTTATTGTTTTGCAATAGCGTAGCGCTCGAAACCATTCGATAACCAAGATTAATGTCACAATAAAGGTATAACTATTTAATGTGGTATGAGCAAATTGTAATAAACACAATATGACTAACATCAAATAAAAAATTGAAAAAATAGCAATTTGTTGATAAGAATTCGTCAGTTTTGTGCTCCACATATTAATACCTCGATCTTGATAAAACAGGATTATTACATGGTATTGTTAAAAATTGCTTAAAATTAAGCTTAATATGGGAGATAATATCCAGAATTATGTTATTTTTATCATATAGATGTGTAATTACCAAAAGCGCTGGATGACTAAATTAATGATATATTTATTCACAACTATATGAATTAAAACATTTTAGGGTAACAAATATAGCATTTGTTGCCCATATTTTATTTAAAAATTAAATTAGGAATAATTTGTGATATTAATTAGAGTGTTGAAATTTATTCTAAAACTTTTAATCGGCTGCTTTCTTTGTGGTTTAATTATTGGGATCGCTGGATATGCCTATTATTCAAAGGATTTACCCGATGTTGCGACATTGAAAGATGTGCGCTTACAAACGCCAATGCAAGTATTAAGTAAAGATGGTGAATTGATTGCTATTTTTGGTGAACGTCGACGCACTCCATTGAAGTATGATGAAATTCCGCCCATTGTGGTTAATGCCGTGATTGCCACCGAAGATGCGCGTTTTAATGAACATTTTGGTATCGATCCTATTGGTATTGTCAGAGCAATGTATATTGGCGTGAAACAGAAAGGCTTTTCACAAGGTGGTAGTACTATCACTCAACAAGTGGCAAAAAACTTTTTTTTAACGCCAGAAAAAAGTATCTCACGTAAAGTAAAAGAGATGATTTTAGCGATTCGTATGGAAAAAGAGTTATCAAAAGAAGAGATCATGGCGCTCTATCTTAATATGATTAACTTTGGTTCCCGCGCTTACGGCGTTGCTGCTGCTGCTTATACCTTTTTTGGTAAAACCCCTGATCAGTTAACTATCGATGAAGCTGCATTATTGGCAGGTTTACCTAATGCACCTTCGGCTTTTAATCCAATATCTCATCCTGATCGCGCTTTGACAAGGCGTAATTGGGTTTTAAGTCGTATGCTTGATCAATCCTATATTACCCAAGCTCAATTTGATGAAGCGATAAAAAAACCATTAAGTGTGAGTTATCATTCACCACAGATAGAATTTTCAGCCCCTTATGTTGCTGAAATGGCACGACAATTTATGTATGATAAATTTGGTGAAAATGCTTATACTGACGGTTATAAAGTCTATACAACTATTTCCAAAACAGACCAAATAGCCGCAACTGAGGCCGTCCAAAAAAATATTATTGATTACGATATAAGACATGGTTATCGTGGTGCTGAAAAAATATTGTGGAAAAGTAACGAACCCCCATTGAATGCAGAACAAATTCAGCAAGCGTTAGATAAATATATTTGTTACAACCAAATGTGTCCAGGGGTTGTTATGCAATCTTCCGACACCGAAGCCAAAGTTGTTTTATCCGATAAAAGTGATATTAAAATATTATTTGCTGGTATGAAGTGGGCTCGTCCATTTATTAGTGATAACCAACAAGGTGCGTTTCCCAAAAAAGTATCGGATACACTAAAACCAGGTCAATTAATTTGGGTGAAAAAATCAGGTGACAATTGGGATTTAGCACAAATTCCTGCGGTAAATGCGGCACTAGTCTCTTTAGATTCTGATAATGGTGCTATAAAAGCAATTGTCGGTGGTTATGATTATAATTTAAGTAAATTTAATCGGGCAACACAAGCGCTACGTCAATTAGGTTCAAACATCAAACCCTTTATTTATACAGCCACGTTAGAACAAGGTTTGACTATGGCTACCTTGCTCAATGATGCGCCTATTGTGCGTACCAGCGGTAGTCAAATATGGCAACCTAAGAATTCCCCTCCAAATTACGCAGGACCACTTCGTTTAAGAATTGGTTTAGGGATGTCTAAAAACGTGATGATGGTTAGAGCGTTAAGGGCCATCGGTATTGATTACGCAGCAAGTTATTTGGAGCGTTTTGGTTTTCCGAAAGAAAACATTTCACATAATGAATCTTTAGCACTTGGATCAGCATCATTTACGCCGTTACAAGTGGCAAGAGCTTATTCGGTTATTGTTAATGGTGGTTATTTGATTTCACCTTATTTAATTGAAAAAATTGAAGAAAATAATGGTGACAGCGTGATATATCAGCATCAACCTTTAATTGCTTGTCACAATTGTCAGGATGATGAAGTCTCTAATGACTCAAAACATCTATCCCTTAATAATGTTGAAGATGTCGCTAATGAGTCAGGTAATGAAGAGCCTGAACAAGCCAATCTTAAATCTGATGATAAATTGATATTACCAGACATTAATGATGCTAATAAAACAAATGATAATACACCTAAATATGCGCCTCATACTATAAATAGTGGTATTGCATTTATTATGAAAGATGGCCTACGCTCTATCGTCTTTGGCGGCTCAGATTGGCAAGGCACGGCTTGGCGTGTTAAAGCTCTAGGTCGAAAAGATGTGGGAGGAAAAACAGGTACGACCAATCAGTCCAAAGATGTTTGGTTCTCAGGATTTGGTGGGAATATTGTTACAACTGTTTGGATGGGATTTGATGATCATCGCAGGGAATTAGGACGCACTTTCCGAGCCGAAGCGGGCGCTGTGACAGCAAATCCGGTGTGGGTTGATTATATGAAAGTAGCATTAAAAGATGTGCCAGTACAGGAAGATGTACAACCTGAAAATGTTATCTCTGTCACGATCGATCAAAAAACAGGATTACTCCCTAATCCTGGTGCGAAAACCATGTCAGAGTATTTTATTAAGGGAACTGAACCTACAACATATGCGACACAAGAAGTCGGTACCAGTGTGACTGATTCACAAGGTAATACTTCAGAGCTATTCTAACTTAAGGATTTTAAATGAATGGTTCGATAAGAATTATTGGTGGCAAATGGCGTGGGCGTAAATTGCCAGTTCTAAATAAACAAGGTTTGCGTCCAACCACCGATAGAGTAAAAGAAACATTGTATAACTGGTTAATGCCAGTTATACATAGTAGTGAGTGTTTAGATTGTTTTTCGGGAAGCGGATCATTAGGTTTTGAAGCTGCATCGCGCGGTGCGCAAAGTGTTACTTTACTTGAGAAAGATAAACAAACAGCTCAACTATTAATCAAAAACACACAACTGTTAGCAAGCACAGCTATTGATGTTTGTCATACTGATACTTTACAGTGGCTTAATCGTTCAGCTTATAAACAATTTGATATAGTATTTATCGATCCGCCTTTTCATCAAGCTTTAGTGGTAAAAACCATTAGCCAGCTTGAAGAGAATGGTTGGTTTAAACCTTCTGCTTATATCTACATTGAAACTGAAATAAATTATAATGTCATGAATGATATTCCATGTAATTGGTATTTACATCGCGAAAAAACCGCAGGGCAGGTGCACAGCTACCTTTTTATACGAGAAGACGTTTAATGTTTATATTTATTGGTAAAGTTTTATATTCCTTAATTTGGTTGTTTTTTTTATTTAATCTTATCTATCCTTATCCAAGACCGGCAAACATTGTAGCCTATGTTGGATTAATCGCTTTTGCTATAACCCATGGTTTACAAGCATGGATGTTACAATCAACGATGACAAACCAAGAAAAAGAGCAGGACAAATATAAAGCACTTCGTCTTTTTATTTTTGGTGTTTTTGAATCACTTAGCTGGAAACAAAAAAAATAGAGAAAAAAGTGGTTGTCAGATACAAAAATTTTTGTATAATGCTCACCACTTCTTTAGAAGTCTCCAAATATGCGGGAATAGCTCAGTTGGTAGAGCGCAACCTTGCCAAGGTTGAGGTCGCGAGTTCGAACCTCGTTTCCCGCTCCAATATAACATCGAGTATAGTCCATTAAAGTCCACAAAGCTTAGAATTCGCAAGTGATTTAACGGTTTTACTTTTCAGTATAGAATAGAGTCATCCAAGAGAATTTAGCCCAAAAAATGTGTTATTGTAGTAATGTATTTTCTGAACAGTTCGTCTAAATATTGACTAGCTATCTAGGCAGCAGCACATTACTGGAGCTACAAGGAACTTCTTGTATCGAGTTAGATGATATGTCCACGCCAAAACAAAATATAATGACTTCGCGTAGCTTTGGTCAGTTAACCGGTGAGTTATTTGATTTACAGGAAGCTATCTTCAATGGTATAGGTTTTACGGGCACAGTAGGGACACCAGCGCCCAAGTTGAATGAAACTCGCTGCGCGTTGTCACCGATGTCCCTTAGCGCATTGCATTGCCATGTGACTTTATCATTCATGGTGGTGTAGTGTTTTTCTAAACATAATCCACCTCGAGCAGCCGCTAAAGCCTGTAAATCTGCTTGTCTATGGCGTTTTTTGCCATTAATCGCACTACACAGTGCTTTGGAATATTCGGGGGTGCTTTGTCCTTTAATACTCGGCCACTTGGCAAGTGAGTGTAGGATTTTTTGTTGTAAGGCGGTTAGTGCATGTTTGAGGGCACTGCCGCAATCGGGGGGAAGTGTTAAAGTCATAATAAACCACTCAACTAATTCACTCCGTTACATTATCATCTATGGGGGGCGATACTACGGTAAACCATAGATTATCCAGAATACTCGCTACTACAAGTTGTGTTTGTTGTGTTTTTGTTACAGCTTGTGTTGTTAAAGCAAGGAGTAACCAATAACTTAATGCTTTACTGGGATGACCGAAATAGGTATCTAACGGATAGATTGCAGGGTACTCCATTTCACTAAGTATGATGTCATATTCAAAAAATAATATTCTCAAATCCGCTACAGCTTTTTCATCGAATTGACTATACCAAAGTTGTTGAATATGACTAAATGCGGGTTGAATTTCATGCATTTGTGTAATTGCCATAGGAAATTCATCCCGATTTGTTTGCATTGATCGTAAAACGTAACTTTGCGCACGTAAATTCGGGATGTTTGTGTATAAAGACTCATTAGCCAGTAATAAAGCACTCATAAATGCAGAACTATCGGTTGACAGTGCATTATCTGCAATAATCAAATAGAGCATAGGCTCTTTATTATCGATGAGCTGATTAATATCATCCTGCTGTGAACCAAATATTGACTGATAATCAAACTCAAGAGGAAGACTTCCGCCTAATTGCTTATATGCCTGTCGAATCAATTTTGTTTGTTCAATGTGGTATTCAGGCGAACCTAGTAATAACACCTTAAGTGTATAGTTATTGCCTATTTGATTTAAATAGTCATAAAAATTAGCGAATATCCATTCATAGGATTCAAGATAAAATCTGTGATTAGTTTTACGAAAACTAAAAAGTTCATGGGCAGAAAAATGCAATTGACCTTGATTTTTTAATAGGTCATCAACTGATAAATCTTGAGGCGTAATGACAACACTACCAAGCACAGCCAACGATTGCATTGACCATTCTTGCCATTGCCTATTACGGTTTTTGATTTGTTCATCCCAAATTTTGATTTTTTCCTCTTCTAAACCATACAAAAAAATGCGTACACTAAATAGCAATCCCGTTACAAATAGTGTAATACCACTAAGAATCACAATAAAAAGTGTATTATTGCTTACACTCACAGAAGTAACAAACAGCATAAAAAATAATACACACACAAATACCAGTAGCATGATACTGATCCAGTTCCACAGTCTAATTGGCTTAGGTGTTGGTAGTTTTGCAATATCTGTTTTAGTCCACACGTTTTAATTCCTATCTTTCTTTAGGCTATTGATTGACTACGTGCATACTCCACCATATCTTTAGGGTAGTACATAAAGCGGTGTAACGTACTGTCATCAATATTTTTTAAATACGCAACAGCAGCGGCTTCAAAACACCAGTAGCCATAAAATGAGCAACAATCTCGCGAGTCGCCTTGTTGCAATAAATGACTATCAATATAGACATAGCCTGCTTTACGTAATCCATCGTACCAACGGCGTAAGTATTCATCTAAGAACTTTAAGGTATCTTTAGGTGTTTCTGCATGAATCGCTTTATAAAGGGGGTTGCGAAAGCTCAGTTCTCGTGGCGTTTTTGCTTCGGTAATCGGATAGTTAGGAATTTTCATAGCAATCAGACTATCTAACGCTTTTTCTCGATTTTCTTTGTCAAAATCAACAGCTTTAACAATGGTTTCAAACCAATCTTGGCGGTCAAATAAAATAGCTAAACCTAATAGATTCGATAATGTTTCCGTTTCAAAATACTCAGTTAAAATTGTAATTTCTGCCTTGTCATCTGGGTGAGCATGATTATATCGGTTAACGTGATCAATTGTATTTTCGGTATAATTTATTACTGTGTCCATCGTCGGCAATAAATCAGCAATCGGTTTACCTACTGTATAATCAAGGCATAACTGTTGATAATAAAGATCTATCATTGATTCCATAAAAGGATCTTTAATAGATTGTATCTTTTTTTTAAACTCTTTTATCTCCCAATTAAACCTTTCTTGAACATATGGATAAAAATCTTCATCTAATAGTTTCTGGCGGCGTTGTTGTTCAAATTCGGATAACTCAGAATCAGTCATTTTCAATTAAGCTCCATGATTTGCCCGTGCATACTCCACCATATCTTTTGGGTAGTACATAAAACGGTGTAACGTACTGTCATCAATATTTTTTAAATACGCAACAGCAGCAGCTTCAAAACACCAGTAGCCATAAAATGAACAACAATCTCGCGAGTCGCCTTGTTGCAATAAATGACTATCAATATAGACATAGCCTGCTTTACGTAATCCATCGTACCAACGACGCAAGTATTCATCTAAGAACTTTAAGGTATCTTTAGGTGTTACAGCATGAATCGCTTTATAAAGGGGGTTACGAAAGCTCAAAACTTTCGGCGTTTTTGCTTCGGTAATCGGATAGTTAGGAATTTTCATAGCAATCAGACTATCTAACGCTTTTTCTCGATTTTCCTTGTCAAAATCAACAGCTTTAACAATGATTTCAAACCAATTTTGGCGATCAAATAAAATAGCTAAACCTAATAAATTTGATAATGTTTCCGTTTCAAAATACTCAGTTAAAATTGTAATTTCTGCCTTGTCATCTGGGTGAGCATGATTATATCGTTTAACGTGATCAATTGTATTTTCGGTATAATTTATTATTGTGTCCATCGTCGGCAATAAATCAGCAATAGGTTTACCTACTGTATAATCAAGGCATAACTGTTGATAATAAAGATCTATCATTGGCTCCATAAAAGGATCTTTAATAGATTGTACCTTTTTTTTAAATTCTTTTATCTCCCATTCAAACCTTTCTTGTACATAAGGGTAAAAATCTTCATCTAATAGTTTCTGGCGGCGTTGTTGTTCAAATTTGGATAACTCAGAACCAGTCATTTTCAATTAAGCTCCATGATTTGCCCGTGCATACTCCACCATATCTTTGGGGTAGTACATAAAGCGGTGTAACGTACTGTCATCAATATTTTTTAAATATGCCACGGCAGCAGCTTCAAAACACCAATAACCATGGAATGTGCAACAGTCTCGTGAATCACCTTGCTGTAATAGATGAATATCAATATAGACATTGCCTGCTTTACGTAATCCATCGTACCAACGGCGTAAGTATTCATCTAAAAACTTTAAGGTAGCTTTAGGGGTCTCGGCATGAATTGCTTTATAAAGTGGATTTCTGAAACTGAACTCTCTGAAAGTTTTTGATTCGGTAATCGGATAGTTAGGAATTTTCATGGCAATGAGACTATCGATAGCTTTCTCTCGATTTTCTTGATCTAAATCGACGGCTTTTACAATAATTTCAAACCAATCTTGGCGTTCAAATAAAACACATAGGCCTAATAGATTAGAGAGAATTTCAGATTCAAAATATTCTGTTAGAATAGAAATATTCATTGTGTCATTTGGATTAGCTAAATTATGTCGATCTACAAAACTGATTGAATTTTTTGTATATCCAATAATAATTTCTAGGCGAGAAAATAATGTCGAGATTGGTTTGCCTACAGTGTAATCTAAACAAAACTGTTCATATTGAGCATTTATCATCGACTCAACAAAAGGGTCTTTAGTCTGTTTTATTTGTGTTTCAAATTGATTTATTAACCAATTTAGATTATTTTGTACATAAGGATAAAAATCCTCATCTAATAGTTTCTGACGGCTTTGTTGTTCAAATTTGGATAACTCAGTATCAGTCATTTTCAATTAAGCTCCATGATTTGCCCGTGCATACTCCACCATATTTTTTGGGTAGTACATAAAACGGTGTAACGTACTGTCATCAATATTTTTTAAATACGCAACAGCAGCAGCTTCAAAACACCAGTAGCCGACAAACCAGCAACAATCCCTAGAATCGCCCTGTTGTATTAAGTGGCTATCAATATAAACATTGCCTGCTTTACGTAATCCATCGTACCAACGGCGTAAGTATTCATCTAAGAACTTTAAGGTATCTTTATGGGACTCGGCATGAATCGCTTTATAAAGGGGGTTGCGAAAGCTTAGTTCTCGTGGCGTTTTTGCTTCGGTAATCGGATAGTTAGGAATTTTCATTGCAATGAGACTATCGATAGCTTTCTCTCGATTTTCTTGATCAAGGTCGACAGCTTTAACAATGGTTTCAAACCAGTCTTGATGTTCAAATAAAATAGCTAAACCCAGTAAATTCGATAACATATCTGTTTCAAAATACTCGGTTAAGACAGTAATATTTATGTAATCATCTGGGTTAGCATGATTATAGCGCTCAACATGATCAATTGTGTTCTGAGTATAGTTTATTACTTTTTCCATAGTTGTAAATAAATCTACGACAGGTTTACCTATTGTATAATCAAGACATAATTGTTGGTAATATAAAGTTATCATTGGTTCTAAAAAAGGATCATCTATTTTTTTATCTCTTTCAATAATTCATTTATCTGCACATTTAAGTTATTTTGTACATAAGGGTAAAAATCTTCATCTAATAGTTTCTGGCGGCGTTGTTGTTCAAATTCTGACATATTTGTTTGTCTCCTCAATTTATTCTTTACTTAGGCTTATTACTACTGCCTTTGTTTTTAATACGTCGATGTTTTTCTTGGATAATATTTTCAATAGTAGGCTCACCATATTTATGTATTACCACACCATGATGGACAACGTGATCAAGATCCGTTTTAGTGTCATCAAGTAAAGCTTCGATATGTGATAGTCCAGGTTCAAATAATAAAGATACAACTATAATATGCCTACAATATAAACTCTGTAAATTTTTCCGAATAATAGCATTATTAATATCGGTTAAAGAATCCCCTCGTAATTTTGATGATTCAATTTTAATACGATCGTTAATCCATTTATAACTCATCTGTACGATAGGTTTTCCTTTATCCGTTTCTTTCAATACACCTAATCTACTTGCAACATATTTAGTCGTTGGCCTCGCTACACCCGCAGTGGCTTTTGCTTCAATTACTGCGTATTTTTTCCCTTGGTTAGTAAGCGGATCTGCTCGCCATAAGCCGTCTATCCCTGTATCATTGCCTATTGCACTGTTATGGTTTAGTTTTTTAGCATCATTGAGTTTACCTAAATGTAATGAACTCGGTGATTGTTTCCATGTCCCTTGCTTAGCTTTATCATGCCCCTCCCATTGCCCTTTCCCCCAACCCAACTCTTCTAGGCAATAATAATCAGCAATATGTTCGCCCACACCACCAATAACAAAGTTCATATTGATATTGTTAAACTGACTTTTGATTCGAGCTGTCAAGTTACCTCGACTTTTTGTTACTGTCGGTGTGCTATCCTTATTTGTTGTGGATGCACCAGCGTTTTTGTTTTTAGCGGTGACGTTACTGGTTGTTGCTGAATTTTTGCGGCGCATGATACAACGCTCAATAGCAATTCGCACAGCAGGAGCGAGTATATCTTCAATAATGGTGGTTAATTGGCCGCTAACAACACGTAAAAACTCATCTAGCTTTTCAGGTAATCCAAGCCAACGAGCCGCTGTATATTCACTAAGTTCAGTAACGCTTTTAACTCGAATATCATCAAGATATCCTTGCAACACAGGAACATCTATCATCTGTGTTAGATATTTTTCCGGATTTAGTGGCAAGTCCATTTTAAAAAGGCGATTAGCTTCTTCTAAAATCGCCACAACCACATCAAACATCACTGGACCATAAAACTGCGGTTTTCTAATCAATGATTTAAATGCTAATCTAAATCCGCCACCGACACCGGGAATAACACAGATAATCCCCATCAACAGTTGAAATTTCGCTTGTGAAGACTTAGCGCGTGATGTTGAATTAAACAAATCCCAAGCTGCTTTTGCCACTTCAGATACAGCTACTGCTAATGACAATGGTGGAATACTTGATGCTACTGCATAAGCCATATCGCCCATAATTTCAGCATAGGCTTTTTGTTCATCTTGAGTTAATTCTTCGCTACCTTCTTCGTTTTGTTCTTCATTTTCAAATTCATGCTCTATTTCTTCATCATCTTCTAATATAATTTCATCATCGTCGTATTCGTTAGTCATTATCCTTTCCCTAGTTTTTGTTTACCGATTTCAAGGTACTCTTCTGTGTAAGCGAGCTGACTGTCGATATAAGCCTTTAGTTCGTCTGAAGTCATCTTGATATGTTCATTGAGTTGTTCCGTGACACTCGTTTTAGAATAATCATCTACCTCATATTCTTTAATGGTTGGTAAAATTGCATCATCGGTACTGTAACCAAAATAAACATTTGCTTGACCAAGTGGAGTATCTTCGAGCAAAGCTTCGCCATTGTCATCTAAAACACCTTCGCGCACAGAACCATCTTCAAATTCAACCCGATAACTCGCTCGAGGAATTGGATTTAAATCACTGTCATGGTAAAAGAGTTTAAGCTGCCCAGAGCTATCAACAAACGGAACAGGTAAAAGTGTGGGTGATAGGTTGAGTTGTGATGGCCCCATTTTTTCAAGCGCCGCGGATTTAACACTGACATTACCTGACGTTCCTAGCTCTATGCCACTTCCACTAATTTTGATATAGGAACCCCCGCATACAAGGGTAATATCCTTTGATGCTGAAATTAATAACGAACCATCCACACTATCAACCCTAATATCTTGCTTAGCGGCAATTTCCATTGCATCATTTTGTGCCTGAACTTCTACCTTGCCTTGATTGGCAAACAGCTTCATGCCTGTTTTATGAGCAAATAAACTGATGGATTCTTCAGCCGCTAAGGTAATGTTTTGCAGTGCACTAATATCGGTATGGTTTTCGGAGGTCGTCGTTATACTACTTGCAGAGGATAATTGGATATTGTTATCACTGGTTAACGCAATCCCTTCCGGTGCATAGGCTAAAATGCCGGCTTGTTTGAGCTGCGTTAAGGAGGCTTGGAGTTGTTGTTGATTATCAATGTCAGAAGGGTGCGCTTGCGCGGTTTGCGCCGCGTTATGTAGCGCTTTAGCAATTGACAATGCATTTTCCAGTTGCGTGATAGCACCTTGCATATCAAGCTGCTTACCTTGCGCTTTCGGTTCCGTTTGGGCAGTAAGATAGAGTCCTTTATTAGCCGCTATCGCTCCCCACTCGTCGGTTCGCAGCTCAAACCCTTCACCGCGTTGTTCTTTATTCTGATTAACTAAGTGACCGATATTGAGTTGAGTTTTGCCATATTCGGTGGCCAATTTAATGTGCTCTTGACCGCGTTTATCATCCATCCGTAGCTTGTTGTTGGCCGGTGTGCGAATAACATTGCGGTGTTTGTTGATCGTTGCCACGTGGTCAGGATGAGTTGAGTCATGCAAGGCATGAGCAATATACGGCCTATCTGGATTTCCCTCAGTGAATGCGATGGCAACGCCCGTACCATCAATTAACGGGAAGTGAAAACCATAGGTATCACCCGCATACGGTTTGGCCAGCCGTACCCATAAGCTCTCTTCGCCGTTTTTCCACGTTTTTAGGTCAAAATCAAACTTAACGCGATAACGACCTATGGTATCAATATACCCATAGGTATCGTTATCCGGACTAGTCACTCTCGCAGGTAATGTGCCAGTCACTTGTGGCCAACGGAGTGGCTGTGGTCGATACGGTTTTAATACGTCATATGGGATGGCGGTAAAGTGACATCGATAGGACTCACTGCGGTCACCATAGCTTTTAGTCGAAAGGATGATAATCCCCTCATCAATATCATCAATGGCACTGCCCTCGATAATCATCCGTTGACCCGGCATTAAGTTATAGTCGTTACATTCCCCCTGAATAATCAGTTTTTGACTGAGGTGTGCCTGATGGCGAATGCTCGCATACCACTGACCGCTTTCAACCTCACTATCATCACCTTTGTTTTTGTAGTGCTCACCATAACGGTAGTCCGTACCCACAGTGGTATCATCTTTAGCATCAGTATTAACCTGTGAATATTGGTCAGCGTCTGCGGTGCGGTAATTGTAATCTTGGGTAATAACATCCTTAGGCTGCGTCGTACTGGTAAACTGCACATCCCAAACGCTGTTTTGCCTGCCATCCACCATGCCGCTGGTGGCTTTAACCGCAATCTGCCCAGCATCCTCAAAGCCTTGTTCATAGTCACTGAGAACTAACACATCACAGTGATGCTCAGCATGGCTTTCAAATCGAAACCAAATTCCAACATCACTCAATAGACGCTGGATAAATTCGAGGTCACTTTCTTGCCACTGAGTAATAAACTCGCGCGCTGGGTAGCTATCTTTGAGCTCAAGCCGATAATCCACCCCCGTAAAACTATGCCGTCTGAGTATTTCTTCGACCACGCTAACCACACTTTGATTCTGGTAAATCGCACTGTAGTGGTCGTTTGCAAATAAGGCAAGGCGTGGCTGCAAGACGACACAGTAGCGGGCTTCGTCTTTACTGACAGATAACAAACTAAACTCAGTGATCACTCCATACAGGGTGCGCGGAAGTATCGGCATATCTAGGGAACTGATGTATGCTAATTGCTTCGCAAGGCTGGGGGCTTCAAAGGTTAACGAGGCAGGCTGACTCAATAAATGATTGATTCGCAGCTGTTTATTGGGGCTGGTAAAGATGATTTCATACCGCCAAGGGGTATTGAGTGATTCACGTCCGACAACCGAGACTATCGAAAGTGATGAGAGATCACTAAGTTTTAATGTATAACGGTTGTTCAAAGAATCAGAAATGATAGAACCAAGATACCCTGTTTCTCGCTGTGAGATCAACATAGGAATTTCTTATTATTTGCAATCAATTTTTATTATTGTTCACTTATTAAATTGTTTTATACGTAATAACGATAAGCGAATTAATTCTCAGAATGATAGGTTATTTATTAATTTATATCAATTATTTTTATATTATTGTAATATTAGCCTGTAGTTAATGTTGGTAATAATCTTTAAATCACATTTTTTGTAAACAATATCAGTAATAAGCATTGTACAAATAGCCATGCACTTTTGGTACTTTTCGGGCTTTCAACCGCATACGTCCAGATACTATAACCATATTCTAATCGTTTGTGGTATTTGAGTTTTTCAAAATTTTTTTTAGATGATAAGTATATTCTAGTGCTTCAACAGTGTGTTTTAGTGTGGGTAAACTTTGCTCTACTTGTTGTATTAGTTTATCATCTTCTAAACTATTGCTTTGCAAAGTTAATTGTACCACCTCGTTTATTGATTGTTGCTGTAATAACTTAGCTAGCTTATTTACCTGACTTAGATAAATTGTTTTTAATTTTTTAGTTATGTTATTTAATCTGTGTGTAAACGTCAAAAAGATAGATTGTAAATGATGTTTATTATTTTTTATTTAATAATTTTTCTATTTGTTTAAGTGTAATTCCCATTATTTTGGCGATAGCTTGCTTATCCATGCCTTTTTCTAATAAGGTTGTAACCATGATGATCTCTAATTTTTCCCTTCTAACTTTTTCTGATTTTGTTTTATGTTTTTCACATGCTAGTTTCTCTTTTGCTATGGCTTTTTCTTCTTTGCGGATTTGTTCCATAATTTGATAAGCAGGGACATATTTCAAGCTTTTTTCCAGTTCGTCCATTAATCCAATAGCTTTGAAACTAACATAAGTTTTGGTTGAAATAATTAGATGATCAACTAGTTCGATGTTAAGAATTCGTCCAACTTGAATTAGGCGATCGGTCATATCTTTATTACACACAGAGGGGGCTAAGCGTCCTGAAGGGTGATTGTGTACCGCAATCACACGTGATGCATTTTTCATTACAGCCACTCGAAAGACATTCATTGTTTCGATATTGACTGATTTGTAGGCGCCTAAAGCGATAAGTTCAATATGTACAATATAGCCAGCAGCGTTTAAACCGATAATCCAGAAATGTTCTTTTTCTTGATCTATTTTGTTATCACGTAGTAATACGTTTTTCATGATGTTATAAACATCATCAGTTCCTTCAATATAACGTTTATCATTTTTGCCCAGCTTAATATCCATTCGCAATTCGTATTTAGATAAAAAATGTACGAAATATAACATAAATCAGATGGTATTGTAAGCAATGGCTTTTGCGTCCCTTATTTATCAAGATTTATTGCTTATTTCGTAGTGATTTTAGGATAATAATAAACGGGATAAGTAAACGACATTGAATGTGCTTTTCGACAGTAAAAATATTTGAACGTGTTGAGAAAAACTTTACATTTAGACATGATTAATGCTCACGAGATCATTGATTGTTCAATGCCAAATTATAGACATGTTCGCGTAAATCGACTTTTTAAACCGCTTCAAACAATAGAATGAGGTTAAATAGGCACTTTTTTATATCGTACGATCGAGTAAAGATCGACAAATGGCATCGTGTTTGTGTTGCCATATTGATATAAAATAGACAAATTTATGTTACTTTTTATACTTAAATATCTATATTACCTTAAACATCTTTACATAAAATGTTATTTTTAGTAAGGTTACTTTACATTGTTTGCACCATTTGATGGCATGATTTTTTCTCATTTTGGTGCAAAACTAGCCATCTTTTTGAACACTATAACTCAATTATTATCCGTTACTAAAACATTATAATTATTTTTTATTAGTTTTTTACTTTAAAAACAGTAATTATATTTATCCACTTTTATAAAGATGTTAAGAACTACTGGCATAGTAATTGCTTGTAATAATATTGAATATAATTAAGTCAATAATTATAGAAATAAGTTTAGAGGAAATATGCATATGGAAAATCATAGCAGTAGTACAGTTGCTTTTGTAAAAAAGCGGCGCTCTTCGTTAATAAGTGCCATTTTTCTAATGGCCACTTCGGCAATAGGTCCGGGATTTATTACTCAAACAGCCACCTTTACCGTTACTTTAGGTACCGCTTTTGCTTTTGGTATTTTAGCTTCTATTATTATCGATTTTGTGGTGCAACAAAATATTTGGCGCGTTGTTGCTTTAACCAAAATGAACTCTTCAGATATTGCTAATGCAACTATTCCTTTTAGTGGCTATGTTTTAGCTATGCTTATTATATTTGGTGGATTAGTTTTTAATATTGGTAATATTGCTGGAGCTGGATTAGGTTTAAACGCATTGGTTGGACTCGATCCTAAATGGGGAGGGGCAATCAGTGCGTTAATGTCAGTTTATATATTTTCATCCCGACAAGCCAGTCACTTTATTGATCGCTTAATGATCGGTTTTGGTTTATTAATGATTATTCTGACATTATTTGTGGTGTTTGCTTCACATCCACCAGTAGGTGAAGCGTTAAAAGAAACGGTTTTCCCTAGTAGCATTGATTTTGCTTCGATTACCACAATTGTAGGAGGTACGGTTGGTGGTTATATTTCTTATGCTGGTGCTCATCGATTACTAGACAAAGTAATGGTGGGTGTTGAACATATTGACTATGTTTCAGGTGCAGCAACTAAAGGCATAATGGTCGTTGGTTTAATGCGTTACATTTTGTTTTTAGCTATTTTAGGTGTTGTTGCAAGTGGTGTGACTATTGATATTTCAAGTTATGCGGCTAATCCTGCATCACAGGCGTTTCAAGCAGCGTTAGGGGAATTAGGACTACGCATTTTTGGTTTGATTTTATGGGCAGCTGCAATAACGAGTATTATTGGCGCTGCTTATACTTCTATGACATTTATAACGCCGTTCAAACGTAATATTACAGAAAGACAACGAAAAATTGCCACCATTATATTTATTGTTACTTCGCTTGCTGTTTATTTAATTATGGGAACAGCCCCAGTGTCATTGTTAGTCTTTGCTGGAGGCTTTAATGGTTTAGTATTACCACTGGGTTTAACTATTTTTGTTTATATTGGATGGCGACGATCTGATCTGATGTCTGGTTATCATTTTCCTCGATGGTTATTATGGTCCGGTGTCGTAGTCTGTGCTATTACTTGGTATATGGGAGCCATGTCAGTAGCGACTATCTTCAATTATTTAAAATAGAAGGGCAATATGATCATCGACAAATTGATTGATTTAAATAGTGACCTTGGCGAAAGTTTTGGTCAATGGAAAATGGGTAATGACGAAGCAATTCTAAAAATCGTAAGTAGTGCAAATATTGCCTGTGGTTTTCATGCTGGTTCCCCTGAGGGAATCTTAAAAACATTAAACGCTGCCAAATTAAATAATGTGGCCATTGGTGCGCATGTTGGTTATCCAGACTTAGTGGGTTTTGGTCGTCGAAATATGGACATTGCGACCGAAGAATTAATTGCCGATGTCATTTACCAGATTGGCGCTTTAAAAGGGTTAGCAACGTCAATTGGTAGTAAAGTGAGTTATGTTAAACCTCACGGTGCGTTATATAACACTATTGCACATGATAAACGTCAAGCAATGGCAGTGATTGAAGCAATTTGTCTTATTGACCCAGCATTGACATTGGTAGCACTTGCAGGTTCGCAGTTAATTAATTGGGCAAAAGATAAAGGCTTAAATGTTGTAGCTGAAGCTTTTGCTGATCGTGCTTATCATGCTGATGGGACATTAGTTTCTCGAAAACAAGAAGGTGCAGTATTGCATGATCCTGATTTAGTTGCTCAGCGAATGTTACAATTGGTCAATGAAGGCGGTGTTACCTCGATTGATGGTCAATTTGTTCGTATTGATGCTGGCTCAATTTGTGTGCATGGTGACAGTTCTGGGGCTTTAGCTATGGCGCAAAAAGTGAAAGAAAGATTACAACAAAATGGCATTACAGTAACCTCATTTGCAAAGGTGAAAGATGTGTAAACTTGCCCACAACGTTGTACATTTAGACAAAATATCTCTATTTAGTCTTGAAGTATTTACCATTTACCGAGGTGTTTAATGCGTTTTTTACCTGTTAATATTGATGCACTGATTGTTGAGCTCGCTTCCCTTGAGCAAACAATGGCTCTGACGAATTCGCTGCAAAGCTTGTTAGCACAAGGAAATATAAAAGAGATTATTCCCGCAGCGCGCACCATTTTGATTCGTTATAATCCAATAACAATTGATGCGAATACTCTTGCTAACCACATTGTAAAACTCGATATAACATCGGATGTAATAAAATCAGGTGAACTAATAACCATTCCTGTTCGTTATAATGGTGAAGATTTAGATCAAGTTGCTCAATATTTGGGTATAACGGTTGATGAAGTTATTACGCGTCATACCAGTAATGAATACCAAGTTGCGTTTTGTGGATTTGCTCCAGGCTTTGCTTATATGGTATCGAAAACAGCTCAACTGGATGTACCACGTCGACAGTCACCTCGGGTTCGTATTCCAGCAGGTTCTGTTGCTTTAGCTGGCGAGTTTAGTAGTATTTATCCACAAGCAAGTCCCGGTGGTTGGCAATTAATAGGTATCACAGACGTCGCTGTATGGGATATTTATCGTGAGCAACCAGCTCTATTTAAGCCGGGCACTCGTGTTAATTTTGTAGATGCGAGTAAAACGGCAGTACAATATCATTTACCTACGACTAAAAGGCCAAATAGTGTTATTGAACCAACATCCGATATCAAAATATTATCGACCGGTTTACAAACGCTTTTGCAAGACAATGGTCGAATGGGGCAAGCAGCTTTAGGTATTTCAGAATCAGGAGCAATGGATAAAACGGCGCTACATAGTGCTAATCGTGTTTTAGGCAATCCAATTAATGAGGCCGCATTAGAAATTACTCAAGGTGGGTTTAGTGCTCAAATAAATAGCCCTATGCTAGTTGCGGTAACAGGTGCGGTCTGTGATATCACGATATCAACCTCAACAGGTGAAAGATATCAAGCCTCAATGTATCAACCTATTCAGTTAGAGCATGGTGATACGATTTATTTAGGCCACGTTAAAAGTGGTGTACGAAGTTATTTTGCGGTGAGAGGTGGGTTTGAAGTATTACCGATTTTAACTAGTTGTTCTTTTGATACTCTTGCACAAGTCGGGCCTGCACCGCTTAAAGTTGGTGATACGTTAGCAATTAAACATCAGCAAAAATTAAATCCTGTTTCTTTAACTCAAACACCGGCTTTACATTATCCGTCTTCTAATGATGTGGTTGAGTTAGATATTGTACTAGGACCGCGTACGGATTGGTTTACAAAGCAAGCAATATCGCTACTTACTTCACAATTATGGCAAGTTACACCAGCTTCTAATCGGATAGGACTGCGCTTATTAGGCGATACACCATTAGCACGTGAAAAGCATCAAGAACTACCTAGTGAAGGAACCGTTATTGGCGCTATACAGATTCCAGCAAATGGACAACCCGTGCTGTTTTTAAATGATCACCCTTTAACGGGCGGTTATCCAGTCATTGGTGCTGTTTGTAACTATCATTTAGATTTAGCAGGTCAAATTCCTGTCAACGCTAAAATAAAATTTAATCCTATTGGGATGTTTAAAGAATTCGAAGGGAGTCATGTTGATCATGTCTGAACATAATAAAAAAATAGTGCATAAAGTATTGATTGCTAACCGTGGCGAAATTGCTGTGCGTATAATACGTGCTTGTCGTGATATCGGATTTTTGTCGGTTGCGATATATGCTGATGCCGATCTTGAGTCGCTTCATACCCAAATGGCTGATGAGGCATATGGTTTATTTGGTAATAAACCAAGCGAAACTTACCTAGATATTGATAAAATTATTACCATCGCAAAAAAATCTGGTGCAACTATGGTTCATCCAGGTTATGGTTTTTTGTCTGAACGAGTAGAATTTGCTAAAGCAGTACAAGATGCGGGTTTAATTTGGATTGGGCCGAATCCAGAAACCATCGAAATATTAGGCGATAAAGTTGAAGCCAGAAAACTTGCTATTGAAGTCGGGGCACCGTTGGTGATGGGTACTAAAGAGCCCGTTAAAAACGCCAAAGAAGTGGTTGAGTTTGCACATATGCATGGCCTGCCGATTGCGATAAAAGCAGCTTTTGGTGGCGGTGGTCGAGGTTTAAAAGTTGCGTGGCAAATGGATGAAGTTGAAGAACTTTATCATTCTGCTGTGCGTGAAGCAGCCGCCGCATTTGGGCGTGGCGAGTGTTTTTTAGAACAATTTTTGCATAATCCACGTCATGTTGAAGCGCAAATTATTGCTGATAGCTTGGGTAATATTGTGGTGGTAGGGACTCGGGATTGTTCATTACAACGCCGCAACCAAAAGTTAATTGAAGAATCGCCGGCGCCTTTTATTAGTGAGCAGTTAGAACAACAAATTATAAAGGCTTCGATTGATATCTGTGCTAAGGCAAACTATGTTGGTGTGGGTACAGTTGAGTTTTTATTAAGCCAAGATGGTAAATTATCTTTTCTTGAGGTCAATACACGTCTACAAGTTGAGCATCCTGTTACCGAAGAAACAACCGGCATTGATCTGGTTATTGAACAACTCCGCATTGCGCAAGGTTTACCACTTAGCATTGAGCAAATGCCAATTCCTCGTGCCCATGCTATTGAATTTCGTATCAATGCAGAGGATGTGGCAAATGGTTTTTTACCTGCTGCAGGGACGATTACTCGATTTGATGCCCCATCTGGACCTGGTGTACGCTTAGATAGTGGAGTAAAAACAGGATCGACTATCCCAGCAACATTTGATTCCTTGATGGCTAAATTAATTATTGTCGGTAAAAATCGAGAACAAGCAATTGATAGGGCTAAAAGAGCATTAGCTGAGTTTGTCATTGATGGCGTTGCATCCGTTCTACCATTTCATCGAGAAGTACTTGAAAGTCCTGATTTCACAACTGATTTCAAAGTACATACTCGTTGGATTGAAACAGAATTCTCTGCAACTTTACAACCTGCCAAAAGACAAATACCACATTTAGAACCAAGTATCACCCATACTTTTATTGAAATAGATGGTAAACGTTGCAAACTTGGTTTGCCTACAAATCTTTTTGCTGGATTATCAACATCAACTAAACTTTCTTTGGCAGAACCCTCTTCGACACTAGAGCCCAATTCCACTTTTAGTGTTGAGTCACCTGTATCGGGAAGTTTATTTAAATGGTTAATCGATGATCATCAAAGTGTCAATCAAGGTGAAGTGATAGCAGTTATGGAAGCTATGAAAATGGAGGTTCCTATCACAGCACATCGATCGGGCATTTTAACGCATGAACTCAAAGAAGGTGAATACATTAATGCAGGGACTAAAATTGCTGAAATAAGTTAAACCAATGTGAAGTTATTAATAAGCTTCTCCAAATTAATAATTTTATCAACACATAACATATATTGGTGAGTATATTAATGTGAAATACTTGCCAATATGTTTATATGTAATTTTAAAATCATTTCTAACTGTGTTGATTTGATGATTACTGTAATAGGTAAATTTGAATCAAATATATCAATATATTAAAAGCCAATATTAATCATTAATATACGTGATTTTGATTATTTTGTCTTAAAATTGATTTTACTCAATATTATGTAAATTTTTATAATTTGATTGCTGTTTTACTCTCCATGTGGTGAAATATAAATTGATAATTCGGTATGTATACAATTGATTGTAAAAAAGGTATCGAGTTACCAAAAGCTTTTCTTTTTTCCATCTTAAATTTTTAAAAATAGTTTTTAGCGTTATTTATTCAACAAGTCATTCTAGTTTTAGAGAATTATTGTGTTATTCAAATTACTTAGTCAATAAATAAACCAGTTTTTAAAATTTAAGTGCAACATTATAAAAATAACCAATTAATTAAGTTTTTCATGTTTTTCTATAAAAAAATTGGATGAAAGCCAATAATTGCTTTTGTGAGAGGAAATATGAACAAAGTATCTAAGTTAATTTGGAACACATCGCGTCAACATGATATTGACAGCTTAAGGAAGGCACAATCTAAACGTAAAACATTTTTGATTAATATCATTACAACCAGCATAACTGCGGCTATGATTTCGCCTAGTTATGCGAACTGTAGTAAGAATGATCAAATTAATCAGTCTTGTTCTACCACTCATTCTTCAACTTTATTTAACACTGATACTGCTAATTATATTCAGCGCTTTTCAAGCATTAGCACGCGTGGGCGTTCAATCCATTTGAGCCAAAATAGCGATGTTACAAATAATAGTGGCAATGGATATGAATATACTTCTGCGACTGATACAGACAGTTTAATCTTTGGACAAACAGCAGGTAAAATTACAGGCAGCACTAGTGGTCTAAACTTGGTACATCAAGGTACAAATACTTTATCAATAAATACTGCTGGAACCATACTGGGCGGTACAGATTATGGAATTGTGGCTGAAAATGCTGAAAACTCGACAGATATTATTATCACACAATTAACCAATGGCAGTATTACAGGTGGAAAAACAGGGATTTTAGTTGTTAATAATGGGAAAAGTACAACGAATGTTAATACTTCAGGTGCTGTTAATGGTAACCAAGAAGATGGGATATCGGTGATTAATGGTAATCAGGCAACCGACATTTCAATAAATAATGCTAAACCAGAAGGGGTTATTACGGGTGGCAATCGTGGTATAAATGTCGATAATCAAGGTATAGGTAATACCGAAATTCTGGTTTCAGGTTCGGTAAAAGGGGTCAATGGCGAAGGTATTTTTGTTAAAAATAGTAATCAAAGCAAAATAATTACTATAAACCAATTAGAAGAAAAAAGTATAATTTCTGGTAATACTTATGGTATTTCTGTTTATAATTCTGGTTCAGAGAAAACCAGTATTTTGACAAAGGGAAAAGTAATAGGAAGTAATAGTGATGCAATTTACTCTGAAACAGCTGAAACAGGATCAGATGTATTTATCACTCAGTTCGAACAAAGTGAAGTTACCGGTCATAATAATGGGATTACCGTTATTAATAAGGGTAGAGGAGAAAGTACTTTTAACCTTTCTGGTAAAATAATTGGTGAACAACAAGATGGGATTGTGGTTCAAAATTTAAACCCAGACTCAACTAAATTATCCATAACACAGGGTGGAGGAAGTATTTGGGGAAATGTTAATGGTTTAAATTTATTAAATAAAGGTAAAGGAGCGACAACCATTACAACCAGAAATGGTGTGGAAGGACAACAGAAAGATGGCATTATTGCGATAAATGAAACGGGTTCGGATCTTTTAAAATTAGATCAAACATCAGGTTCAATTAAGGGGCATAATAATGGGCTAAATTTTGTCAACAAAGGTAACAGCTCTATTATTATGAATATATCAGGTGATGTTACTGGTCAACAAGAAGATGGCATTAAGGCTATCAATCAAGAAGAAAGTGCTACAAATATCAATCTTACACAGTCTATAGGATATATCCGTGGTCACAATAACGGTATAAATGTCATAAATAATGGTCGAGGTTCTACTCAGATAGATTTGAGCAGTTATATTTTGAGTTATCAAAATGATGGTGTTTCAATCACTAATGGTAATACAGCCAATTCTCTTACGATAAATCAATATAATGGTACTATCACTGGTAATGGAAAGGGTATTAATCTCAAGAATAATGGTAAAGGAACAACCAATATCGGTTTATCCGGTACTGTGTCAGCTAATACTAATGAAGCGGTATTTGCAGAAAATGGTAATCAGACAGATGAATTAAATTTTATTCAGTCTGGTGGGAGCATAAATGGCAAGACAAATGGTGTTTATTTAATTAATAATGGATTGGCTTCGACCTATATTGAGACATCTAGTGTCATTGTGGGTGATTCTCAACATGCTTTATTGGTCGTTAATAACGATACAACTAATGATTTAAACATTAAACAGTCTGATGGCAGTATTACGGGTTTTTATAATGGTATTAATGCACTCAATAATGGTCAAGGGTTAACAGATATCGAAATTGCTGGTGAAGTAAATGGCTATAATGCTGAAGCGATTTTGATTAATAATGGTCTTAAAACCAGAGAGTTAAAATTTACAGTAACACAATCTGGTGATATAAAAGGTCATAGTAAAGGCGTGAATTTGATAAATAATGGCGAGGGATCATCTACTTTAGTTTTAAATGGTAAAATTAACTCGACGTTAGATGATGCGATAGATGTCTCTAATCAAAATAATACGACAGGCATAGATCTGACACAATCAACAGATAGTATTATCCAAGGTGCTAATAATGGTATTAAGTTAAATAATTCAGGTAAAGGCAATGTTGTAATCGTTACATCGGGGATTGTAGTAGGTAAAGCAAAAGCGGGTATTGAGGTTGATAATGGGACAACAAGCTCAGGTGTAAGTATCAAACAAAACCAAGGAGCCATTCATGGACGAGATAATGGTATTTATGTAAATAATAACGGCACCGATAATACAGTTATTGATATAGCTAATAAAGTTTACGCTGATGGTAACGATCAAAATAATAACAAAGATGCCGGTATTTACACTACAGGTCAATCAGGTACGGCAACGTATATTAACCTTAATAATGGTGCTAATGTTTATTCTATACTTGGTACAGCTATCAGAAACGAAGTAACGAATTCAACTATCAATCTTAATGATGGTTCTAAGGTTAGTGGTAAAATTTTGCTTGGAACAGGTAATGACACGTTGAATATTAACCAAGGTGCTGATATTTCTGATATAACTGTACTTGATGGTGGGCATAAAGCTACCCGAGATGGAGACTTGTCAGAGAAAGACGTCCTTAATTTTAGTACGCATCTTACTGGTTCTTCTGACTCAACAGGCAGTATCAACAATGTCGCTATTTTAGATTGGGAAAATATTAATGTTGGTCAAACAGGCATTTTATCACTAACAGGTGATCTTAATACTGATAAATTAACCCTTAGCTCGGGATCGGTGTTAGATTTAGTGCCATCCTTGCATCAAGCTACAGTGCGAGGAAGTGTGTATAATGCTGGTACTATTACACTTAATAATGGTTATGCTGGGGATAATTTAACTATTACAGGGGATTATAATGGTGTAAATGGCAGATTGTTACTTGATACAGTCGTTCAAGATAGTAATAGTCCGACCGATAAATTGCTCATTGGTGGCAATGCTTCAGGCCATACATCAGTAAACATAAATAATGTCGGTGGATTAGGTGCTAACACCGGTATGACTAATGGTATTGAGATTGTTAATGTCAAGGGTATAAGTTCAAATGATGCGTTTAACTTAGAAGGTAATCATATAGATGTTGGTGCTTTTGAATATTATTTATATAAAGGCGGTCTTAATCAAGAAAACGAAAACTGGTATTTGCGCTCTTATAAACCAACGAACCCAACAGACCCCGATAAGCCGGTTAATCCAACAAACCCGGATAAACCGGTTAATCCGACTAACCCAGATAAGCCGGTAAACCCAACAGACCCAGATAAACCGGTTAATCCGACTAACCCAGATAAGCCGGTAAACCCAACAAACCCGGATAAACCGGTTAACCCAACAAATCCAGATAAGCCCGTTAATCCGACTAATCCGGATAAACCGGTTAATCATAAAGTATCTTATCGTAAAGAAGTGCCAATGTTTGCCGCAGTTGCTGCTCAATTACGTCAAGCAGACCTTATAATGCAAGGTAATATGCACCAACGTATAGGTAATACATTATTACCTGATGATTATACTAGTTGGGGAAGACTAATTGCTGCACGTTCAGATATTAAACAAGATGGTGACGTTGATGCACGTAGTAAAGGGAATTATACCGGTTTGCAAGTTGGAAGTGATGTTTGGTTAAGTGAAGATACTAATTGGCGAGCAGGGGGCTACTTTGGTTATTTATATGGACGGTTACATATGAATGGCTTTGCTAGTGGTGACTTTGGTCAAGTTGGTAAAAATAATCTCAACTCTTACTTTATTGGCGCTTATGGTAATTACATGCAAAACGATGGCACTTATTTAGATTTGGTTCTACAAGGTGGGCGTCATGAGGTGGATATTAAACCTGATGAAAATAAAAATAGTAGTCAAAAAGGTTATGGTATTAGCGCTTCAATCGAAGCGGGAAAACCATTTAATTTAAATTATTATGATTGGAAATTAGAACCTCAAGCACAAATTATTCATCAATGGTTAAATATCAATAACAGCCATATAAGTGGACAAACAACGGTTAAACAGGACGATAATGATTCTTGGTTATTCCGAGTTGGTGCACGATTAGAGAATAATTTTCAGACTGATTTAGGTACGTTACGACCTTATACCCGTGTCAATTTGTTCTATTCGCCAGATGGTGATGATAGCACTATTTTTGCAAGTCCAAGTGCTTCAACAAAAATTAAAAGTGGTGCGGGTTATACAAGTACAGAGCTTGCTATTGGTGGAAGTTACGAGATCAATAGTCAAATAAGTGCATACACTGAAATTGGTCATACTTGGTCTAACAGCGGTGATGCAAATGTCAAAGCACCTATTACGGGATCTTTAGGGCTTAGAGCTAATTGGTAGTTTGAGTTAGATCCTAATTTTATTTTAGACAAACCGATATCTTATTTAAGTAGGGTATCGGTTTTTTTATTGAGTTCATTTAAAAAATGTAATTAACACTAAGGATATTAAGCTGATTGAAACCATTAAGTATTTATCAAACTTAGTTTTAGTAAGTAGGATTTATTTATCTTATTGTTAATAAATAAGGCATCAATATTGTGATTTTTTCTACGTTTAATTGTCTTTAAATATTCCAAGTATTATTAAACTATTATAGTCGTATGTTTTACTAAGTATATAATCTGGTTGCTTTTGTCTAACTGACTGCTTATTATTAAAGAACTAGAATTGTGTAAAAATCGAATAATCGTTATTTATATGTCATCTCAAACACTCTCAAAAAAAGGAAATGATACTAAAACAGCATTAATTCGTAGTGGTATGGAGTTAATGACAACATATGGTTATCTATCATCAAATATTGAAAGTATATTAAAGCAGGTCGGAGTGCCAAAAGGTTCTTTCTATTACTACTTTAAAAGTAAAGAGGATTTTGGTCATGCCATTATTACCTCATACAACAATTTTTTTATGTATAAATTAGATAAACATCTAACTAATAATGCAATTTCATCACCTTTAGCCAGAATACAAGCGTTTTATGAAGATGCGAAGCGAGGTATGGCAAAGTATGATTACAATCGAGGCTGTTTAATTGGTGAATTAATTCAAGAAGAATCGTTACTGCCAAAGGGGTATGCAACAGTTCTTGAACAAATTTTGCTAAATTGGCAAGCTAAACTTGAAAAATGTCTACTTCTTGCACAGCAATGTGGTGAACTAAAATCAAATAGTGACTGCAAGGCATTAGCTGAATTTTTCTGGATTGGTTGGGAAGGCGCGGTTACACGTAGCAAGTTAATTAAACGATCTGATCCATTAGATTGTTTTATTCAACTGTTTCTCGATAAAATTGTCCACTAATACCGGCAAGATTATTTATAATAAGACAATAACAATTTGTAGATTATATACATTTAGAAAATGATAGTATGACTAAATATTCCCCTTTTTTGAATCATCAAACATAATAAACCCGCTAAAACAAAAGTTATGTGTAGAATAAAAGTATCTGATTGTCATCAGTTGCAATTAACTAGACGATCGGTCTATAATATTTAGACTATTTGTCTACAAACAGTAATTCAATAAGTTAACTTTATTACTAAGCTTTATTGTAGTGAATTACCCAATCCGATTTACAAAAATTTGATAAGGAATATGTATGTCATTTAACGCCATTATTTTAGAAAAAGATGAGATTAATGGGTTTTCACATTCATTAAAAACCATCACTAAACAACAGTTGTTGCAACAACAGGGTGATACTCTAGTTCAAATTCACTATTCAAGTATCAATTATAAAGATGCATTAGCGTTAACTCATAAAAGTCCTGTTGTTAGGCAATGGCCTATGGTGCCGGGTATTGATGGTGTGGGTACAGTTATTGAATCTAACAGTGATCGATATCATGCTGGTGATACTGTTATTTTAAATGGTTGGGGATGTGGTGAAACCCATTGGGGGTGTCTGGCGCAATATGCTTACTTAAAATCAGATTGGTTAATTCCATTACCCCAAAATATCACACCCTATCAATCGATGATTATTGGTACCGCTGGATATACCGCTGCATTGTGTGTAAAACGTATTGTTGATTTTGGGATAAAACCGCAAAGCGGAACTATACTTGTGACAGGGGCGAGTGGCGGAGTTGGCTCGGTTGCGGTAGCTTTATTAAGCAAATTGGGTTATCAAGTTACTGCGTCAACAGGTAAATTAACTGACACAGAATATTTAAACAAACTTGGTGCAAGCAATATTATTGATAGTAAACAGTTGAAAGAGGCAGGTAAACCTCTACAAAAAGAACAGTGGTCAGCCGTTGTCGATGTGGTTGGTTCTCATACCTTAGCTAATGTATGCGCCCAAACTCAGTATGGTGGCATTGTAGCCTGTTGTGGTCTCGCTCAAGGCATGGATTTACCCGCAACGGTTGCTCCGTTTATTTTACGAGGCGTCACACTAGCAGGTGTAGATAGTGTGATGGCAAGCTATGATAAACGAATTGCTGCTTGGCAATTAATAGCAGAAAACATGGATGAAAAGCTGTATTCTCATATAGCTCAGACTATTACATTAAATGAATGCTTTGAAGTGGCAAATAAGATGATCGCAAGTAAAATTAAAGGTCGCTTTGTAGTTGATGTAAATAACTAAATCGATATTTAATAAAGTGGTGTAATTTTACACTGCTTTATTAATCCTGAAATTGATTTAGATAAAAATTAACCCAATTCATTGATTAATAATTCTTGTATTTCCTATAAAATCAGACTAAATTTAATCTTAACTGTTTTGAAAGTAGAGTTCGCAACAACCGTTTAGAATTATCCATATTGTATGATTAATTTATAGGGGAATGTGATATGCCTTATCAAACACGAGACGACCTACCTGAGTCTGTTCGACATGTTTTACCAGCACATGCTCAAGATATTTTTAAAGAAGCATTTAATAGTGCCATAAAAGAGTATCAAGATCCTAAAAAAAGACGAGATAATAGTTCACCTGAGCAAGTTGCTTTCCGTGTTGCCTGGTCGGCGGTTGAAAAGCTTTACCATAAAGATGAAAACGGCAAATGGGTCGCTAAATCGTAACGTTAATGCTGTACACTTGTTTTAACAAACCATAATGCTATATGATTGATGCTCAATTAAAAATAGTATAATCCAAGCCAACATGTATGGTTGGCTTATTTATATTCAAATTAAGAGATTAAAATGTTCATTTTTTCAATTACCTACCTCAAGCCGATTAGTGAAGTAGAAAAATACTTACCACAACATATCGATTATTTAGAACGTCATTATCAATCAGGGCATTTTATTGCTTCTGGTCGCAAAGTTCCTCGTACTGGTGGGGTGATTCTTTGTCGTGCAGAAAGTAAAGAACAAGCACTAGCAATAATGCAAGAAGATCCGTTTTATATTTATCAAATTGCCGAGTACGACATAATTGAATTTGTACCAACTAAATATGCCAACGGATTTGAAGCATTTATTTAATACTTACCAATTGAATATTCAAGCTTAAATATTCAATTTAGTGATATCTTCAAAATTTCATAAATATGATAGGAATTTGCTTGACTAATTGATCGTCATAATCCGCACGCAGATTTAATCAATATCTAAAATTGCAAATTTTTATGAATCCTTTTGCCACTATTCATCCTCTATATAATCAAATAAATGTTATTTAAAAGTCTTAGGAAATGATACTTTTAGCATAACAAAATTAAAAAATTCACAATAATTAAATTATATGAACCTAAAAAACGAAAAACTCATTCAAGCGGCTTGTATGGGCAATAAACAAGCTTTAGAACAACTACTTATCCTTTGCCAACCTGATAAAGGTTTGCTAGGCGAACTTGTTCTTCAGCTGAAGATGTTGAAGATGCTGTGCAAATCGCTCTTTGGCTAATGTATAGAAAAATTGGCACATTGAAAACAATAGCGACTTTCGCCAGCTGGTTATTTCGAATTATTGAAAGGGAGTGTTATCGATTATTTAGAGCTAGACAATCAAAAAGTATTAATAGTGAATTTAATCTAGAAAACATCGCTATGCAAAATACAGATTTGAGTCTGCATATTGATTTAACCAATGCTATTGGTTCGTTACCATTCATCTATCGTCAAGTATTAATTTTGCGCGATATTGAAGAATATAGTGCCCCCGAAGTTGCTGAAAAATTGGGTATCACTATTGAGGCAGTAAAAAGCAGATTGCATCGAGCAAGAATGATTATAAAAGAAAAGTTGGATTCAAAAACCTATCTAAATTAATAGATTTAAAAAAGGAGAGTTTATGTATTGTCGTAATTCTGTAAGTTTGCATTTAATAAGAGGCGTGTGTGCCTTGATGCTAGTTTTAGCACTTTTTTTATTTCAGTTTCCTTTATTTGCTAAGCTTGCTTGTTTGGCTTGTGTTGTATTTTTATTGCGTGGCTGTCCGGCATGTTGGTTTAGCGGATTAATTTATAAATTAAAAAATAACAAGGCGTAACAATATGAGTAATTACCAATCATCTAATGTTTTTAAATATGTCATTACTTTATTGAAATATGCACCTAAAGAAACTCAAGCTTTTATTGATTTTGATCATAGAACGATTAAGCGGACTGAAGGGCATATTCCAGTCAAAATAAGAGAACTTATTGCATTAGCTGTTGCACTTACGACACAATGTGCGTATTGCATTGAAGTTCATAGTAAGAACGCTAAGCGCTTAGGTGTAAGCAAAGAAGAGTTAGCAGAGTTAATTTCTATTGCTGCTGCGGTAAGAGCCGGCGCAACAATGGGACATGGCTTTTTAGCTATACGTTTGTTTGATGAAACCACTTCTTAATCCCTTCATTTTTATCTTTTAAGATAAGTTGATACTGTTCTAAATATGTCCTAATTATGTTTAGGACATTCCAGCAATGCATATCTATTTTCCTGATCAATACGGAAAAAGTTGGTTAGTAATTCAGCTTTTTTCCTTTTATACTGAATTCAATCTCTCATTTAATACAGGTATTTGATCATGAATAACAAAGGTTTACCAAAAGGTTTTTTATGGGGTGGTGCTGTTGCTGCACATCAATTAGAAGGCGCATGGCAAGCTGGTGGTAAAGGGCCTAGTGTTGCGGATGTGATGACAGTTGGATCGACTAAAAGTTATCGTAAAATCACCGAAGGTATAATTCCCGGTGAGTATTATCCTAATCATGAAGCTATCGATTTTTATCATCATTATAAAGATGATATTAAACTCTTCGCTGAAATGGGGTTTAAATGTTTTCGAACTTCGATTGCATGGACTCGCATTTTTCCTAAAGGTGATGAACTGGCACCCAATGAAGAAGGCCTAAAATTTTATGATGACCTATTTGATGAATGTTTAAAATACAATATTGAACCAGTTGTTACCCTCTCACATTTTGAATTACCTTATTATTTAGTTACTGAATATGGTGGTTTTCGTAATCGTAAATTAATTGATTTCTTTGTGCGCTTTGCAGAGGTCTGCTTTGATCGTTACAAAAATAAAGTCAAATATTGGATGACCTTTAATGAGATCAATAACCAAGCTAATTTTAATGAAGATTTTGCGCCTTTTACAAATTCAGGTATCTACTATAAAGCTGGCGATGATCGCGAACAAATTATGTATCAAGCGGCACACTATGAGTTGGTTGCTAGTGCAAAAGCGGTTCAAATTGGTCATGCTATCAATCCTGATTTCCAAATCGGTTGTATGATTGCATTCGTACCAATCTATCCGGAAACCTGTAAACCTGGTGATATCTTAATGGCACAAAAAGTCATGGAACGTAAGTATTTCTTTACCGATGTTCATGTTCATGGTCAATATCCTAACCATATTATCAAATACTGGCAACGCAAAGGCTTTAAATTAGACGTGACAAGTCAAGATCTCGAAGTGTTAGAAAACGGCACTGTTGATTACATTGGTTTTAGTTATTACATGTCTAATGCGATTAGAAAAAAATCAGATAACTATGAATATAACGAAAAAACCGATTTAATTGGTAATCAATACGTTAAAAAATCTGATTGGGGTTGGCAGATCGATCCTGAAGGTTTGCGCTACACATTAAATTGGTTAACTGATATGTATCACTTACCGCTTTTCATCGTAGAAAATGGATTTGGTGCATATGATAAAGTTGAAGCTGATGGTAGTATTCATGACAGCTATCGTATTGAATATCTTCGAGAACATATTAAACAAATGAAGTTAGCGGTTGAAGAAGATGGCGTTAATTTGATGGGATATACCCCTTGGGGCTGTATTGATTTGGTATCAGCGGGAACAGGTGAAATGGAAAAACGTTACGGCTTTATCTATGTCGATAAAGACAATAAAGGTAAAGGCACTTTAAAACGAAGTCGAAAAGAGTCATTTGCTTGGTATAAAAAAGTCATTGAGTCAAATGGTGAAAATTTATAACGGATAAGTTTATAGGAGACACTATGAAAAAGGCATTAATTATTTGTGCTGCTGGTATGTCATCATCGTTAATGGCAAAAAAAGTCACGGAATTTTTTGCAAAAGAAGATAAAGCTATTACCGTTGATGCAGTTTCAGCCACTGAAGGCACTAACATGATCAAAAACAGTGACTTCGGACTTTTTTTAATTAGTCCACAAACCATGATGATGTTCGATAAATTCAAAAAATTAGGTGATGAAGTAGGTAAACCCGTGGTTAGTATCCCTTTTCAAGCCTATATCCCTATCCAATCAGGGATTGAACAATTAGCAAAGTTGATTGAGGATAATATTAACTAAGTTGAATTTGTATATACAGGTTGGCGCTGTCTTTGCTATGCCTTAAATAACAGCGCCTTATTACCTTGGTCGGTGAGTTTTTCGCGTAGATAAATTTAACCACGATATTTTGTATAGCGGTTTTAGTTGCCACAGGTAAGAATGATAATGATAAAAAACAAACAACGTGACCTTATTGCTTTAATGGTCTGTTCTAAAAATATATTCAAAAGTAGTGCCATGCTCGCAAAAGCATTGTCGTTATCCGATAGAACGGTACGTACTTATCTTCATGATCTCAAATCACTCATTGAAGAAAATGGTGCCATTATTGTGAGTAAGCAAGGTTATGGGTACCAACTACAAGTAAAAGATAGAACCGTATTTAATCAATTTTTAATTAAACATCACTTATTGGATCCCAATCAAGAACAAGTTAATTGTCGAGAACTTTGCCAAAGAAAACATCATATCCTAAATCTTTTATTACTTGAAAGCCAAACAATAGATATTGAAACATTATCAGAACAGTTATTTATTAGTACATCGCAATTATGCAAAGACATGCAAGATATCAAGCTTCAACTGCAACCTTTTGAACTCACTTTAAAAAAAAATCGCAGCTTGTTTTATGTTGATGGTGCAGAAAAAGCAAAGCGACATTTCATTATGAGCTATTTTTTTCATGAAGAAACACTCAATTTTTTACACCGTTTGAGTTATCTCAATAAATTTAGTGATGTAATAAGTTTTGATACTTTAACCATTATTATTTTAGATGAATGTCGTGAAGCAAAAATTAAACTATCTGATGTAATGATGCAAAATATTGTGTTGCATTTGGCATTAAGTATAAAACGTTTACAATCAGGATTATTAATTCAAAATCTTGATTTGCCCAGCTCAGCTAATCACGCTTTGGAGTACCAAGTTGCTCAAAAAATTATTAATCGAATTGAAGTCGTAATTGGATTTTCTTTCCCTAAAGAAGAGCAGATGTACTTAACTTTACATTTGATGAGTAAATCCAATGTTATTGAGCAGAATTTAGATAGCCAATTAAGCTTAATATTGAACAATTTGCTAGTCAAAATTCAACATGAAACAGGTTACCAATTTTTGAACGATGAGCAGTTAAAAAATGGATTAGTACAGCATTTAAAACCGATGTTAGTACGCTTAGAACAAAATATAACTTTAGAAAATCCATTACTTAAAGAAATCAAAACCTGTTCGGCTGAACTGTTTGAATTGGTTAAACATTATTTTAGCCAACTTCCAAACTTAAAAAACTATTCTATTCAAGATGATGAGTGGGGTTATTTAGCCCTCCACTTTTTAGCATCAATCGAAAAACTAAAAAATGAACAAAAAGCGAAAGTTTTAATTATTTGTGCTACAGGCTTAGGCAGTGCTCAACTATTAAAAAATCGGGTTGAACGTGAATTTCAAGAACGAATTAAAATTGTCGACACACGAGGATATTATGAAATTGATCCCGAAATGTTAGATGAGGTGGATTTTATCATCTCTTCCGTCGATCTTTCATCAAAAGTGTTTAAAATTCCCGTTTTTCAGGTTTCTGTATTTTTTACTGAAGACGATGTGCAAAAAATTCGTTGTTATCTTGCTTCAAAAAAACATTTTAATTCTGTGAATCGTACCGCATTCAACAAAGTAATGCCCAGTGTTTCAGGTGAATTAACGCATATTGAGCAAGTTATTGATGATTTAAGTGCCGACTATTTTTATATCTGTCAACATCCTATATCAAAAGATGAATTGTTAGTTCGATTACTGGATCGATTATCGATAAATGAATCCTGCTGTTATACAAATAAAATGCTAAAACAGATAGATAAGCGTTCGTTACTAGGCGATATTTTTTTTAGTGATACCATTGCCGTCCCTCATCCGGCTGAACCTGTAGGCAAGCTGTCAAAAATAGGCATTGCTCTTATTCCTGAAGGGCTATTTTGGCAGCAAAATCACCCGAAAATACATTTTGTTTTTTTGATTTCACCGTCTATTTATCAAAATCCCAACTTAGCGATGATGACTAAAGCGATTGTCAATTTAATAGATAGCTTTGATATGCAAGCCAAATTACTCAAAACGCAAAATTTTAATCAATTTAGACAACTTTTTATTCAACTTATTGAAAAGGAGCATAGCCATGAATGATGAAATGAGTTCCGATGATCTTCAATTGATTGCTTTTAACATTATTTTACATAGTGGTAATGCCAAAACCAAAATTCATGATGCATTTAACGCTATGCGGCAAACTGATTTTAACTTAGCAAAACAACTCCTTGAACAAGCCAATGAACAGATTCTTCAAGCACACAAATCGCAAACTGGTTTACTGCAAAGTTATGCTAATGGCATCAAAATCAACATGGAAATTATTATGGTGCACGCACAAGATCATTTAATGACAACCATGACTATGCGAGAAATTGCCATTGAAATGGTCCATCTGTACGAACTCAATCATCAGCTTACCGAAAAATTACGAGGTTAAATCTAATCATGGACAAACAGTTAAAAATACATCAGAAAGCAAGTTTAACTAACCTTTATTTCAATCGCTTTTTAGCCGTTCGTTACAGCACCGCGTTATTCCTATTTTTAAATCTCTATTGGTTGGTATTTTTACTTGGTTCACTGTCATTTATGGCTATTTTACCAGCTATGATTTTTATTCTGGGCACATTAGCCAGCTTTGAACAAATTAAATTATATCGACAACATCAAAATAGATTACCGTTTGCCAAGTTATTTTATCAAACCATTTTTATCAGTTATTGCATGGTAACTATTACTGTTTATAGCTCTGTGTTTCATTTATTTTTTCCATTTTTAAAAGTAGCACCAACAACATTAACTACTATTTTTGTGCTCTTGTTGGGGTGTCTAACTATTTCGCTGTTAATGCTCTATAAATTGAAAAAGATTGAGCGTAACAAAGATAAACACTATCAAAGAATTCTAGCTTACCAAGCGATCATTAATTAGATGAGGAAAACAAGATGAATACTGGATTTATGTTTTTACAAAAGTACTTGATGTCGCCTATGGCAAAAATATCACAATTTAAAATTGTACGAGCAGTGATGGCGGCAGGTATGGCATCAATTCCTTTTTGTATCGTAGGATCGATGTTTTTAGTCTTTAATACATTACCGATGACTTTTACTGGTTTAGAAAGTCTATTTGAGAATACGATTTTTCGAATAAGTGATCTTTATATGATTGCTAATACAGCAACCATGGGGATTTTAGCGATCTATTTTAATATTGTTGTTGGTTATGAACTAACTAAAATTGAACAAGAAGAGACGGGTTTAAAAGTTAGTCCACTCAATGGAGCCATGCTTTCCATATTTGCTTTTATGATGACTTTACCTGAGCTTGTTTTGAAAAATGGCTCTGTCGTTTTACTTAATGATACAACAGAATTGGTTTTTAATGGTTTACGCTTAAAACCTTTTATTTTTCGGTTAGGTACTTCGGGTATTTTTATTGCTATTGTCATGGCGATAGTTGCAACTCAACTTTATTTTGTTTGTGTTAGACGAAATTGGGTTGTCAAAATGCCCGAAACTGTTCCGTTAGGTGTTTCACGATCGTTCACTGCTTTAATTCCAACATTTGTCATCGCATTTACTATCATCATTCTTAATGGCATTTTAATTTACTTTGGTACCGATATTTTTGATATTATTGGTGTGCCATTTACTTTTGTGACCAATCTAACCAAAAGTTGGCTTGGTATCATGGTAATTCTATTTTTAATTCATGCACTTTGGGTTGTTGGTATTCATGGTGCTAGTATTATCGGTGCGTTTATAACGCCAATAATGTTAGCCAATATGGCTGAAAATGCTTCTGGTTCACATATTCCTTTTGCTGGTGAATTTAATAATTCATTAGTCATTTTAGGCGGATCTGGCTCAACGCTATTAATGACCTTTTTTATTGCTTTTTTTGCTAAATCTAGTCAATTAAAAATATTAGGTCGGGCTTCGGTTGTGCCTGCGATTTTCAATATTAATGAACCTATTATCTTTGGTATGCCAATCGTTTATAACCCATATCTTGCCATACCATTTTTATTAGCGCCAATGGCTTGCGGTACGTTGGGTTATTTTGCTATAAGTAGTGGTTTTATGAATCCTATTATTGCGTTAGTGCCTTGGCCATCCCCAGCAGGATTAGGTGCTTTTATTGGTACAGGTGGAGATTATAAAGCCGCGATTGTTGCTATATTTTCGGCCATTTTGGCATTATTGATCTATTTACCTTTTGTAAAGTTATACGACAACAAACTTTTTAAAGGAGAACAACAAAAGGTAAATAGTTAAATACAGAACCTATATTCTGCCTTTGATTCTTGTTAGAGCGTTTAAATTTTTATTAAAATGATGACGCTCTTTCTATTTCTCTCTCAAATTCTCATATTTGACATATGCCTCAAATATTTTGGTTCACCTTAATTTGATATTGTTTAATATTTACTCAATTTTTTAAAATTATATGCTATATTGATAATTCCCTTTTATTCAATAGTATTATGATTTAATCATGTTTTGTTGGTACTTTGAGTAAAAGGGAAGGACGAAAATACAATATTGATGAGGAGGTACAAAATGTTAAATTGCAAAGGCCAGTTGATAAAGTATTGCTACCTTATCCTGTTTTTTATGTTTTGTCAGCCCATATATGCGGTTGAAAATGGTAAACAAAAATTTGAATCAGGCGCAATAGCGTCGCCTGATTATTATGGTGCGATTGCTGGGCAAGAAATGTTAACCAAAGGTGGTAATGCTGCTGATGCTGCTGTTGCTACCGCCTTTGCATTGGCTGTGACTTATCCTGAAGCAGGTAATATTGGTGGCGGTGGTTTTATGACGCTTTGGATGGAGGGAAAGCCCTATTTCATTGATTATCGAGAAACTGCCCCACAAAAAGCCGATAAAGATATGTTCCTTGATGAAAATAAGAATGTTATTACTGACTTAAGTTTGTATTCTCATAAAGCTTCGGGCGTACCTGGAACGGTTGCAGGCATGTGGGCAATCCATCAGCGATTTGGTAAATTAACCTGGAAAGAGGTATTAGCACCTGCAATTCGTTTTGCCAATGATGGGTTTACTGTCAATAAACAGTTGATTGAACGTTATCAAGAAGTTGAAGCATCAGCCCCTACTAATGGTCACTTTAAACAATACTTTGGTTCAATGCAAGAAGGTAAAGTGTTCAAACAACCTGAACTTGGCAAAGTACTTGAAAGTATTGCTGAGCAGGGAAGTGATGGCTTTTATAAAGGAAAAACGGCAAAATTAATTGCACAGCAAATGATACAAAATGATGGCTTAATTAGTGAAAGTGATTTAGCTAATTATCAAGCTAAATGGCGAGATCCACTTGTTGCAAATTGGCATGATATGCAGATTGTGACAGCGCCTCCACCAAGTTCAGGTGGTGTGGGCTTAATTCAATTACTTTTAATGAAACAAGATTTAGCAAATGATTTTGAAAATGTTTCCGTTAATTCTCCACAATATATCCATTTATTAGCTGAAATAGAAAAGCGAGTATTTGCCGATCGCGCTGAATATATGGGTGATCCCGATTTTGTTACTGTGCCCGTTGCGAAATTGATTGATGCTAAATATGTGGCAGAAAGAGCTAAACAAGTGAATCCAACAGCAATTTCTATCACCGAACAAGTTAAACCTGGTTTAACTAGTGAACCTGAAAAACTGCAAACAACGCATTTTTCAGTGGTAGATAAATGGGGTAATGCGGCTTCTAATACTTATACGCTTAATGGCTGGTTTGGATCAACGGTTGTGATTGAAGGCACAGGCATTATTTTAAATAATGAAATGGATGATTTTAGCAGTAAGCCAGGTGTTGCCAACCAATTTGGTGTAGTGGGTAAAGATGCTAACGCTATTGAACCTAACAAACGACCCTTATCGTCGATGACGCCAAGTATATTGATTAAAAATAATGATGTGGTTATGGTCATTGGTACGCCTGGTGGTTCAAGGATTTTTACTTCAATCTTCCAAGTGATAACAAATGTATTTGATAATCACATGTCATTGAAAGCCGCTATGGATGCACCACGTTATCATCATCAATTATTACCTAAAAATGTGATTTTTACCGAACCTTATCAAAAGAAAGTCCCTGAGGATTTTAAACACAAACTAGAACAAATGGGCTATCGTTTTGAGCAACAGGATTTTAATGGTGATATTCAAGCGATTAAGGTAACTGATAAACAACCAGAGGCTGTTTCAGATAGTCGTGGAAGAGGAACATCCCTCGTCATTAACTAAAATAGTTGATTTAATGTAATAAATTGCTATTTAGTTAAATTTGCTTTGTAATGGTAATCGAGAAAATAAAAAAACCCGTACATAATTGACGGGTTTTTATCATTGTAGAATGATTATTCAGGAATAATATCAACAATAAGTTTAGCAAAAGCTTCACTATGAACTTGGAAGAATACTTCGTGTTCACCAGTGGTACGCAATACACCATTTGGTAAGCGAACTTCGCTTTTTGATACATTAATACCACGAGCTTTAACTGCATCAGCGATATCACGAGTACCAATTGAACCGAACAATCTACCTTCATCACCTGCTTTAGATTGGATAGTAACTTTACCTAGAGCATTGATTTCAGCAACGCGTTGTTCTGCGGCTTTTAATGTTTCAGCAAGTTTAGCTTCTAATTCAGCACGACGTGCTTCAAAGAATTCAATATTCTTTTTAGTTGCAGGTACGGCTTTACCTTGTGGAATCAAAAAGTTACGTGCATAACCTGCTTTAACATTAACTTGATCACCTAAGCTGCCTAAATTAGCAACTTTATCGAGTAGAATAATTTGCATTATATGTTCCTCTGTTGCTAATTACTGATGGTTGTCAGTATATGGTAATAATGCCAAGTAACGAGCGCGTTTAATAGCGCGAGCTAATTGACGTTGATATTTTGCGCTAGTACCAGTAATACGGCTTGGTACAATTTTACCACTTTCTGTGATATAGCTTTTTAATAAAGAAACATCTTTATAATCAATTTCTTTAACGCCTTCTGCAGTAAAACGGCAGAATTTGCGACGACGGAAATAACGTGCCATTTGGCTATTCTCCTAATAGTTTAATTTGGTCAGCATGTAAAACTATTTGACTGGTTTTATCTCGTTTAGTATGTGTGCTGATAAAGCCACTTACTAATACTTTGCTGCCTTTTTTAATACTGTAACTTAACTCTTGTTGCCCGCTGACGATAACTGGTATTGTACACCATGCTTGTCTTGGGAGTTCTGCTTCGATTTGTTCAGAAACGTGTTCTAAATAAAACTGACAGTGCGAAATCCCACTCGGACTCATTCTTCGTATCGGTGTTTTAGTAACAATACCCGATAACTCTAAACGATTATTCTTCGGAATCATCATCCATGTTTACATCGCTAAAATCTTCTTCAGCGTTACGACGCTCGTCTTTAGCTTTTAACATAGGTGAAGTTTCAGTTACAGCGTGTTTTGTACGCATAATTAAACTGCGAATTACTGCATCATTAAAACGGAAGTTATCTTCAAGTTCATTTACTGCTTCTTGAGTAGCTTCTACATTCATTAACACATAGTGTGCTTTATGCAGTTTTTCGATAGGATAGGCTAATTGGCGACGACCCCAATCTTCTAAACGATGGATTTTTCCACCATCAGTGGTTAATGTACCAGTATAACGTTCAATCATACCAGGTACTTGTTCACTTTGATCTGGGTGAACCATAAATACAATTTCGTAATGACGCATTATCGCTCCCTACGGATTAATCAGCTTTCTGTCGGGGCAACCGCAACCCATTGAAAGCAAGGAACATGAAAAATAGGCGGTTGAAATCGACGGGGCATTATATATCAACACAATATAATTGACAAATGGTTGCATTAGATTTTTTACTTGCAAAGTACGGATAATTTTAAGTGTCATGGCAAATTTGATATTACACCTGTAAAATGTAACGATTTGTATACATTTTTCTCTTCAAAATATGCTATGCTTGCAATAATGAAGTTATGAAATCATAAATATTGATAAATGAAAAGGAGAAACACGATGGCTGAGGAAACCATTTTTAGTAAAATTATTCGGCATGAAATTCCAGCAGATATTGTTTTTCAAGATGAAAAAGTCACTGCATTTCGAGACATTTCTCCTCAAGCACCCACCCATATTTTAATTATACCTAATAAATTGATCCCAACGATTAACGATATTACCGAACAAGACGAATTAGTATTAGGTCATATGATGACTGTCGCTGCTAAAATAGCAAAACAAGAAGGCATAGATGAAAGTGGTTACCGCTTAATTATGAATTGTAATAAAGACGGCGGTCAAGAAGTGTTTCATATTCATATGCATTTACTTGGTGGTAAGAATTTAGGTCATTTAATAGGTTAATTATTATATGAAACAGATCAAGCATGTTGTCATTATTGGTGCATTAAGTTTTATCTTAGCTGGTTGTCAGATTTTTAGTCAAACTAAACCTATTGAAATAAAACCACCGGTTGAAGACTCGCAAGTAAATAATACTGATGTGATTGAGACGCCGCCATCAATTGTGAAATCAACTGATTGGAATAGTATATTGTCACCGTTTGTGCATAAAATATTGCAATCCTCATCTTCAATTGATGGTAATAAAGTTTTGCTGATTAGTGATATTCAGAATCGTAGTGGTGATTATTTAGCAAAAAATCAGATTGATGAAACATTGCACAGCTTAATGAATAAACAAAATCTTTTTGTTATTGCTGATAAGCAATCTATCATCCAAGCAAAACAAGCGTTGGGTATTTCTGCTGATGATAAACTGGTTTCACGTAGTAAAATGATTGGCTTAGCGAAATCTATCAATGCGGGTTATGTGTTATTTACAACGATTAATAAACTGCCGACAGACAACAATGATGCTAATCTTTCTATGGAGTTACTGTCAACGCAAACTGGTGAAATCTTAACTCGCGTAACATCAAAAGATTTCCCTCAACAACACAATTCGTCATCATCGGTTTCTTCAACCCAAGAGGAAACTAAATAATGGGGCCGTTGTTAATTGATGTTGAAGGTATATCATTAAGTGAAGATGATAAAAAACTTCTGCAAAATCCATTAGTTGCTGGAGTGATCTTATTTGGCCGTAATTATCAAGATCCAGCACAATTGAGTGATTTAATTAATCAGATTCGAGCTGTCTCATCAGAGCGTTTATTAATATCTGTTGATCATGAAGGTGGGCGAGTTCAACGTTTTAAACAGGGCTTTACTATTATTCCTCCTGCGCAATCTTTTGCCGCTCTAAATGCGTTACCTCAAGCTAAATCCTTGGCATTTGATGCCGGTTGGATGCTTGCTACAGAGCTTATGGCTTTCGATATCGACCTTAGCTATGCACCAGTATTAGATTTAGGTCATGATTGCTTAGCAATTGGAACACGCTCATTTCATGAAGATGTCAATATCGCTTATCAAATTGCTTCTGCAATGATTGATGGAATGCACAGTGCTGGTATGAAAACAACTGGCAAGCACTTTCCGGGGCATGGTCATGTGATTGCTGATTCACACAAAGAAACACCAATTGATCACCGTGACAAATCATCAATAGAGCAAGATATGCAGATTTTTGCCAAACTTATTGCCGATAACAAACTTGATGCAATTATGCCAGCACATGTAATTTATCCAGCTTTTGATGATAAACCTGCCAGTGGTTCTCCTTATTGGCTCAAAACAGTCCTTCGCCAGCAACTGCATTTTAATGGTGTGATTTTTTCTGATGATTTATCGATGGAAGGTGCGTCCATCTTGGGTAACCATGCGCAGCGTGCTCAAGCAGCATTATTGGCCGGTTGTGATTTACTTTTAGCCTGTAATAATCGTCAAGGAACATTGTCTATTTTAGAGCAATTAGACGTTTTAAATAAAACACAGCCTTTAACTACAAGTAAAGCCAAACTGTTACTGGCTGACAGCAAAATTACTAATAAAGATTTGAAGACAAGCCATGATTGGCAACGTCGTCATGTAAATTTAATGAGACTAAACGAGAAGTGGGCAGATTATGCAAGCCGCCATCATTGAAATTAATCATAACCAGCAACTCATTGCATATAATGACAAGGCAATAGAGCTATTTGGTTCAACGTCGTTAATATTAAATCAACCATTTGATTATCAGATTATTTTTAATCTTAAACATCTCGATGAATTAGAACAACAAGACGACTTAATTATTGTTTTAAATTCTCAGTACTTTTTATTACAAAAAGTCGTGGAATCATCAAAAATCGTCTTTATTGTTCAGTCTATTGAATACTTAAAAAAACACTTGTCAAAAATTAAAGTAGTTAATCATCATGCGTTTGCTATTTTTGCCACTCAAAGTGTTGTAATGCAAAAACTTATTAAACAATCAAAAGCTTTTTCAATGCAAAGAGAACCGCTTCTCATTTCTGGTGAAACGGGTACCGGAAAGGACCTGCTTGCCAACGCTTGTCACCAGTATAGTGCACGAGGTGATCAAACTTTTCTTGCATTAAACTGTGCGGCGATGCCCGATGAAGTGGTTGAAAGTGAATTGTATGGTCATGCAGCCGGAGCTTATCCAGGCGCAATTGAAAGTAAAAAAGGTTTTTTTGAGCAAGCGAATGGTGGCTCAGTTTTGCTTGATGGCATAGATGAAATGTCATTTCAAATGCAAACTAAATTACTACGTTTTATCAATGATGGCTATTTTCGTCGTGTAGGTGATGATAATGAAGTTTATGTTGATGTCCGTATTATTTGTGCAACAAAAGTAGATTTAGCCAATTTAGTTGAGCAAGGTAAATTTAGAAAAGATTTGTATTACCGGCTCAATGTCCTTTCATTGCACCTACCTTCATTGCAAGAGCGTAAAGAAGATATCGCTCCTTTAATCAAGATTTTTGTCAATGAATTTGCAGACAAGCAAGGAATTAATCCTCCTGAAATTGATAATGAAGTTTTTGATTATTTATCAAGTTACTCATGGCCGGGAAATGTTCGGCAACTCAAAAATATCTTATATTCTGCATTGTCTCAATTAGCGTGCTCTAAATTAACAATAAAAGATATTGAACTACCAATGCAAACTTCATCAAAATTGTCTAATTTCGATAATATCGAGAATAAGACACTCGATGAAATAACCAAACAATTTGAAAAAGAGATCTTATTAAAATTGTATGATCAATATCCAAGCTCAAGAAAATTGGCCAAACGATTAGGTGTATCGCATACTGCGATTGCCAATAAGCTTAGGGATTATGGCATAGGGCGGTAGTTTTGTCTAATAGCAAAAAAATTTTAATAACTGGTGGTGCGGGTTTTATTGGTTCGGCTGTTATTCGCTATATTATTGAACAGACAGTGCATCAAGTTATTAATATTGATAAACTGACTTATGCTGCAAATTTGCAAGCACTTGCAGAGGTATCTGACAATAAACGTTATTTTTTTGAAAAAATCGATATTTGTAATAGACCAGAGCTAGATCGGATTTTTCAACAATATCGTCCTGATGCAGTAATGCATCTTGCAGCTGAAAGTCATGTCGATTGCTCTATCAATCGTCCTGATGTATTTATCGAAACAAATATAGTGGGTACTTATACTATACTTGAAGCATATCGCTGTTATTTTGATACTTTAACTACATTAGCAAAGAATAATTTTTGCTTTCTTCATGTTTCTACCGATGAGGTGTATGGGGAACTGCAAAATTCAAACCATCTTTTCACTGAATCGACTTCTTATGCACCAAACAGCCCGTATTCAGCATCAAAGGCATCGAGCGATCATCTAGTTAGATCTTGGTATAAAACTTATGGCCTACCAACAATTATCACTCATAGCACAAATAATTATGGTCCTTTTCAACACACTGAAAAATTAATTCCATCAGTCATTTCAAATGCACTTGCCGGTAAACCGATCCTTATTTATGGTAATGGACGACAAATACGTGACTGGATATATGTAGAAGATCATGCTAAAGCTTTATATTCAGTTTTAATCAATGGTAAAATAGGCGAAACATATAATATTGGTGCTAATAACGAATCAACCAATATAGTATTAGTTGAAAAACTTTGTAAAATACTCGATGAACTTGCTCCCCAATATAAAAATGGAATAATAAAATATCGGGATTTAATTCAATTTGTATCTGACAGACCGGGCCATGATTATCGATATGCTATCGATTCATCTAAAATAACGAAAGAATTAGGTTGGCAACCTCAAGAGGAGTTCGACAGTGGGTTGAAAAAGACGGTTATAGCATATTTAAATAGCAAACAAATAATAAGATGAATTTTAGATTACCTAATGTTTCAATTTCAATATGTGTGTATAATGTTAAAATTTATTCAAGACACTGTTAAAAGTGAAGCTCTATTTTCTTAATAATAGTGTGAGGTAGGCTTTAAAAAATTTTATCGTTTTTAAGTGAATTTGTAAGAGTATGATGAAAATAGTTTCAGCTCAAATTCTTACTTCATGCCTTTTTAAATAAATTGCCGTTTTTAGAGACATTATTCTGTTAATTATAATTTATAGAAATTAGTTTAAGCATTACTTTGTGAATTATTGTATTTAAATAATGTATTTTCTTAAGATAACAGAGTAATTTTAAAAAGCTATACTTACCAAAATCATGTAAATTATTTATATTAAATATACAAATATATATTGCTTTTTGTCAGAAACAGAATATGTATGCATATAATTTTTATACATTTAAAAGGTTTTAAATACTTATGCTAGATAAAGTAAAAAAATTAATTGACACTCATGAAATAATTTCGTTTGATATTTTTGACACTCTATTATTAAGAATATATGCAAAACCTACAGATTTATTTTTGCATATGGAAAAGCTTTATAATATTCTTGGTTTTTTTAAAGCGCGAATAGCGGCTGAAACTAATGCTAGAGCCCACACTTCGGCAGGGGAAATAACATTAGATGAGATATATCAACAATTACCAGATTATTTCCGAACCTTTAAATGTAAAGAAATAGAGCATGAAATAGCGGCTTTAAAAGTCAATAAAGATATCTATCAAGTTTACAAATACGCCTTGAAGAAAAAAAAGAAAATAATTATCACTTCAGACATGTACTTGTCAAAAGATATATTAATTAATATCTTACATAAAAATGGTTATAACAAATATGATCATTTTTATTTATCTTCTGAAACTTTAGTTACAAAACACAATGGCACACTTTATACACTTATTTTAAATGATTTAAATATCACTGCTCCTAATACACTATTACATATTGGGGATAATTATTATTCCGATTATGAAAGAGCGATAGAGAAAGGAATTGATGCTTATCATTACAAAAAAGCAATAGATCAGTTATTTGAAAGCAATATACGTACTAAAATGTACTATGATCAAAATCCTAATGATGTTGGTGCCTCAATATTGCTTGGATTACTTGCTTATAATCATCTAAAATTTGATAAAAATTATTGGAAAAACTTTGGTTATAATTATGCCGGTCCGACCGTATTTTCTTATGTTTATTGGTTAAAAAAGTCATTCGAAAAAGATAATATCAATAATGCACTTTTCGTTGCTAGAGATGGATATTCATTAAAAAAAGTGTTTGATCTAATGAATGATGATGAAGTTAAATCAAGTTATATTTATGCACCAAGGGTATTGAGTACTCTGTTTTATCTAGATTTTAATCAAAATAAGTATATTGATCCCAATGAAAAATTTTCAGCAGTCAAAAACATATTATCTCACTATAAAGAACGAAATAATATTTTGAAAGAAAAAACACCTAATATCACTTCAACTGAAGAAGGTGTAGCTTTTATTGAGCAACATATTGATATATACAAGAAACTTGCTGAAGAGGAAACGAAATCTTATAAAGATTATATAGAAAATTTATCCTTAAAAGAAAATCTCGCTATTATCGATACCTGTTCAATTAATTTATCATCGCAAAGATTGATTGAAAAAATAATAGGGAAGCAACTTTATGGATACTACTTTTTGTTACAAGCTAATGAAAATACAAATATTAATCTAGATGATTATATATTAAGAGCTTATCGAGAAGATAAATTTTCGTGGATAAAAGATTGGGATGTCATGGAATTTTTTATGACATCACCTGAACCGCCAATCAAAGATTTTAGAAATGGGAACCCAATCTATAAAAAACCAGATAATAATGACAAAATTCGTAGTGAAATCTATCCTGTTCTCTCGCAAGGTATTGTAGAATTTGCGAAGGATTTATTGTCTTCATTTCCAAATTGGAACCCATTTATTACGTGGAAAAATATTTTTGATTGGGTCAATATTTTTTGCTCTGTTTCCACTCCAAAAGATAAAAAGATGCTTGCTAATGTCAATCATGCTTTTGATTTTAATCATGAAAAATATGTTCCAATTTGTAAAGAATGGTATAATTTTGAATATGAGAATAAAATTCAGACCAAAAATAAATTCAAAATAGGTAATTTAGTTGTTTTCAAAAAATTATCTAAGAAGAATTTATCATCATATTTTTTCTTTAATTTGCCAATCTTAACAGTCAATAAGGAAAATAAGCGTATCAATTATCATTTGTTCAAATATATTCCGGTTTATAAAAGAAAAGAAAAGAAGAACAAAATGAAATATTATGCTTTCAACCTACCTATTTTAACAATTACTAAGAAATATTATCGATAGAAATATAAATTTTTAGGAATACATTAACGATGAAAAGTAGTTATATAAATTTTGTTTTAACTGGTGATAATAATTATGTAGCTCCATTAGGTGTTTGTATGACTTCTATTCTGCTTAACCTAGCCGAGAATAGACGAGCACGTTTTTTTGTATTTGTTCAAGGTTTTACTAAAGATGATAAGAAGAGGCTTGAAGATGTAAAAAAAGTGAGGCCGTGTGAAATCATTTTTGTAGACATGGAAGATTATATCCATCTTTTTGACTGTATCGATACTAGTAAATTTGTTTTGCAATATGTAAATCTTGTTGTTTACTATAGATTGTTAATGTTAGATATATTACCAGATGATGTTGATAAATGTTTTTATATTGATGGTGATATGATTATTGATTCTGATCTTTCTTATTTATATGATAAGTTTGATGAAGAAAACGTTATGGGTGCTGTTGTTGAAATACTTGCTATGCAATATAGAGATAGTATTTTAAAACATTTTATGGAATGGAAAGATCTAAAAAATTTTCAGAATAATCCATTAAAGTATCCTTATTTTAATGCTGGTTTCTTTTTATTAAATGTTAAAAAAGCAAAAGAATTAGAGTTATTCAAAAAAGCTTTTGAATTTTTAGATAATCATCCAAACCCTCCGTACGCAGATCAAGATACGCTTAATTATATTGTTGGTCAGACTCATCCACACTTATTGGAACATTTTCCTCCTTCATATAATGTGTTTTGTGATATGCATCACGACATTGATTTATACTATGATGCTTTTTACGATAAGAAAGATATTCAAGAAGCCTTCACTCATCCTAGAATCTATCACTATGGTGGGGCTAACAAGCCTTGGATAAATCGAAAAGTTAGATTTTTTTATTCAATATGGTGGCGATATTGTCATTTATCTCCATGGTCAGATTTGCCCGAACCTGAACCGGAAGAAATCAATCATGAGGAATTAATAAATACAACGTCAAATATAAATAATTCTGATGAGTATAAAAACCTTAATAATTCAAATAACTCATGTTCAACTTTTAAATTATTTAATTTTATTCCGTTTTTTAAGAAAAAGATTAAATATAATGAGAAAAAATATTACTTTTTAGGTATACGCTTGTATTCTAAGAAACAAGTAAATTCTTATTTCAAGTGCTACCGAATTTTAGGACTGAAATTTAAAAAAATCAATTTGCAGAAAATGTTTGAATTCAAAATTGAAGATGTGAAAAACGTCATGAATTGGCATTTTCAAGACTCAAAAAATAGAGCTGATCGGTTATATGATAAATTGATGCATCATGTTGATTGTCAATTACAAGGATTGCGAGATGATATCCATTTGGCGATTAATAATTCTGATAATCCAACAAATACAATGAATGACGAATATAACCAATTATTAGATTCTAAATTTGAAAATATTAAAAATGAAATAAATGACATAAATGACAAATTTATTGACATTAAAAATGAGTTCAATTTGATATACAAAAATAGTTTAGAAAATTTTGCTTTATTGAATAAAAACTTTGAAACAGAAGTTAATAAACTTGTAGCTGATAATTTAGATACAAAACAAAGTTTAAATGTTCGAATGCAGGGTTTAGATAAGAAAATAAGTATTAATAATTCTGTGTTTATCACACATCAAAAAACTTTCTTACCATATAAAAATATGTTTAATAATAAAGAGATTGCAATACTTGCTACAGGTCCATCTTTGAATGATTATGTACCTATCCCTAATGTGATTCACATTGGAGTAAATAGAGCGTACAAATTTGATAAAGTAGATTTTGATTTTTTATTTATCCAGGATATCTCCGGATTAAAAAATGAAATTTCAAACATAAATCACTATGGACAAGGTAAATGTCAGAAATTTTATGGCGATGTACTAACAATGGAAACATGTGCAATACCTGAAAGCTATTTAATTAAATATGGTGCAAAACGTTATTATACGGGAGGAATGCATACACCATTTGTGAGGGATATTTCTTCTTGCTTGTTGCCTGATTTTGGTTCAGTGGTTTTTTCTGCTCTAGCATTTGCCCTTTATACCAATCCTAAGAAAATTTATTTAGTTGGATGTGATTGTACTGAAGAGGGTTACTTTGATGATAATAAAAAATCAATTTCACCTTCTTTAAAAGGTGATTTGCCAAATATTTTACAAGGTTGGCAAAATTTCAAAACCTTTTCCAATCATGTTTATCCAGATACTGAAATAGTTTCTGTTAACCCTGTAGGTTTGAAAGGATTATTTCAGGAAATTGTGGTAAAATAATGTTTAATCCCATTAGCTCAGGTAAATTTTGATAAATTTATGAATGTTTTTCCAATACTTACTGTTATTATACCTGTATATAATACAGCTAATTATTTAAAAAGATGTTTAGATAGCGTCATTAATCAAACAATAAATAATATTGAAATAATATGTATTAATGACGGATCTACCGATGATTCTTTATCTATTTTAGAAAAATATCAAGAAATAGATCAAAGAATCAAAATCATTTCGAAACAAAATGAAGGTTTATCTGTAGCTAGAAATGTTGGTATATCAAATGCTTCAGGAAAATTTATCACATTTGTTGATTCTGACGATTATATTGAAATAAATACTTATGAATTAGCTCTCCAACACTTCAACTCAGATGATATAGATGCAGTTTATTTTTCAACTAATTTAGTATTTGAATCTCAATGTTCTGATACGAATCAGGAAAAATATTATATACATAAATATCATGGGAGTATTAGTTTAACTCCTGAGATTCTAAAAAATATGGATGTGTGTGCATGGAATAAAATTTACAAGCAACAGCTTATAAAAGAATATAAAATCAGTTTTCCTAATGGTCTGTTATACGAAGATAATCCTTTTTTTTGGTCATACATGTTAGTTTCTCATAAAGTGTATTTTATGAATGAAAAGCTATATAACTACACGATACGAGATAATTCAATAATGGGATTAACCTCAAAAAGAAATATTGAAAAATTAGGAAAATATAATAATGGATTAGACAAATTATTATGTTTTGAATATCTTTTAAAATTCATTTTTAAATGGAATTTATTTTCAAAAATAGAACCAATATTATGTGATTTATTTGAAAAAAATCTTTGGGATAGCCTTTATTATGCAAAAAAGAATGGCAGAAAAAAAGTATTATCCAAAGCAACGGATTTAGTCAATAAATTTCAATTACTCGATTTTTATCCTACAAATCCTTTTATTATTTCATTGTATAAAAAAAATTATTCCCACATTGAAAATGTCAACTCTCTTTTTCTAAATCTTTGGCAAAGAATGATTGGGGTTTGGAAAACAGATAAATGCTACATAATTTGTTTTTTAGGAATAAAAATAAAAGTCAAAACTAAGCCTAACAAAATCAAAAATAACTAATGTTAGCTTTATAATCGTGTAATTTATCTAATTTTATAATTAATAGAAATTTAATCCAAAATAATAACGTGATAAATATAAAGAAACCTGAAATGAAAATAAAAACAAGAATTGAAGCGCTAGATGGACTTAGGTTTGCAGCTTGCATGATGGTTATTTTTTATCATTATTTGCTAGCCCATTATCTGGCTTTATTCCTCAAGCTTATGTTATTAATGCCTTATATTTCGGGGATTTTGGGGTAGATATATTTTTTCTAATTAGTGGATTTGTTATTTCATTATCATCAGAAGGAAAAAGTTCATTTGGTTTTATAAAATCCAGAATAAATAGAATCGTATAGACTTTTGTCATTTTTGGTTTGATTATTTATATCTTTTCTATTTCTATTCCTATGATTGATCCTTTGGAAAGAATAGTATCACTTCTTTATAGTCTCACATTTTATTCACAAGCTTTTGGCCATGCTTTTTTCAGTAGCATTTATTGGACGATACAAATTGAAGTCGCTTTTTATATTTTAGTTTTTATTATGATGCAATTGGATTTATGGAAAAGATACAAAAATCAAATATGCTTCATTTGGATTATCATATCTTTTATTAATCAGTTTGTTTTAAATTCAACTTTAATTATGTCCTGCTTACACAATATGCAGGTCATATTGTAGCCGGTATTGTTATTTTTAACATGAGAAAAAATAAATGTGAGCCATCAGATATTATATTGATTCTTTTTAGCACGATATTAATTTATAATCGAATGGTGTATTTTAATAATACTGATGCTATCAATTTATTCCACTATCAAGTATCACATGTTGCTCTTTTACTTTCTGCTGTTTGGGTAGTCTCGTTAGTTTGGTATGCTTCTAACTTAAATGGTGTAGGCAAATATTATAATTTGATCAAGTTTTTAGGTGCGATGACTTATCCTTTATATTTAATTCATTCTGATATCGGTTTTTGGTCTCATGCAATATTTGAGCGTTTATTTTGGGATAAATATCCGTTCACCCGCGAAGTTATTGGTTATGGCATGACAATTTTTATTGCCTTGTTTGTATCTTTCCTTATATCTGCTATTTATATTAAATATCTAGATTAGCCGATTAATCATCTGTTTAATAAAATTTGGCATTAAATAATAACTAACTCAATTATTAATAGTTCTAACTTCTAACCTTAACTTGTTAATTATAATATAATTTTATATGGACATTTAAATTTCCACTCTATAGTTTTTTTATTGTTAAATATAACTAATGTGGAGATAAAAACTTTTTTTTAATCATTGTTTATCTAATTATAAATACGAAATTTTTAATAAAGCTAACTTCAATAGTTACATTTATAGTATAATAAGTTCAATTGTTATTACGTCATAGTGTTCGCAATGTCTCAAAAATATAACTCTTACACGGCTCTTAAAAAGCTTTGGCCATTCATTAAACCTTATAAAAAAGCATTGTTCGTAGCTATTTTGGGGTTACTACTAAATGCCGCAACCGATGCTACTTTAATATCATTAACTAAACCATTACTTGACAACGGGCTAATGGGAAAAAATTATGCTCTACTGATAGCTATTGCTTTTGGTATTATTGGCTTAATCGGATTAAGAGGAATTTCTAATTACGCATCTACTTATTGCCTTTCGTGGTTATCAGGTAAAGTAATAACAAATTTTAGACAGATGATATTTGATCATTTAATTAAAAGTCCTACCAGTTTTCATGATAAGCAATCCGTTGGTGATCTTGTTTCCATTATAACTTTTAATACTCAAATGTTATCAAAAGCTTCTTCCGATGCACTGATTATTCTTATTCGAGAGATAGCTTATGCAATAGGATTATGTATTGTTATGCTATATGGTAGTTGGAAATTGGCTTCAGTGCTTATTATTTTAGTTCCATTAGTTATCTTAATAGCTCAATATATAGCTAAAAAGTTTAGACAAACCATCGCTTCCATGCAACAAGGAATGGGACAAATTACTACAGCAACTGATGAAATGCTGAAGGGACATAAAGAGGTTTTAATCTTTAATGCTCAAAAATATGAAAAACGTAACTTTAATTATATTACAGATGGTGTTCGGCGTGGTATGCTCAAAATAGAGTTAGTCTCAAGATTGTCAACTCCTATCATTCAGTTAGTTGCTACTTTAGGATTAGGCTTTATACTTTATTTAGTTGCTAGTCAACATCTTGATATTACGCCAGGTTCATTTACTGTCGTTTTTTCAGCGATGGTGGCGGTTATGCGGCCATTAAGGGAATTAACAAGCTTGCATGTTGAATTACAAAAAGGTGCAATTGCTTGCGAATCACTATTTGATCTTTTGCATTCGCCTTTAGAAGAGGATCGCGGTAGTATTGTTGCCGATAAAATTAAAGGAAATATTGAGTTCAAAAATGTAACCTATACCTATCCCACAAGGAATGCCCCAGCGCTGAATAATCTTTCGTTAAAGATTGAAGCCGGTCAAACTATAGCTCTTGTTGGTCGTTCAGGGGCAGGTAAATCCACCATTGCAAGCTTACTTCCACGTTTTTATGATGTATCTATAGGTGAAATTCTAATGGATTCTATAAATATTCAACAATATACATTAAGATCATTACGCAACCAAATTGGTTATGTTTCTCAAAATGTACATTTATTTAATGGAACGATTGCTGAAAATATAGCTTATGGTGAAAAACATCTTTACAGTAAAGAAGATATAATTAGAGCAGCAAAGCTAGCTAATGCAATTGAATTTATTGATAAATTGGATAAGGGAATTGATACCGAGATCGGAGATAACGGTATCTTGTTATCCGGTGGGCAACGACAACGAATTGCAATAGCACGTGTTTTATTACGAAATAATCCAATTTTAATTTTAGATGAAGCAACTTCAGCATTAGATAATGAATCTGAACGATTGGTTCAAGATGCTATAGATATTTTACAAAAAAATAGAACATCAATTATTATTGCTCATCGTTTATCTACTATTGAAAAAGCAGATCGAATATTAGTTATCGATGATGGTAAGGTTGTAGAAGATGGAAATCATCAATCATTAATGTCCGCAAATGGAATTTATGCTCAAATGCATAAAATGCAATTTAATTCTTAGAATAAACAAAAGATAATATTGAATATGACACAACAAAATATAAATGAAATAGATAAAGATTCATCAACATTGAGAACTTTCTTAAAGTTATGGCCATTTATTGCAGAACATAAATTTATCTTATTTTTATCTGTTATTTTGCTGATTGCTAGTGCTTTTGCTGATACTTCATTAATTGCATTATTACGACCATTACTTGATCTCGGTTTTTCTATGAATGATCAAGAATTTTTATTTATGGCACCTTTTTATATTTTTGCTTTAGTTTTGTTGAGAGGGATTGCTAATTATGGTTATTCCATTTTTCTATCATTAGTTTCTGGTAAAATTGTGATGAAAATTCGGCAAAAATTATTTAGCCATTTTGTTGATGCACCAGTTAGTTATTTTGATCAAAATTCAACAGGTAGATTGTTGTCAAGAATTACTTATGATACTGACCAAGTCGCAGCGTCTTCATCAGATGCTTTAATTACAATAATTCGTGAATCAGCCTTTATTTGTGGGTTGTTTTATACAATGTTTTATAATAGTTGGCAGTTATCACTATCTTTGATTATCATTACCCCGATTGTAATTGCTTTAATCACTTATATCTCTGTTAGATTTCGGCGATTAGCCAAAAATATGCAAAATTCGATGGGTAATGTCACTATGTCTGTTGAGCAAATGCTAAAAGGGCATAGAGAAATTATAATATTTGGTGCACAGGACGAAGAATCGAAAAATTTTGAAAAAGTAAGTAATAAATTTAGACGTGATGGAATGCGTTTAGTTTCAATATCAGCATTATCAACACCGATTGTGCAGTTAGTAATCTCATTTGCTATTGCATTTGTTTTATTAACTGCGAGTAATCCAGATTTGAATATCACTCCAGGTGAGTTCACCGTCGTTTTTTCCTCATTGGTTGCTTTAATGCAACCAATAAAAAGCTTAACTAGTGTTAATGCTGGATTCCAAAAAGGTATGGCTGCGTGTCAAACGTTGTTTGCAATATTAGAGCAACCTGTAGAAAATGATCGCGGGACTTTAGATGTTGAAAGAGTAGAAGGTAATATAGTTTTTGAAAACGTATCATTCGGTTATGAAACAAGAAATGAATTGGCTTTAAATGATATTAGTTTTACTGTCCCTGCTGGTAAAACTGTTGCTTTAGTGGGGCGTTCAGGATCAGGAAAAACTACAATAGCCAGTTTATTAACCCGTTTTTATGATGTATCTCAAGGAAATATTTTAATTGATGATATTAATATACAAAACTATACTCTTTACTCTTTAAGAAATCAGATTGGATTAGTGTCTCAAAACGTTCATTTATTTAACGATACAATTGCTAATAATATTGCTTATGGACGGCTAGGAATATATTCTCAAGAACAAATAGAAGAAGCAGCTAAGAAAGCCTATGCTTATGATTTTATCATGGGCCTTGAAAATGGCTTTGACACAAAGGTTGGTGAAAGTGGTGTTTTATTGTCAGGTGGTCAACGTCAACGTATTGCTATAGCAAGAGCATTATTACGCGATACGCCTATTTTAATTCTTGATGAAGCAACATCGGCTTTAGATTCTGAATCAGAACGTGCGATCCAAAAAGCTTTAGATGAACTGCAAAAAGGAAGGACAGCTATTGTAATTGCCCATCGATTATCAACTATTGAAAATGCAGATGAGATATTGGTTATGAATGATGGTAAAATTATTGAAAAAGGCACTCATTCAGAGTTATTGAGCCTTAATGGTACATATACAAGGTTGCATAAAAGTAATTTCAACGAGTAATGTACGTCTTTTTTGATCTTATTGTGTTGGTTTGAACTCGCTTTTATTAAAATTTATCCAATGAACAATATTGTTTGTAGTTGTTTTTAATATCCGAACAGGGATGCTGTTTGGATATAGCGCATTTCAATAATGCTATTTTTGTTGATATTGAACAATGGTGCTGTTTTAAAAATTTTGAAATAAAACAAATATTACCAATGATGTTAGATTTGTTGTTGATATAAATGCGTATGAGAAGTTTCAATAAACCTAATTCCTTAATCAAGTTATCTTTTTCGTCTTTGTTAATAAATTTCTCTGATTTTAATACTGTTTCTAAATAAGTAGCATTCATAACTAATATATAGTTACGTGTAGCAATAGCAGATAAAGGTAATGTAGTAATTTTTTGTATACATTTATGTAAAACGCTTCTGAGAGTATTAGTATAAAGATTGTCTACACCTAGATTTGACAGTGAACAATGACCTATACGATGAAAATATGCCATCTTATTCTTTAGATAATGAGAAATTTTTGCTTTTGTTATAATCGAAAGAGAAAATAAATGATCTTCATGATTTTTTTCTATAAATTTTTCTGTAACTAATTGTCTTTTAAAAATATAACGCCATACAACACCAGAGTAATTTTTTCTTTCTAAAAGATAATTTAACAAGCTAATACCTGATTCAAATGTTTTTGTTTCTATGCCTGTTATATGTTCTAACTTTAATATATTTTTATCTGTAAAAGCTGTGTAATCAAAATAAAATAACTCCAACTGTGGATTTGTTTTTAGTGATAATTCGAAATATTTCAGTAAATCGGGATTTAGGATGTCATCAGAGTCAATAAATAAGATATATTCACCTGTGGCTAATTCAATCCCTTTATTTCGAGCTGCACTTACCCCTTGATTTGTTTGTTTATAAATTTTGATAAACTCATAGCATGATGCATATTTTTCAAGAATTGAGATTGTATTGTCAGTAGAACCATCATCTATACAGATAACCTCTTTAGATACATAAGATTGGCTAATCAAAGAATCTAAGCAATCTTTAATGTAATTTTCAACATTATAACAAGGTATAATTATAGAAAGACAAATGGTTTTATTAATCATAAGATTCGGTCAGATAATTACTTTTTAAGAAATAATTTATATTTTAAATAGATAATATAATAATAAACAAATTTTGAATAGAATTTCTGTTTAAATAGATATTTAGCATAGTTTCTAATTGATGAACTATCACCACTTAAAGGTAATGGCTCATCTTTCCAGGGAGAGAGAGCTAAATAGTCGTTAAAAATTTCAGAAAGATAGACTTTATACCAAGGTTTATTTTGTGAAATATAGTGTAATATAACAGTATAGGGCCTTATCTCTTTTTCCTGATGGGCATCGATAGAAATTTTTATTTTAGTATTAAACTTTATTGGTAATAATAGTGTCTTATTTTCCAGTAAAATATTTAAAACATCTTGATCGGCAAACTTATAAATATTTCCATCATTTATCATAGTTAGTGCTTTTTCAGAAATATTTTCTTCACACCATTTCTTGGTATTTATTAACAAAACTCCAGCATTAAAGTATTTTGTTGAATCAATATTATACATTTTGCTAATAGTTTGCTGCATATCTTTAGTATCACTAATTACGCCTGCAATATAATTGTCAATATTGTATTCAGTTATTTTATTTAATGATTGTAAACAAATTATGTCACTATCAAGATAAATTAATTGATCCGTTACTGAAACGAGAAGTTTTGGCATAATAAAGCGAATACAAGTTGATACCGTTGGAATATGCAAAACTAATGTTTTGGGATTGATAATAAAATTATTATTTAAGTAATAAAGTGTAATTGATACATTATCAAATATTAACTCTTTAAATTTTAATATATTTGCATCAGAAACATTATCAATAAAAAGGTGAAAATTAAGATTATAATTTGGAGTATTTTTAATTACAGACAATATTGCAACTCCCGCTGGTAGTGCATAATTATTGTCAAAACCTAAGGCAATATGTAAAGTTGGATATTCTGGATTACAATTATTAATAAGTGGTTTTATTTCATCAATGAAGTCATTGGCATCAAGCATGTAATTTAATCTAGTAATAAAATATTTAATAATTATATAGTTAATTTTTCTTAAAATATAGGTATAAATTTTTTTATTAAGTAGTATAAATTTAAATATTGATAATATTAAATAAATTTACACATAGCTACATTTTATTTAAAATAAAACAAATCCTTCTCAAAAAAATAATAAATGTTTAATTCAGAAAAATATATTAGTGAAGTACAAGTTTTTTCGCAAACAAACAAAAAAAATTCAGAAATCATTAATATTGCATTAGCTTTCGACAATAATTATGCAATGCCTGCGGGAGTAACTATTTCCTCTGTCATTTGTAATAACCCTGATGTTTGTTTATGTTTTCATCTATTTGTAAATACAATATCACCGGATAATATAGAAAGATTCAAGCGACTAGTTAGTGACACTTGTTGTATAAAAATATACTATTTGAATGATAATTTTCAAATTAATTCGGAAACATTGGTTTTAAATTATTTATCCATTATGTCATGTGTTAGATTTATCATTCCTGATATTTTAAAAGAACAAACTAAACAGTTTATCTATATGGATAGTGATATTTTATGTTTAAAATCAATGAATACATTGTTTCATATAGATCTTGCAAACAATATTGCTGGTGTTGTCTCTGATGATAGTGTAATGAAAAATGCGATTAAAGATTTATATTCCATCAACTCTGACAAATATTTTAACGCTGGAGTATTGGTTATTAATACCCAACTGTGGGCAATAAATAATCTTACTGAAAAATGTATGAAAATGATAAATGATGGAAATATCTATCGTTTTGCCGATCAAGATGTTTTAAACATTTTATTAGAAAATAAAACAACCCTCTTACCTATAAAATATAATACGAAAATTCACATAAGTGTTTCTTGTAAAGAAGAGCAATTAATCGCACCCTATACAGTTTTATTACATTATGTTACAGGGTATAAACCTTGGTACCAAACATTTGATTCTAATTTATTCAAAAAGTATTTTAATTTATCTCCATGGCGTGATACAAAACGCCCTTTGGCATTAAAAAGATCATGGCTACGCCATTTTGCTAAATATAATTTTAAGAAGGGTAAAATAGCAACGGCTTTAAAATTTTACTATCTAATAAATTCATTATAAAACAATACTAGGGTTGGTATTGTTTTATAATGTCGTTATATTCGTAAGATTTCCCATCTACTGATAATATTAGATCTTTGTTAATAAAGGATGGATCAATATTTACAGAATAACCAAGTAAATTACTTAATAAATAAACAAGATTAGATGTATTTATCGTTTTGTTTTCATTTCGGTAACTTTCGGTTTCCTGACAAGGATAATTATCATAAGATGAATATATCATTAGTGGAATTTCAAATTGGTTACTAAATTCTTTGGATTTTCTCAATAATCCATGTCCCAAGTTAACTATTTCGCCATGATCGGGTGTATAAATTAAAATAAAATCATCTAATTTTTCTTTTAAAATGGTATAAATTTCTTTTATGACTCGATCTGTATGGTGAATTGTTCGATCATAATCATCGCCATCAGGTAAACTTATCTTATCAACTTCATCATACCCAAGTTTGTAAGGTTTATGACTCCCAGCTAAGTGAACGACAATGAAATTTTTTTCATTATTTTGAAAATTGGTTTCAATTAATTGTTTAGGTAACTCTAGATCGTCTTTTAAATCTTCTACAAATATATTACTTAGTTTGGCAATAATTGAATATTTACTACTATGGGGTCCTGATTCACCATTTTTTGATATCCATGATGTTTTATAGCTTTGATTGTTCGCCATTTCTATTATATTTTTTTACTTCTAGTAATGGTTGTTCGTCATTTGGTTTGGCGAATGAGAATAACATAGGGATTGAATCTCAAGTGATAGAAGCAGGAGAATGAACTTCTGGTACTATGCAGCTATTTGATTGAGTAAAAATATTGTGCATTTCTGGTGTTGTATTTTTATTATATCCATAAATGCTATGTCGCCCTTTATAGGCTGATTCACCTAAAATGAAAATAATATTTTTATATTTGTTAAATGTATTTTCATTATGTAAATTTACGATTGAATGATTAAAGTTTTCGTGCTCAATGACGTTTGTATATTTTTCGCTAAAACCCAAATAATCAATGACTAAAATAATCGAATTACCAATTACTACTGGGTATTTTACACGTACAGATTTATTTATTGAAAAAAAAGGATCGACCTGAAATTCAACAACATGTCGCTTATCTGATAAATAGTAGTATAGAGTGTTTTTAAACAAGAAAAAGCAACAGACACAAATTATTGATCAATATAATATTCTATTTTTTAAAGATATTTTTATTTTATTAAAAATAAAATAGGTATAAGTGAATGAAAAAATAAAAGCGGGTAGTATGATTGCAAAAAATTCATGTTGAATCATTAAGTAACTTTGATTGGTATCATTTTCCAAAGCCGTTTTCAAAAGTGATTCAGTGATATGGCCATATCGAAAATTAAAAAATAGTTCAATGCCTAAAATAAAATTGAATAACCCAAATATCATTAATCTTATTAACTTAACTTTCGGGGAAATAAATAAAAACAGAAAATAAACTAGAAACGTATAACTAAAATTTTTTAATTTATCGACATTTATTATGTAATATGTGGCAAAAATAATTGCAAAGTATATAAAAATAAGAAAATTTTGTTTTGTTAGAATTATGATATTTAGACTCTTTATTTTGGGCATGAAATATAACCTTTTTACATTTTCCTTAATTTAATGACGATTTAATTTTTTATATAAATACATTATGTAACTTTTCACTCCCTTAACTATCGCCCCTTTTCGAAACAATTGTTTGGCATAAACTCTATAATCAACCGCTCTCATTTTATTTTTGTAAGATTTTAAGACATCATTACTCCATGGCGTGAAATGTTTATAGAATTGATATAAATTTTGTGACAAACCTTCATGCTCGATGTACCACATTTTTCTAGGGCCCGTGAAATGAATAAAGTAAGGTAATGTCTCTTTATTATCGAAAAAAGTCTCTTTTTGTTTATCTGTCATCCAAGTAAATAAATAATTCCATTTAGCGTCAATTATTTTTATGTGATCTTGTAACACAATATTTAAGGCATCTTGATCGGCATATTTTAAATCTTTATTTTTATACAATATCTCATTTGTTTTATCTTCGACATTAAATTTCATCCAATTTTCAATGTTAATGTAAAGTACGCCAGCATTAAAATAACTATTAGATTTTATATTTAATCGAATTGCATTAGGATCTTGTTTTTCTTGCATTGAGTCTAAACTTGCGGCACAAATAATATTGTTAATATTAATTTTATTAATAGCAGAGATATTTGAAAAACATAATACATCAGCATCAAGATATAGTAATTTATCGACTTTACCTGACAACAACCTAGGGACCATGAGACGAATGAAAGTTGAATTTGAGATGTGGCTTGTTGAAAATTTATGCTGATATTGATTCATTTCATCTTTTTTTATTTCATAAATAGTAATTAGAGAAGATGTTTTTTTTAGTTTTTCGATATCTTCATTTTTTACATCATATAAAAAAACATGAAATTGAAGTTTTTCAGTTAAATTATTTAAAATAATGGATTTTATTGAAACTGATACATGTTCCAAGTAGTTAGAATCTGTACAATAAGCAATGTTGATAATTTCTTTGTCCATATTGGATTTTACTTTATATAGTTCACTTCATTCAGTTATTAAATTATAAAATTAATTATATATTCATAGTTTAGATTAAGGTATGTTACAATATTTTTAGTTATTTCTCCATAACCTAAAAAACAGTATAAGATGAAAGAAAATCTTTTTGTCAGTAAAATGACAACATTATTCAACAATACCCTCGAATCTTTACCCACTTTGCACATCGCTTTTTGTTTTGATGATAACTATGCTATGCCGGCTGGCATTGCAATGTCATCAGTGATAGTAAATAACCCCGATAAAAATCTAGTTTTCCACTTATTTGGTAATCATGTTTCAAATGAAAAAATTCTAAAATTTAATGAATTAAAAAAAACAAATGTTTCTATCATTTATTACGAAATTAGTGATGATTTTTCAATTAATCCCGACACATTGGTTTTACATGTGTCAGCATCGACTTGTTTGCGCTTTGTTGTTCCTCAAATTTTGAACAAAGTGACTTCTCGAGTGTTATATTTAGATTGTGATGTGCTTTGCACTGATAATCTTAATGAATTAATCAATACAGATTTAAATAATAAATATTCAGCTGTGGTGCCTGATGTAGATAAGACTCAAGAAAAACAGAGCACTGCATGTAATATTACTTATGGCGAATATTTTAATGCGGGTATGATTTATATCAATACAGATATGTGGGTAGAAAACAACTTAACCGATAAAGCATTTACTATGATAAATAGCGGTAAAGTCTATAAGTTTGCTGATCAGGATGTATTGAACATTTTAATGAAAGGTAAAACAGTATTTTTACCTCGACGATTTAATAATATAACTGCACTCACTGTTGGTGGAAAAGAGGATGATTTAGTTGGACAACGTTCTGTTATTATTCATTATGTTACCGGCAATAAACCTTGGTATCGATTGTATCTAACGCCACTTTATCAACAGTATCTGTTATTATCACCTTGGGCAAATGATAAACTATTACTAGCCAATGAGAATGCACCGTCGACAACAAGACGTTATGCCAAAATGCTTGCTAAGGAGCATAAATATTTTTCAGCTTTTAAATATTATTTATTGTATTTAAAACATAAAGCTTTTAAAAAACACTAAAGGTTTATTTTGTGATTGATGTTGATAAATTTATTACTACAAAAAATGAATTATTATCTAACTTTATTAACAATGAAGATGTATTACATATTCTTTTATGTTTTGATGATAATTATGCCTTACCTGCTGGTGTAAATATTATTTCAGTTATCGAAAATAATAAAAAATATCAGCTTCATTTTCATTTGTTTACACACAGTATTTCAGATGGAAATAGAAAAAAATTTGCTTCAATAAACTCTAATAACGTTAATATAACTGAATATGTTATCAATGATCATTTTCAAGTTGATCATAAAAATACAGAGCAATTTCCAATTTCTGCATGTGTTCGATTAATTGCCCCTATGATTTTGAAACATGTCACTGACAGATTACTTTATATTGATAGTGATACACTTTGTCTTAAGTCTTTGGAATTTATCAATGAAACTAATTTAGATTCGGCAATTATTGCTTCTGTTGCCGATGTCGCTTATATGCAAGAGTCTCAATGCGTTAAATATAATATTGCCTTTGGTTCTTATTTTAATTCAGGTGTCATGTTAATTAATATTCCGTTATGGTGTCAGGAAAATATTACCTCTAAAACATTACAATTATTAAATAGTGGTAAAAAATATCAATTTCCAGACCAAGATGTATTAAATATTGCTATAGGTGAACGAAGAGTGATATTAGAAAATAGATTTAATAATCTATTAGCATTATCAATTAATGGAAATGAAGATGCTATGGTGCAAGACAATACGGTAATAATTCATTACATTACTAAAAATAAACCTTGGCATGAACCTTATCGATCTAAATTATTTGATTATTATTTAGAAAAATCACCATGGAAAAATGCCTCTTTAATCCCCTATAACAATAAAAAGACCTCATCAATTCGGGCATACTCTCGGTTGATGTTCAAGCAAAAAAAATATTTGGCGGGAATTAAACATTATCTTATTTATTTAAAAACAAAATTAAAAAAATAATATACTATTTTTTTATTGGTTTTAACGGTAAATCAGGATTACAGTTTTAAAAGTTGATTTTTTTATGGTTATTCGATGAGTGAGTAATAGTTATATATTTTATTATATTAAAATAGCGTATCTATTACCGACCATGGTTAGATATATCTTTTTTCGGTGGTTACTGGTATAGTATACAACTTATTTTAGTCGTTAGTTGTTCAATTCAGTTACAATAAATCCATCATAATTTTGATGATGAAATCATTTTATTCTGACGTTATTCCTGAAATATTTTTCTTAATTTTATTGATGTGTTGAACTTATCTTATTCATTAGTAGGTGCATGTTAAGTGGTTGATGATTTTGCCGAGAATGGTTTACTGGCGAAAGCAATAGATGGTTTTGTGGCAAGAGAGCCGCAGCGCAATATGGCCAATAAAGTCTCGGAATCAATAAAAAAACAACGCTCTCTTGTAGTTGAAGCTGGCACAGGAACCGGTAAAACTTTTGCTTATCTTGTTCCCGCTCTTCGTAGTGATAAAAAAGTTATTCTATCTACTGGATCAAAAAATCTTCAAGAACAGTTATATAGTAAAGATTTGCCAATTATCAAAAAGGCGTTAAATTTTACAGGTAAAATAGCATTGCTTAAAGGTCGAGCTAATTATCTTTGTTTGGAACGTTTATATCATCAATATGCTGCCGCGGGGGACCTTGATAAAACGTTAAGGGTTGACTTAGCCCGTGTTAAAAATTGGTCGATTAAAACTAAAGATGGTGATATTAGCAAATGTACAACTGTAACTGAAGACAATCTGATTTGGCCATTATTAACCAGCACTAATGATAATTGCTTAGGAAGTGATTGTGAACATTATAATGATTGTTATGTTGTTAAAGCCCGTAAACGAGCGTTAAATGCTGATGTAGTTGTAGTTAATCATCATCTCTTTTTGGCTGATGTTGTTGTAAAAGACACGGGATTTGGCGAATTGATTCCTAAAGCCGATGTTATGATTTTTGATGAAGCTCATCAATTGCCGGATCTGGCTTGTCACTATTTTGGCCAACAATTGACTAGTCGTCAACTTTTTGATCTTGCTAAAGAAATTAACCTCACTTATCGCACTGAAGTAAAAGATATGTCGCAACTACAACAATGTGCAGATAAATTACAAAAATGTACTCAAGATTTACGTCTAGCAATTAATCAGCAATCGCCAAAAGGTAATTTGCGTTATTTATTTCATCAAGAAGACGTTAAAAAAGAATTATCTTATCTCATTGATGCGTTAACTTTTTGTCATGAAGTATTGCAATTGGCTGTTGGACGTTCTTCAACATTAGATAACTGTTTTGAAAGAGTCGGTCAATACAGCATGTTATTAAAGCGATTACAGCAAACCGATGTAACAGGATTCAGTTATTGGTATGAAAGTAGTTATAACTATTTTGTTTTTGCTTTAACGCCATTATCGGTGGCGGATAAATTTACAGAACTATTAGCAGAACGTAAAGGCAGTTGGATTTTTACTTCAGCAACGCTTTCTGTCAATAATCAATTAGATTATTTTACTAAACGTTTAGGTTTAACCGATGCCGATTCACTTATTTTAGAAAGTCCTTTTGATTATATACATCAAACGGTTTTATGTGTACCTCGTTATATTCCATCGCCAAATGAACAAGGAAATGCTGAAAAATTAGTTGATATCTTATTGCCAGTCATAGAAGCAAACAAAGGGCGTTGCTTCTTTTTATGCACTTCATATGCAATGATGCATGCTTTAGCTAAACAGTTTCGAGAATTGACAAAACTCCCCGTTTTAGTACAGGGTGAAACCAGTAAAATCAAATTGTTAGATCAATTTATCCACAGTGGTAATGCACTATTAATTGCAACAAGTAGTTTTTGGGAAGGAATTGATGTTAGGGGAGATACTTTGTCTTGTGTTATTATTGACAAACTCCCTTTTACATCACCTGATGATCCGTTAATTAAAGCCCGTATGGAAGATTGTCAAATGCAAGGTGGTGATGCCTTCAACGAAGTGCAGTTACCTGAAGCGGTGATTACTTTAAAACAGGGCGTAGGGCGATTAATTCGTCATCATAATGATCGCGGTGCAATTATAATCTGTGATAATCGTTTAGTTATGCGACCTTATGGTGCAACATTTATTAACAGTTTACCACCATCACCAAGAACACGTGATATAAACAAAGTTAAAGAATTTTTATTAAAAAAAGTTAACGGATAAAAAATTGGAAAAAACATGAGTACTATTTTAGCCATTGATACCTCAACAGAAGCTTGTTCAGTAGCTTTACTCTATTGTAATGAAATTACGCACGATTTTAAAATATCGGCCCGCGATCATACCAAACAAATTTTACCGATGATTGATAATATTCTTAAACAATCTAACTGTTCCCTGTCACAAATTGATGCAATTGCGTTTGGACAAGGGCCGGGTAGTTTTACGGGTGTACGTATTGGTATTGGTGTTGCTCAAGGGTTAGCATTAGGCATTAATAAACCCATGATAGGGGTATCAACGTTAATGACTTTAGCTCAAGGTGCTTATCGAACCAATCATGCAACGCACGTTTTAGCCGCCATTGATGCTAGAATGAGTGAGGTGTATTTAGGGCAATACCGTTATGAGCATAATCAATGGCAAGCTATGATTCCAGAATGCGTAATTGCACCTAAATGCGTTTTTGACAAAGTAGAAAATCTTAGTAGCGATACCTACAGTGCGGGAACCGGCTGGCAAACCTATCCTGATATGATAAACACTATCAAGCAAAGTGATATACTATTACCCCATGCTCAAGATTTGGTTGTTTTAGCTCAACAAAAATGGCAAAACAATGAATGGGTTTCGGTAGAGGATGTTGAACCGACCTATTTGCGCAATGAAGTCACTTGGAAAAAGCTTCCCGGTCGATAAAATAAAAGCCACAAACTGTGGCTTTTATTTTAGTAGATTACTTTTTATTCTTTAAAAAGTCCCAAATGCTCTTTTGCATAAGCTTCAAAATCTGTACAACCACCAATTGGTTTTTCATCAATGAAAATTTGTGGAACGGTTTCGACAGGTTTACCCACGCTTTTAGACAGATCTTCTTTAGTAATGCCTTCTTCGTTTATATCAACATAACGATAAGAAAAATCATCACGTTCTTGTGATAACTTTTCAGCTAATTCTTTAGCTCTTGAACAATATGGACAGCCCTGACGGCCAAAAATTACAGTATACATTTTTCACCTCTAATCATTTATTTAAGTTTATTTCACTATACTGAATTTTGATAGAAAAAAAAGCACTTAAACATAGTTAATTAAATAGATTATATCTATTGATAATAAATTTTGAAAGTAAATAGAACCTCAAATTTAATAATTAACATCAGATTGATTATTTATATGTCAATTTGAGCGTTATTGCGTTTAACGTGAATTTTATACTTTAGATGAAATAAGTTGTACTAAAATAAAACATCAACGCCACAAAATTAAAAATTATTCATGTAGTCGACAGTCATTTTGATTTTAGGCGAGATTTTTTAACATAAAAATAGATTAATATTTGTCTGTTTTGATCGGTTTCATTTTGCGAAAACTATCTATTAAAAATGATATTTCAAGTAGCTTAATATAAAATGGCATCTGGTTTATGCGTTTGTGTTCAATCTGTATCAAACGTAAAGTTTTTATTCAGTAAACTTATTAAATAGTGGGTATATATGTTAAAAAAATTATTGTTAATTCTATTAATATTCCCAGTTATCGCCGTAGCTAAACAAAAAGAATGCGCTGTTAAACCCTATTATGATATTACTATAACTGAAAAAAATGTGCGAATTTTCAATAAAAATAGTGATCTAACTATTTTATCTAATGGAAATGTCGAGCTCAATCAAAGCCCCGTTTTGCTAAATGCACAACAACAAAAACAGGCGTTAATGTTTCAAAAGAATATTAGGCAACAGCTACCACAACTTGAACAGCAGGCTTTAACTATGTTGTCTAGCGTTAAATTTAGTTTTGAAAATGCGATTAAAAATAAGCTTGGCAATGATAGTAAGTTACAAAGTGAATTAAATAAATTATACAAAAGATTAGTAAAATTGTTACACCAGTCGATTATTACGGAAAATGGTAGAACAGAATTTCACTATCAAAATTTTAATAATTTGAAAAAAGATGGCGAAGAGATAGGCCAACGAATTTTTTATAATGTTGTGGGGGGGAGTCTAGTCAATTTTAACTTCTTTCAAAATTATGCCACAATCAATGAAATTTCAAAAAATGAATGGAAAGCACAAAAGCCAAAACTTAAGGCTTTTGATGCCCATATTTGTTCAGTTATTACTGATATAAATAATCAATATCAGCAAATATTAAGCGAACTCGAGCATTGATAAATAAGTCAATAGACATTGATACAAACTTTTGCGAAAATAGCCTATCTTAAACGATAGAATGAAAGACATAGAGATTTATGACAGCACGTATAATTGATGGCAAACAGTTAGCTCAGCAAATTAGAAATGACATTGCAAATAAAGTAAAAGAACGCGTCGCTAAAGGATTATCTATTCCTGGACTTGCTGTTATCCAAGTTGGTTCGGATCCGGCTTCAAAAATTTATGTGCAAAATAAACAAAAAGCATGTGATGAAGTTGGTTTTGCATCATTTGCTTATGATTTTCCTCAATCAACGACCGAAGCTTTGTTAACACTGATTGACGAGCTCAATGAGCGTAGAGATGTTCATGGTATCTTAGTGCAACTTCCGTTACCTGATAATATCGATAAAACTAAAGTCCTTGAACGGATCCATCCAAGTAAAGATGTTGACGGTTTTCACCCATATAATATCGGACATTTACTACAAAGAGACCCAATTTTACGTCCTTGTACGCCTTATGGCGTCGTGAAAATGTTACAATCAACAGGCGTCAATTTATCTGGGCTGAATGCTACGGTTGTAGGCGCGTCGAGTATTGTTGGGCGGCCAATGGCATTAGAACTGTTATTATTAGGTTGTACAACGACTATTACCCATAGCCGTACTATAGATTTAGCTAAACATGTAAGCAATGCTGATATTGTTGTTGCCGGTGTTGGAATAGCTAATTATGTAAAAGGTGAGTGGATAAAACCAGGTGCAATAGTGATTGATGTTGGTATTAATCGATTACCAAATGGTAAGCTTGCTGGTGATGTAGAGTTTGAAACTGCCGTTGAGCGAGCTGGATGGATAACGCCAGTTCCAGGCGGTGTTGGCCCTATGACTGTCGCTATGCTTATGAGTAACACCCTTGAAGCATGTGAAAAATTTAGTCATTGATTTGATAGATTCGATGAATTTTGGATTGGTAGATGTACATTAAAAAAATGGAAATAAGGAACATTTTATGATTATATTTCACACTTCTTTAGGTGATATTAAAATTAAAACCTTCGATAATGAAGCGCCAGAAACGGTTAAAAATTTTGTTGAATATTGCAAAGAGGGTTTTTACAACAACACTGTATTTCATCGTGTGATTAATAATTTTATGATTCAAGGTGGTGGTTTTGAACCCGGTATGAAACAGAAAAAAACCAAAGCACCTATTAAAAATGAAGCTGATAATGGTCTGAAAAATGATCGGGGTACTTTAGCGATGGCTCGCACCTCTGATCCTCATTCAGCGACTGCACAGTTTTTTATTAATGTAGTGGATAATGATTATTTGAATTATCGATCACCTGATGTAAATGGTTATGGTTATTGTGTATTTGCGCAGGTTGTTGATGGTATGGATGTGGTAGATAAAATTAAAGCAGTCAAAACAGGTCGAAGTGGCATGCATTCCGATGTGCCTGTTGAAGATGTGATTATCAAGAGTGTAACGGTTGAATAATCCTACTCGTTATTTTATTGCAGATATTCATCTTACTGATAATGAACCTGCTCACGATCATTTTGATATAACAGCAGGTTTTTTATCTTTCTTAGACAGTTTACCCGATCACTGTGAACTTTATATTTTAGGTGATCTTTTTGACTATTGGATTGGAGACGATGTCAATTCAATCTTACATAGTAAAATTGCCGATGCGCTAAATGAACTTTCTAACCGACATATAAAAAAATATTTTGTACATGGTAATCGTGATTTTTTATTAGGTAAAAAATATGCTAATGCCTGTGATATGACAATATTGCCAGAGATTAATTGTTTACCTAATCAAGATAGCAATATTATATTTTTGCATGGTGATGTGTTATGTCTTGATGATCCACAATATCAAAAATTCCGTAAAGTAATGCATAAAAAATGGTTACAAACCCTTTTTTTATTATTGCCACTTCGTATTCGTTTAAAAATAGCAGGTAAACTACGTCAAGAAAGCAGTGCACATAATCAAATCAAGTCAGAAAATATTATGGATGTTAATCAAGATGCCGTTGAAAACATGATGAGCAATTATAATGCTAACATAATGGTACATGGTCATACGCATAAACCGGCAACTCATCATTTTTTTATTAACAATCAGCCAGTAACTCGTCTGGTCCTTGGGGCTTGGCATGACGGTATATCTTTTATTAAGCAAGAAGCGAACAGTAATATTTTAAAACTTTATAACCACTCTTTTAAATAATCAGTTTGTAAAATGCTATCTTTTTCGCCAAAATCTCTTAATTTGCCTTGTTCTAAGATTAATACATAGTTGGCGATACGCTTAACTTCATTTATGTTATGGGTGACGTAAATGACGGGTATTTTTATTTCATTAATTAACTGGTCGATATAACTTAACAGCTCTTTTTTTCTCGGCATATCCAGGGCTGATAATGGTTCATCCATTAATAATAATTGTGGGTTAGTTAATAACGCTCGTCCAATAGCAACACGTTGTTTTTCTCCGCCAGATAGCATGGCAGGATAACGATTTAATAAATGACCAATATTAAGTACTTCAATCATTTCATCTAATTTTTGCGAACTAAGTTTTTTTATACCATAAGTTAAGTTTTTCAACACCTTATAGTGAGGAAACAACAAAGCATCTTGAAAGACGGTCGCAATGTTTCGTTTTTCAGGCGGAATAAAAATATTTTGAGTGGTGGCAACCAACGTCACTTGGTTAAGCGAGATATTGCCATGGTCAGGTTTAATCAGTCCATTAATAAGATTTATTAAAGTTGATTTTCCCGAGCCTGATACGCCTAAAATTGCTGTCACTCCTTGGCAAGGTATTGAGTGTTTAAATTCAAATGCAAAGGAAGATAGTTGTTTTTTTACATCTATTTCTAACATAACTCATTATCCAAATAATTTCTTCTTGTGCCAACGATTGAGCATTTCGGATAAAAATAGTGCCGCCAAAGACAACACAATGGATATTATACATAACCTCAATGCAGCATGTTCGCCATTAGGCATTTGTAACAGCGTATACATAGCAAGCGGTAGTGTTCGCGTTTCACCTTGAATATTAGAAACAAAAGTAATAGTTGCACCAAATTCACCTAAACATCTTGCAAAACCTAATACAATCCCCATTAAAATGCCAGGAAATGCTAATGGTAGCGTAATTGTTATAAATACTTTTAATGGATTTGCACCTAATGTTCGAGCAACACATTCTAAACGTAAATCGATGGATTCAATTGCTAGACGAATGGAGCGAACCATCAATGGAAATGCCACAACTGCCGATGCTAATGCGGCACCTTGCCAATTAAAACTAAAGCTTATCTGTAAATAATAACTTAACCACTCCCCTATAAAGCCATGTCGTCCCATGGTTATTAGCAGCAAATAACCTAAAACGACAGGGGGTAAAACTAGAGGCAAATGCACAATACTATCAAAAAGTGATTTACCTAAAAATTGGCATCTAGCTAAAATCCATGCAGTCAAAATACCAATTGGTAAACTGAATAAAATTGCAGCCCCCGCGATTTTTAAGCTCAGTAGCAGTGTTTGCCATTCATATTCGGTCAATATCATGATTTTTATTATTTTGTTACAAAACCATATTTTTCAAATATGCGTTTAGCTTCAGGTGATTTTAAATATTGATAAAACTCTTTCGCTTCGGGTTTTAACAATGCTATTGGGTACTCAATAGGATCAAATGAGTTAGCAGGAAAAACACCAATGATTTTGACTTTATCACTAACTTTTGCATCTGTGCTATATACAATGCCTAATGCAGCTTCGTTACGTTCAACCAGCATTAACGCATCACGTACATTACTTGCTGGTGCAAATTGTGGAGCTAATTTATCAAATACACCTAAATAAGTTAAGGATTCTTTGGCATACAATCCAGCCGGAACATGATCAGGATCGCCAATCGCTAATCTTTCTGTTTTAGGTAAAATTGCATTCCAGTCAGTGCTACTATTAATATCGATTTTTTCTAATTTTGACTGTTTTGGTGCGATTAATACTAAAGAATTTTTAAGTAAATCTTCTTTGTTTTTAACTAAATTATGTTCTATTAAATAAGTCATCCATTTTTGATCTGCTGACATAAAAATATCAGCGGGCGCACCTTGTTCGATCTGTTTGGCTAATACCGATGACGAAGCGAACGAAAATATAATTTCCTGATTTTTGTGATTTGTTTTATATTCAGCTGCAATATCTTGCATCGCATTGGTTAATGATGCCGCTGCAAATAGGGTTACTTTTTCAATAGCTAAAGTGGAAAATGTGGTTAATAAGGTTGTTATCATTAAAAAAATGTTAATACGTGTTTTCATCATATCCCTCACGCTAAAAATAACTTATGTAATTTTGTAAATTGATGATGATGCGTAAAGCGGTAACTAAGATTTAACATAAAAATCGATAATTAAAACCGCTATTATATCGCTCACTCATCAGATGCATCATATTATAATAAACTTTCCGTTATATAAAATAAAATATATCGATAAATTGATAAACCTTTTCCAGATTTAATCATAAGTTAATGATTGTAAATTGGATTGTTCACAATAACTTAATTATATAATTGATCTAAGAGATCGTTGAAAAGAACATAATTCACTTGACGTAAGTTTTTTGAAGGTCGTTGAAAAAACGTCTACAATAATTGAAATTATCTGAATAAGATGTTTTTCAGTTTATCAAGGTGGTGTCATGAGCTTTTCTCCAGAAATTTTATTAACTATAAATTCAAATCAGCAATTATTTACTGATCCAAGGCGTATAGCATTACTTAAAGCCATTGACCAAACCGGTTCTTTAAGCCAAGCCGCCAAATCAATTGGCATAAGCTACAAAACAGCTTGGGATGCAATAAGCGAAATTAATCGTTTAGCGCCTACGCCATTTTTGATAACGATAACTGGAGGTAAAAATGGTGGGGGAACCAAACTCAGTGCTTATGCCGTCAGATTTATTCAACTTTATGATCTTTTGACTCACATACAGCATAACGCGTTTAATATTTTAAGTGATGATAACGTTCCCCTGGATGATATTTTAAAAGCTACGGCAAAATTATCATTACAAACCAGTGCACGTAATCAATTATATGGCAGTGTTAAACGGATTGAGACCAATAACATTGCCGGTTTTATTACGGTTTTGCTTGGCGATAATCAAACGGAATTAAAAGCTTATATAACTCACAAAAGTCTCGAAAGGTTAAAGTTAACTATGGACAAGACTGTGCTACTGTTAATTAAAGCTCCCTTGATTGAATTAAATGATTCGCTTGAAAATTGTTTATCAGTAACAGTTGAGAAAGTCACAACAGATGGTGAGTGGACTGAAATTGCCTTTTGTTTAGCATCAGGTATGATGCTTTATGCAAGTAAATTAACGAATACAGTTAAAGATTATGCATTAGTTGCAGGCAAAAAGCTGACAATATCAATTGATCCTCAGCATATTATTGTTGCTACATTAGTTTAATTTGAGGTATTTATGTTACATATTGAACACGCACACTATAAAATTAATGATCATAAAGTTTTTGTTATCGAATCATTAACCATCAATCAGGGGCATAGTGTTGCTTTTGTTGGGCGTAATGGCAGCGGTAAATCAGTTTTAGCTAAAGCATTAGCCGGTGAACAACCGTTGCTATCGGGTAATGTGATTAATGAGTTTGAATCAATAGCGTATATTTCTTTTGAACAATTACAAAAGTTGGTCGATGAAGAATGGAAGCGCAATAATACTGATATGCTCAGTGAAGGCGAAAATGATACAGGATTAACGACATCGCAAATCATACAGGAATTTAAAACAGATGAAGAGCGATGTTTACAGTTGGCTAAACAGTTTGGTATTAGTCAGCTGCTGACTAGAAAATTTAAATACTTGTCAACAGGTGAAACACGAAAAACGCTAATTTGCAAAGCGTTAATGTCAAATCCCGATTTATTAATTTTAGATGAACCTTTTGAGGGTTTAGATGTTTTATCGCGTGAAAATTTAGCCGATAAGCTTGGTGAATTGTCTAAACAGGGGGTAACAATCGTATTAGTATTAAATCGTTTTAATGAAATTCCCATTTTTATTGAAGATATTGGTCTGCTTGTTGACTGTCAGCTCTTGAAATTTGGTAGCAAAGCAACAATATTAAATGACGAAACAGTTAAACAGCTAGCTGATCTAGAAAGCTTACCCAATGTACCTTTACCTGATGCAGATGTGCCTTCCGCTGCATTATCCAACGAAATTGATCGTGTGGTTTTAAATAATGGCTATGTCCATTACGATGATAAAGCTATTATCGATGGGTTAACTTGGCGGGTAAAAGCGGGTGAAAACTGGCAAATAGTTGGACCTAATGGTGCAGGTAAATCAACGCTATTAAGTTTAATTACCGGTGATCATCCTCAAGGATACAGTAATGATCTAACATTATTTGGTCGTAAACGAGGTTCAGGTGAAACTATTTGGGACATTAAAAAGCATATTGGCTATGTTAGTAGTAGTTTACACCTTGATTATCGTGTCAGTTCCAGCGTTAAAACAGTACTCGTTTCGGGTTTTTTTGACTCAATTGGTGTCTATCAAGCCACAAGCGATAAACAAGCAAAGCTAGCCGATGAATGGCTTAAATTGTTAGGATTATACACACAAGCTGATAAGCCTTTTCAATCTCTATCGTGGGGGCAGCAACGATTAGTGCTAATAGCTCGTGCTTTAGTTAAACATCCAACCTTGCTGATTTTAGATGAACCATTGCAAGGATTAGATCATCTTAACCGAGAATTAGTCAAAGGTTGGATAGATCGATTAATCAAGGAAGGAAACACGCAATTATTGTTTGTGTCGCATCATGCCGAAGATGCGCCAAAATGTATCACTCATCGTTTAACTTTTGTTCCTAATTTCGATCTCAGCTATCAATACCAAATTGAGACACTTAAGTAATCATTAGTTAATAGCTATTAAAATCAGTATTAAAAATAGAAATAATCAATAAAAAAAACGTATTTTAATCATGAAATTTTTACTTGATTATTGAAAAAAGTTTATAACGGTTATACTTAGAGAGTTATCCCCGATGCCTGTGGATAACTCTGTGAATAGTTTATTGAAAAACGCTCAAACTTCAATAACCATCAGGTTTTAGCTTGGTTTGGTTACAAGTTAAGCATGAATTTGTATTTTATTATTAATCAATTAGTTATCTTAAATCAAGTTATCTTTTCAAGGTGTGTTTGGTGAGTTTTTAAGTTAACTGAACAAAAAATATAAGATTTTAAAAGGTCAAGTCTTTTTGGGGATAATTTTTATTAATAGGTAAAATATTAGGTCACAAGTAATGAAAAAATTTAAATTATGTTCTGAATTTAAACCTGCTGGCGATCAACCTGAAGCCATTAGACGAATAAGTCAAAATCTTGATGACGGTATTGCCCATCAAACATTATTAGGTGTAACGGGGTCGGGTAAAACCTTTACTATGGCAAATGTTATTGCTCAGCATAATCGTCCAACAATTATTTTGGCGCCAAATAAAACGTTAGCCGCCCAATTATATGGTGAAATGAAAGCGTTTTTTCCTGAAAACGCGGTTGAGTATTTTGTCTCTTATTATGATTATTATCAGCCTGAATCTTATGTGCCATCAACCGATACTTTTATCGAGAAGGATGCGTCGATCAATGAACATATTGAACAGATGCGCCTTTCGGCCACTAAATCACTATTGGAGCGTCGCGATGTTGTGATTGTTGCATCGGTATCAGCAATTTATGGTTTGGGAGCGCCCGAGACCTATATGGCGATGATTTTGCACCTGACTAAAGGCACCATTACCGATCAACGCTCAATCTTAACCAGATTGGCTGAACTACAATATACTCGCAATGAAATGGGTTTTAGTCGTGGTACGTTTAGAGTAAGAGGTGATGTGATTGATATTTTTCCTGCCGATTCAGACGAGTTAGCTGTACGAGTTGAACTGTTTGATGATGAAGTAGAACGCATTACTATGTTTGATCCTTTAACAGGCAGTAGTGTTAATGATGTCTCGCGGATTACTATTTATCCAAAAACCCATTATGTTACACCAAGAAACATTATGGAAAACGCTATTGCTGAAATTAAGCAAGAACTTAAAGAACGACAAAAAGTATTGTTAGAGAATAATCGCCTGTTAGAAGAGCAGCGCTTAACTCAGCGAACACTATTTGATATTGAAATGATGACTGAACTTGGGTACTGTTCAGGTATCGAAAACTATTCCCGCTTTTTATCTCAGCGTAAACCCGGTGATCCGCCTGCAACCTTATTCGATTATTTACCTGCTGATGGTTTACTGTTTATTGATGAATCACACGTTGCAATACCACAAATTGGTGCAATGTATAATGGCGACCGTTCACGTAAATTAAATTTAGTTGAGTATGGATTTCGTTTACCGTCAGCACTGGATAACCGTCCATTGAAATTCACGGAATTTGAAAACATTATGCCACAAACTATTTATGTTTCGGCAACGCCAGCTAAATACGAGATTGAAAAATCAGGTGGTGAAATTATTGAACAAGTAGTGAGACCGACTGGTTTATTAGATCCGATTATTGAAGTTCGCCCTGTCGCGACTCAAGTTGATGATCTTTTATCCGAAATTAAAATTCGAATGGAAAACGAAGAGCGGGTATTAGTAACAACACTAACCAAACGTATGGCTGAAAACTTAACAGATTATTTATCCGAGCATAATGTGAATGTGAAATATTTACATTCCGATATCAATACGGTTGAACGGATGGAAATTATTCGTGATTTACGCTTAGGTAAAGTTGATGTATTGGTTGGTATAAACTTATTACGTGAAGGATTAGATATTCCTGAGGTGTCGTTAATTGCTATTTTGGATGCGGACCGAGAAGGCTTTTTGCGTTCAGAAAGTTCACTCATTCAGACAGTTGGACGTGCAGCCCGAAATGTAAATGGTAAAGCCATATTGTATGCTGATAAAATCACGCCAGCTATGCAAAAAACCATTGATGAAACAGCCCGTCGTCGTAAAAAACAGGAAGATTTCAATCAAGCTCATGGTATAACACCAAAATCAGTACGCAAAGAGATTAAAGATATTTTAGATGCAGGATTAAGTACTAAAAAATCAACGGCTAAAGTACAAGCATTTGAACCGGGTAAACCTTATCATTATGTTTCTATAAAAGAAGTTCAAGCAAGGGTGAAAGAACTTGAAGCCATGATGTACGAAGCTGCTCAAAATCTTGAGTTTGAAAAAGCCGGTGTATTACGTGATGAAATAAAAAAATTACGTGCTGATTTTATTAAAGTCTCTTAAAAAACTCATCAAAAAAGGAAAACATGATGACAATTATTCGACTCGATCCACAAGACCGTTGGTCTGAAGCGGTTATTCACAATAATGTAATTTATTACACGAGTGTGCCAAGCAATTTAGTTAATAATGCCTATGAACAAACCAAAAGTGCTTTGGCTGAAATAGACAAAATTTTAGCTAGAGCAAACAGTGATAAAACCCGTATTTTAGATGCAACTCTATTTTTGGTAAACAAAAGCGATTTTGCTGCTATGAATAAAGCGTGGGACGAATGGGTTGCTCACGGCGATGCTCCCGTGCGCTGCACAGTCCATACCGGATTAATGAAAAGTGAGTATTTAGTCGAAATAAAAATCGTTGCAGCAGTGAAGGTTTAATGTTGTAAAATAAACAACTCAATAATAGTTGGTGAATAATTACTTGATTATTCTAGATAGACTAAAATGGTAATATTATTAGCTTATTTTAGTAATAATATTATCACTACTAGTGAGTTTTTCTTGTCATCTTACATATTGATTATTATCCCATTTGCTAAATTTTAGTGTATACTTTGAAAACTTTAAATTTCATCTATTGATATAATTTGCTATGCATACTCAAGCTAAAATTGCCATTGTAATGGGATCGAAAAGTGATTGGAGCACAATGCAACATGCTGCCGATATACTCGATACACTTACAGTTAGTTATCATGTTGAAATAGTTTCAGCCCATCGAACGCCTGATAAATTGTTTCAATTTGCTCAAGATGCTAAACGTCGAGGTTTTGATGTCATCATTGCTGGTGCTGGTGGTGCTGCTCATTTACCCGGTATGCTAGCGGCGAAAACACTGGTACCCGTATTAGGCGTACCCGTACAAAGTGCCACACTAAATGGTATTGACAGCTTATATTCCATTGTACAAATGCCTAAAGGTATTCCGGTTGGTACCTTAGCGATTGGTAAGGCTGGGGCTGCTAATGCTGCATTATTAGCTGTGCAAATTCTGGCTTTACATGATAAAGACATCTATCAACGATTATCAACTTGGCGTTTAAGTCAAACTGATGAAGTTTTAAATAACCCCGATCCAAGAGTCGATGCATAATATGATAACTAAATCAGTTTGTGTTTTAGGTAATGGTCAATTAGGCCGAATGTTAAAGCAAGCTGGCGAGCCATTAGGTATCCATGTTTTTCCTGTTGGTTTAGATGTCGATCCAGCAACGATTCCTTATCAAAATTCAGTCATTACTGCTGAAATTGAACGTTGGCCCGATACGCCTTTTACTCAGATTTTAGCTCAGCATGGGCATTTTATTAATCGGGATGTGTTTCCGATTATTGCCGATCGTTTGAGTCAAAAACAACTATTAGATGAACTTAATTTACCCACAGCTAAATGGTTTTTATTGAAAAATAGACAAGATTGGCCAACGCTCTTTCAACAGTTAGGTCAATTGTTAATTGTTAAACGTCGTACTGGTGGTTATGATGGTCGAGGTCAATGGCGTATAGCGATTGATGACGATATTGACGTACCTGAAGATATCTATGAACAAGCGATTGTAGAACAGGCAATTGCATTCGATAACGAATTATCATTGATTGGTGCTCGCAATGCGAAAGGTGAAACCGTTTTTTACCCATTGACGCATAATTTACATCAAGATGGTATTTTAAGAATGAGTATTGCTTTACCCGATAAAATGTCTGTATTACAAGCCAAAGCTGAAAAAATGTTATCTGCTATCATGCAAAAGCTCAATTATGTCGGTGTAATGGCAATGGAGTGTTTTGTTGTCGGTGAAAATCTATTAATCAATGAATTAGCACCAAGAGTCCATAACAGTGGTCACTGGACCCAAAATGGCGCTTCAATAAGCCAATTTGAGCTTCATTTACGGGCAATCTTGGGATTACCAATACCAAAGCCGAATGTTTTTGCGCCTTCTATCATGGTTAATCTGATTGGAACTGAGTTAAATTATGATTGGTTATCAATTGATTTAGTCCATTTACATTGGTACGAAAAAGAAGTGAGAACTGGTCGTAAAGTGGGTCACTTAAATTTAATTCACCCTCAAATATCAACATTGATCGATTCGTTAGATAAATTGTTACCTATGTTGCCTGTTGAATATCATCCAGCTATTTGTTGGGCAAAACAGCAATTTGAGTCGTGATAGCTTCGTTGAACGAAAAGGGTAGCGCCATGGTCAACTTTAGCAAAAAAATTAATTACCAACGTTATGCTAGTAAACAATATGACAGTTTAACAGATGAATATTCAGTTTTACGCTGTTTTGAAAGTGATCGTGGACGAATTATCAATTCTGCAGCTATAAGGCGCTTACAGCAAAAGACTCAAGTGTTCCCCCTTGAACGTAATTCAGTTGTCAGAAGCCGTTTGACGCATTCAATGGAAGTTCAACAAGTTGGGCGCTATATTGTTAAAGAAATTGTTAATCGTTTAATAAAAGCAGGACAATTAAAGGCGTTTGGTCTGGATAAATCGATTATGTCGATTGAAAGTTTAGTTGAAATGGCGTGCTTAATGCATGATATAGGTAATCCCCCTTTTGGTCATTTTGGTGAATCGGCAATTAATCAGTGGTTTACTTTACGACTAGGTCTTGATAAACCTTGCAGCTACAGTATTCTTGAAATAAACAAACAAGATGATGAGTTACTTGCTGAATTAAAACAAAAAATCCGCCAAGATTTGTCCAATTTTGAAGGGAATGCGCAAGCTATTCGTTTAGTTCATACGATTTTACGTCTTAATTTAACTTATTCTCAAATCGCCTCAATTGTTAAATATTCAAAACCCGCTTATTGGAATCATGCTGTACCGACTGAATTTGCTTATTTAATGAAAAAACCCGGTTTTTACTTATCGGAAGAGCCCTTTATCAATGAATTATATCAACAACTTGATATAAAACCTTTTCATCGTTACCCGCTAACCTACATTATGGAAGCGGCTGATGATATCTCATATTGCATAGCCGATCTTGAAGATGCCGTTGAAAAGAAAATCTTTACTGTACAACAACTTTATCAATATTTAAAACAAGCGTGGGGACCAGTTAAAACAGGTGATTTATTTGATGAAGTGATCAATCGGCCTTTTGATAATTTTAAGCAAATTGAGTCTACCGCTATTGGTATCGATGAGTTTTTTATGTATTTGCGAGTCAATACTATCAATAAACTTGTTCCCCATGCCGCAGAACGTTTTATTGAAAATATTGAAGCCATTTATCATGGCTCATTTAATCATGCATTGCTTGAAGATCACGACGCTGAATACAAACTCCTCAATATTTTTAAAACTGTTGGTTTTGAACATGTCTTCAATCATGAATCAGTTGAAAATCTTGAACTACAAGGTCATCGAATTATTACCGGTTTGCTCGATATTTATAGCCCCTTACTTGCGATGCCGGTTGAGGATTTTATTAAATTATCGACGACAGGCAATCACAAAAAATACCCAATAGAAACCCGACTATATCATAAACTATCCCATAAACATTGTGATGCTTACCAACAAGTTATTAGCAAACTTGATAAAAATCAGCCGGCTTTTGATTGTTGGGAATTTTATTACCGTTGTCGTTTAATTCAAGATTACATTAGTGGCATGACAGATCATTTTGCTTACGATGAATATCGTAAATTGATGGTCACATTCTAATTTAGTTAATTGATCAAAGTTTTAGCACCAAAAAAAAGCATAAGCACTACAATAGTGCATTAATTTTCAAACGCTATCGATAATCACAGTATTAGTATCAACATATCCAAACACCTCTAATTATATTGCTCACCCTCTTGAATATACAAAATGGTTGAAATGAGAGTTGGTGTCGTTAATGTTTTGGCCAGAGAGTGAGTATTGATGACGCTTTATTATTTGATTTTGCTCATTGAGTTAACTTGTTTTCGGTTTGATTTCAACATTTTTATTCCTATCAATTGACATTAACACTATGAATTACATCGTTATTCTTATTAATAAATATAGTCAAAAACTACAAATTGAAATTTCTGGCATAAGCTTTGCATAAGTTTTGCATAAGTTCGGTTATCCACCCTATTAATGAGGAGCAATTGATGAAATTAGTGACTGTTGTTATTAAACCTTTCAAATTAGAAGAAGTGAGAGAATCATTATCCAATATTGGCATTACGGGATTAACCGTAACTGAAGTTAAAGGATTCGGGCGTCAAAAAGGGCATGCCGAACTTTATCGTGGTGCTGAATATAATGTTAACTTCTTACCTAAAGTAAAAATTGATTTAGCAATCAGTGACGAACAGCTTGATGAAGTGATTAATACTATTACTAAAGCGGCTTATACCGGCAAAATAGGCGATGGCAAAATCTTTGTGACGCCACTTGAACATGTGGTTCGGATTCGTACCGGTGAAACGGATGAGTCAGCATTATAATTATAAAAGGATATCATTATGTTGAAAAAATTTATTTTACCTTTGGGCTTAGCGCTTTCAAGCTCAGCAATTGCTCAAGAAGCAACCGTCGCCGATAATGCTGATAACGGTTTTATGATGATTTGTACAGCCCTAGTTCTTTTTATGTCGGTGCCTGGAATTGCTTTGTTCTATGGTGGATTATTACGTGCTAAAAATGTCTTATCAATGTTATCGCAGATATTAGTCACCTTTTCACTTATTGCGGTATTATGGATAATTTATGGTTATACACTGGCATTTGGTGAAGGAAACTGGTTTTTTGGTAACTTTGAACACTTTTTATTAATTGGTATTAATATTACAGATGTATCAGGATCGATTTATGAATTGATTTGGGTTGCGTTTCAGGGATCTTTTGCCTGTATTACTTGTTGTTTAATTCCAGGTGCATTTGCCGAACGTACGCGTTTTTCAGCGGTATTAATTTTTATGGTGTTATGGTTTACCTTCTCTTATATTCCAATGGCCCATATGGTATGGGGTGGAGGCATCTTAGGTGATGAAGGTGCGTTAGATTTTGCCGGAGGAACTGTTGTTCACATCAATGCAGCCGTTGCAGGTTTAATGGGGGCGTATTTACTAAAAAATCGGATAGGCTTTAATCGTGAACCGTTAAAACCTTTCAATCTGCCTTATGTTTATATCGGTGCTGCTATTTTATATATTGGGTGGTTTGGCTTTAATGCTGGGTCTTCAACTCACGCTGACCAAATTGCTGGGCTTGCTTTTATTAATACCGTGGCAGCAACGGCAGCAGCAGTTTTAGCATGGTCTATTGCTGAGTGGGTTTTACGAGGTAAACCATCATGTTTAGGTGCCGCATCAGGCATCATCGCGGGATTAGTTGGAATAACACCGGCAGCGGGTTTTGTTGGTGTTGGTGGTGCTCTGTTGATTGGTTTGATTTGTGGCTTTGCAGGGGTTTGGGGCGTATCTTCGCTAAAAAGAATTCTTAAAATAGACGATACTTGTGATGTATTTGGTGTACATGGTGTTTGTGGTATTGTTGGTTGTCTATTGACTGGTATTTTTGCGTCAGAATCACTCGGTGGCATTGGTTATACAGAAGGTACCAGCATGGCAAGTCAAATTGGTATACAGTTAATGAGTGTAATAACCTGCATTATTTGGACGGCTGTTGTTGCTTTTATCTCGTATAAGATTGCAGATATTTGTGTTGGCTTACGTGTGTCAGAAGAACATGAACGTGAAGGTCTAGATATTAATAGCCACGGTGAAAGCGCATTTAACAATTAATTCTTAAACAAATATAACTAATTTAATTATAAAAAAAATCTACAGTGAAATTAACACTGTAGATTTTTTGCTTATATTAATTATGATAAATGTCTTTTAGTCATCCCAAAGCATAATTGCATTATCTTGCGTAAGGATTAACGGTGGTGAAAACAGATATTCTTTAATGGTATCTGGTAATGCATTTAAGTCATTCAAATCAAGCTTAAGATCAGGATTTGATTGGCTAAGTTCTGCTATTCTGCTTGATAATATTTGATTGATCCTCTCACATTCTAAATCTTGTTGATTTTTTAACGTTTCTAAATCAGGTTCATTGAATGCTTCACGATAAATAAACTGGAAAGCATCGATATCCTTAAAAACATCTTCTAAAACATACTTTTGATATTTTGAATGACGTTGTTTCAATGCTTCAAAACGTAACGCAATAATTTCATCTTTTTGATCCGGATAATCTAAAACTGAATCTTTATCTGTTAATTGCTTTTTTTCAGGAATTGACTCATTAAAAGATGCTAAAGTAAATAACGGTTTTTTATTCGATGTCATTTATTAATTCACAACCTATATTCTTGAATAATAAAAATTATTGTTTTTATTCTAAAAATAGTTTTACTCAATGTCATCAATTCTTTTGCAAAAATTGATGACATATTTCTATTATTGATTCATTTATCAATACTTTTAATCAGAGTAATTCCCATCTTCCCAAAGCATAATTGCATTATCTTGTGTTAAGATTAACGGTGGCGCGAATAGGTATTTTTTAATTTTATTAGGCATAACAGTAATATCATTTAAATCCAATTGCACGTGTGGATAAATTTTTGCCATTTGTTTTAACCGCATGCTTAATAATTCTTTAACTTTATTCGATTCTTTAGCAAAGGCTAATTCCTCTTTCAAAAGGCTTATTTGTCTTTTATGATGCTCTGATTCGAACATCTCAGGAAATATAAAACGCATTTCTCGATTATTTTCGATCTTAGCTTTACTATTGTATTCATTATCTTTATATTCGCCATGGTGTAACTTAAGCTCCTTAACATGTAATGCAATAATTTTATTTATGTTTTCAGGATAATTTAATTTAGAATCTAAATCACTTAAGGTATTTTTTTGAGGTAATAATTTATCACTTTGTACTAAGGTAAATAATGGTTTTTTATGTGTCTTCATTTCTATAACTTCCTTTTTTTAGGACAATAAGATAACGATCTGTAGAACATTAAAAAACGACTGTTACTCTATCGTAAAAAAACTTGAGGTAAACATAACGTTTTAGTATAAAAAACAACTAAAAGCGCTGATTATTACTTTTATCTCCTTTTAATGTTTCATGTTTTATGCTTTTTGATATTTCGATTTAGACTAAAATTTTGTTTTCTCTTTTTATTCTCACTAGTAAATTAATGTTGTATAGAATGTAAAATAGTATTCTTTTACAGAATGTTAATTTAATGTGGTTGTTCCATTTTTCTATATCAAGTAGAACTATGAATAAATACCAATTGAATTGAGATAGCATGATAAGATCAAAAAAATTCATTTTATAATCGTCATCAAGCAAGAGAAAATTACATTCTGTAAATTTAACAAGTTGTTTTTTAAATAAACTATTTATGATGTTAGATTGGTGTTGATTACTATATAAATCTTTGACTTTATGTTTTTCAACAAATTTGGGGTAAATATTAAGCTTAACTTTAATAGTAATTCTTAATACATTAATTAAGAGATGGTTAATTAATCCTTTATATTTAATAAGTCGATTCCTAATCGAAGTTTCACTATTATAACTTAAAATTTGTTTTATGCTAGTAATATTTTTCTGAAACCACTTTTTTACTTGGAATTTTACAATTTTAATCAGTAAAAAAATGTATTGCAATGTATTTGTGAGACTTTTAGCAATCATAAATCCAATCCATGTTGTTGTATATTAAACAATATACGATAATAAAAATGTACATCCTAAAGCGACTAATGAAGCAATAAAAGAGCTGGATGTATAATATTTGAACATTTCAGTTAATGTAGCGCCACAATATTGCTTTACAAGCCAAAAAAGTGAATCTGTTACAATTGTACAACCAATAGCGCCCGAACCGATCGCTAACGTTATGATTTCAGGACTAATATCAGGATAAAGTGGCAACATAGGTGATACAATGGCTGTTGCTCCCATCATGGCAACCGTTGCAGAGCCCACTGCAGCATGTAATATAATGGCAACTAACCACGCTAATAAAATAGGGTGCATATTTAGCTGTGATAAAATACCCGCTAATCCATCACTCAAACCACTACTTTTTAACACGCCATTAAATGCGCCACCCGCACCAATAATCAACAAGATATTAGCGATTGAAGAAAAGCCACATTCTGTTTTTATTAATAAATCTGACATTCGCATTTTTTGGCGAATACCTAAGACATAATAGGCGACAAAAATACCTATAAGCATAGCTGTAATTGGGGTGCCAATAAATTCGAACACGGCATAAAAAATTGAATTTTTATCGATTGTTAATTCTGTGGCTGTTTTTATTAACATTAAAATGATAGGTAACAAAATAATAGTCAAAGTGGGCAATAATGACGGTAATTCATTTTCATTCTTATTGTTTGGTTGGGAAAATGTTTCAGGTACAGGCTTAAATGGAATATTATTTTTAATGATTTTTAAAAAAAGAGGCCCACTAACTAGTGATGCTAATAGAGCAACTACTAAACCATAAAAAATTATACTGCCAATATCTGCACCAAGCGCATTGGTCACAAACAATGCTGCCGGATGAGGGGGAACAATACAATGAACGGCCATCAATGCAGAGCATAGTGGTATAACAATTGTTAAAAGTGATGAATTTGTTTTTTTAGCAATGGAAAAGGCAAATGGAATGAATAATACTACACCGACTTCAACAAATAAGGTAATGCCACAAATTAGTCCAATTAACACTATCATTATTTGTGGCGGAAGTAACCGGCATTTGTGTAACATCAACCCTATAGTTTCAGATGCACCAGAAATTTCCATCATTTTACCTAAAATGGATCCTAATCCAATTACTATAGCTAAAAAACCTAAGGTACTACCCATTCCAGCTTCAATTGCACTAAGTATTTCAAGTGGAGGCATAGCCATTAATACCCCTACATAAAAACTTGCAAGTAACAAGGCTAAAAATGGATGTAGTTTAACTTTTACAATTGATATCACAATGACAATTAAACTACTCATTAATACTGCCATAACCCAAAGCTGTGAGTTCATGTTTTGATTTTTAAGTTAGTTAAAATTTAACCTATTAAATGTTTTTATTAGGTATTTGACAAATGATAAAAAAACAACTTAACATGAATTAAATTCATTCAAAAATGTGATTTAAATCGAAGTTTAACATTAAAGTTAGTTTTGCTATAAAGCTGCAAAGTTTGATTTTATAAAATAGATATTTACGTTGTTTAAAACAAGGTGAAGGAGAATCGCTGATGTATGATAATTTTCTAACAAAAAATCGCTTGATTAATCGTTATCAGTTAGCGAAATTATATACTTTTGAATCGGCTGCTCGTCATCTTTCCTTTTCTTTATCTGCTGAAGAGCTGTGTATCAGTCCAAGCGCGGTGAGTCATCAAATTCAAAAATTAGAGCAAGAACTTGGTTTTAAGCTATTTAAACGGTTTCACCGAAGAATTGAACTTACTCATGATGGTAAACATTTATTTGATGTGGTTCGAAAATCACTAAGAAATTTGAATCAAGAAATTTTAGAAATTTCAAATCAAGAAATTTCTGGAATATTGACAATTTATGCTAGACCGTCATTTGCACAAGGTTGGCTAGTACCAAAATTACCTGACTTTGCACGTCACTATCCCTATATTACTTTAAATATTTTATCTGGAAATGAAGTTACAAATTTTAGTCGTCATCGAATCGATCTTGCTATTTATTATGATGCATTACTGTACGAAGAGCTCAATTACGATTTTTTAATGTCCGAAACAATCATTCCTGTTTGTAGTGACTTTTATGCAAAAAAACATAACTTATATAATAACGTTGAAAGACTATCTAACTGTACAATATTGCACGATAGTCAAGCATGGGAATATGATTCTAATTGTGATGAATGGATGGGGTGGGCTAATCATTATTCTTTACCCTTTGATTTTAATGATATACCCAAAATCGATTTTGATCGTTCTGATCTTGCAACTACTGCTGCTATTTATCATGGTGGTGTTGCTATGGGGCGAAGACGATTAATCGGCAAGTTACTTGAATCGGGTGAGCTTATTACACCTTTTCCTGAAATGGAAATGTTATGTAAACAGCGCTATTACATCTTACGAGCGCAAGCCAAATACAATCCCAAAGCAGATATTTTTATAAAATGGCTAAAAAGCCTAGTTTAATAAAGTAATGCTAAGCTAAAGGTCAGCGTTTAGGCTTCCCTTTAGTCTAAGCATATTATTTATTCCGTTTTAAATGTTTCAAATTGGATAATGCGATAGATAGTAGAATAATAATGACCCCAATCCATTGATTAAAATAGACCGATTCTTTTAAATAAAAATATGAACAGGTGACAGCAACAGGTAGTTCAGCTGCGGATAAGATTGCACTTAATGAAATACCAATTTTGGGAATGCCAACAGAAAACAAAAACGGAGGTAATACGGTGCCCAGTAGTGCTAATAAAAATCCTAATTGATAGAGTTGATCATTCAAATTTAATTTAAAGAAGAATAAAGGTGGAAATATAATAAAAGTTATTATGCACGCTCCGGTTATCATCAAGGCACTTTTTTCAAGTTTTGGTAATGCATTACCAACATTACTGCTTGTACTAATAAATAGTGAATACATTAAGGCCGCTAAAAAACCAAAAAAACAGCCCGTTAAATTCAAACGAATATCTTGATTAAATAGTCCAGCGGCTAGGCAGCTACCGGCTATGATGGTAATCACCGTTAAAATTTGAGTCGTAGTCGGTCTATTTTTGAAAATAACATAATCGATAATAATACTAATCCACAAATACTGCATTAATAGTATGATAGCAATTGATGCGGGAACGAGTTGAACACATTGATAATAGCAAATGCCAACTAACCCAGGGAAGATACCCACAGCACATACCTTCCATTTGTTCGTTTTGGGATTATGCGTTGTCGTTGCTGTACTTTTGGGTTTTATGAATGTTTTAACTATCAAGTGAATAATCCATAATATTAGCATACCCAAAAAACATTGTACGCCCGTAACTTCACCAAGTGAGTAGCCAGCTTTATAAGCGGTTTTCACAATAGAGGAGAGCACGCCAAAGCTGCACGCTCCTAAAAAAACTAATAAACCACCTAAAAATTTTTCTTTCATAGTTAAATCTCATAATTTATATAAATTAATTTTGTAGCTAACAATAAAGCAAACACAATAAGAGACCACAGGGTGAAGACCCTGTGTCACTCTTCATTTTTTAACATATTAGAATAACGAATACTAAGTGAATCAGAACAGAATGTAAGCTTGTGATTTTAGCCCATTAGTTTGATTGTGGTAAGTTATTGCTTAACTGTTTCGCTTCTATTATGGTCATAGTTAAAGGTAAAGTAAAAAATAATTCCCAACACCAGTGCATAAGATGCAAATATTAACCATATTGTTTGCCAATCTCGACCAGTTGTGTAAGTAAATTTATCAACCACCATACCACTTAAGATTGAACCCAAATATGCACCAATTCCATTTACCATTGTCATAAAGAGCCCTTGTGCACTTGCTCGAATATTGGCATTAACTTCTTTTTCTATAAAAATTGATCCCGAAATATTAAAGAAATCAAAAGCACAACCATAAACTATCATGGATAACAACAGTAAGACAAAACCAAATGGTGTTGGATCACCAAATGCAAATAGGCCAAATCGGAGCGTCCAAGCTATTAGGCTTATCATGATCACTTTTTTTATTCCAAACTTTTTAAGAAAAAACGGAATAGTTAAAATAAATGCCACTTCTGCCATTTGTGATACGGATAATAAAATTGCTGGATGCTGTACAATTAAACTGTCAGAAAATTCGGGAATTTTACCAAAGTCTTTTAAAAATGCCCCGCCGAAAGTATTGGTGATTTGTAATATTGCGCCAAGTAACATCGCAAATAAAAAGAATACTGCCATGACGGGTTTTTTAAATAACACAAATGCATCAAGCCCTAAACGAGAAGCCCAAGATTGTTGTTGGTTTTGTTTGATTTCAATATTTGGTAACGTTGCGCTGTAGATCACTAATACGACCGAAGCCGCACATGCCACATAAAGTTGTCCATTACTGGAATCTAACTTCAGTAAACTTATCATCCACATAGCAATAATAAAACCTACTGTACCAAACACCCGTATTTTAGGGAACACTTCGACAGTATTTAAGTTATTTTTATCTAAACACGCGTAACTAATTGAGTTAGATAAAGCAATAGTTGGCATGAAAGCCATTGCATTAGCAAACATCAACCAAAATAGTAAACTTGATGTTGTCACTGATGCAGCATAAAAAAGCGCAACAGCACAAATCGAGTGGCACAGCATGTACAAATATTTTGCTTGTATAAATTTGTCAGCAATAATCCCTATAATACAAGGCATAATTAATGCGGCTAAGCCTTTAGTACTAAAGATCATACCTATCTCGGCACCAGAAAATTTTAGTGTATTAAAAAGATAAATACCTAAAGTCGTTAGCCAGCTTCCCCAAATAAAATATTGGAAAAACATCATTATTTTTAATCTATTTTTTATGTTCATTATTTAAATCCTAAATAAATTGAACTGCTTATATAAAATTAAAAACTATGAACTAAAAACGTGCAATGGTTTTAGTAATAAGTTGTAAAAAAGTGGATTTTACACGTTCAGCGGTTTCAATCACTTCTTCATGACCGAGTGGTTGATCTAAAATGCCACAAGCCATATTAGTTAAACATGAAATGCCGATAGTTTTAATGCCAGAGTGATGAGCAATAATTGCTTCAGGAACGGTAGACATACCCACTGCATCAGCACCTAATGTACGGATCATTCTAATCTCTGCTGGAGTTTCGTAGGTTGGTCCTGTCCACCAAGCATAAACACCTTGTTGTAAAGTGATATTCAGCTCTTTAGCTACTTCGCTAACTGTTGCTCTTAATTGCTTGTTATACACTTCGCTTACATCCAAAAAGCGAACCCCTAATTCAGGATTATTTGGCCCCATTAATGGATTGTTAGCAGTTAAGTTAATGTGGTCAGTAATTATCATTAAATCACCAGGTTTAAAGCTAGTGTTGACTGCACCACAGGCATTGGTAATGATCAGTTTTTCAACGCCTAGCATTTTCATTACACGCACAGGGAAGGTAACTTGATCTAATGAAAAACCTTCATAATAATGAAAACGACCTTTCATCGCGACAACAGTCTTATCACCACATTTACCAATCACTAATTCATTCGCATGCCCCACAGCTGCTGATTTAGCAAAGTGAGGAATAGTGTCATAAGGAATATGAACGGCATCTTCAAGAGTATCGGCAAAAGGACCTAAACCCGATCCAAGTATAATTCCGATTGTTGGTTTTTTGTCGGTTTGCTGTTGAATATAATTAACTGCTTGTTGAATATCTGCTGTTTGATGCATGAGTGTATCCTTTCAAATTGAAGTAGTTTTTTGATAAATAAAACGCAGTGATATTAAATAATCACTTAAAACATGTTTATATTTTTATCATGAATAAAAATACGTATCGCAATTGTTCACATCGATCTAGTATGTCATAGAAAAGGATGTGAATAATTGACTTTTTCTCAAAACGAGAAAACGATCACATAAAAAGAATATATAATAAAAACAACGTAGTTGTCATTTTTCAGGGTATATTATGATGATGTTCTGACAATAATGAAAGGGACTTTTTAGGTTTGGTTTAGTTTTAAAAATTAAATTGCTATATTTAACTTTATTAATCAATTAATTATCTTAAAAATTAATTTAAAAAATTAAAATATAAACATTATTTATGATACATTAAGCTTCAATTTGACAACCGTGTTTATCTTATAAAATTATTATTACTCAATGATCCGATTGCTATCGGTATAAATTACCCCTTTATCACCTCTAAAAAATCCAATCAAAGTCAAGTTATTTGTTCTGGCTTGCTCAACTGCCATTGATGTAGCTGCTGAAACCGCACAGAGAATTTCGATGCCACAGATAGCTGCTTTTTGTACCATTTCATAACTAGCTCGACTTGAGACGAGTATTAGGCCTGGTATATTTTTTTTATTTTGTGCGAGGTATTTCGCGCGATAACCTAACAGTTTATCTAACGCTACATGTCTGCCGATATCCTCAAAACCTGCAATAAAATTACCATGTAAATCAAGCCAAACTGCTGCATGGGTGCAGCCTGTTTGCGCTCCAACTTGTTGTACTTGGTTTAGATAGGCCAGTGAATGCGCAAAATCTGGTAACTGAATTTTGTCATTGGATGGTAAAGTAGGAATAATTGAGCATACCTGATCAAGTTGCTCTGTTCCACAGATACCACAACCAGTGCGGCCGGTTAAATTGCGACGTTTTTCTTTTAATTGATTGAAGCGTCTGGAAGATAATTCAATATGAACTTCTACTCCTTTTAATGAGTCGATTATATCAATACCATAAATGTCATTAACCGATTCAATAATATTTTCAGTTAATGAAAAACCAATCGCAAAATACTCAAGATCTTTCGGCGTCGTCATCATAACCACATGAGAAATACCGTTATAAATTAATGCAATAGGTTTTTCTATGGCAATTGTATCAAATTGAGGATTATTTAGCGTGCTATTACTAAATTTTGTTACTAATACTGTGTTAATACCGCTAGTCATGGCTGGTCTCGGGCTGTTTATTTTTAAGCATTGAACGTTGTTTTAGTTTTACATTGCTAATGTGAATAATCAGTAAAGCAATTGAGTTACGTAATAAGATTCTGCCAATACTTGGTTAACACAATCTTAAACTTATATTATTATGGTAAAATGCTTGAGTCTAATCAATTAATAATTTACCTAATTCAACTATGTCAATACATGAATTTACCTTTGCAATAATGCAGTTTATTCAAGCTCATCAAATATGGGCATTGCCAATTATTTTTTTATTGGCATTTGGCGAATCTTTAGCCATTATTTCATTGATTGTGCCAGCAACAGCAATTTTATTGGGTGCAGGCGCTTTAATTGGTACTGGCGTTATCTCATTTATTCCGGTATTAATTGCTGCATCGCTAGGCGCTGTGATTGGTGATTGGCTCTCTTATTGGTTAGGTAAGCATTATCACAAACAAGTAATCGCTTCTTGGCCATTAAGTAAGTATCCAAAATTGGTTTATCGTTCTGAACAATTTTTTCAACGCTATGGCGCTTTAGGGGTTTTTGTTGGTCGATTTTTTGGACCATTTCGAGCTATAGTGCCGTTGATTGCTGGCACAATGCATATGCCAGCAACTAAGTTTAATTTAGCCAATATCTCTTCTGCGCCAATTTGGGCATTTGTGTTATTAGCGCCAGGTGCATTTGGTGTACCTTGGTTAGAAACGCTTTTCGGTTAAAGCGTGCCAACGGTATAACTACGGCGTCCACTTTTACGACCAAGCGCTTCCAAATTGGTTTGTAATGGTGGAAATGGTAATTTTAAATCATGCTGACGATAAGCTTCTAAGATTAATTTATGAATTGCTGTTCGTAAAAGCATTCGATGCCCCATTTCGGCTGCAAACACTCGCAGTTCAAATAATTGTATTCCTTCTTGAATATCGACTAAAAAGACTTGCGGTTCGGGATCGTTTAACACATATTCACATTCGATACAGGCTTGTTGTAATAGGTTTATTACCAAATCACTATCAGCATCAATAGTTGCAGGGATAGTTAACACAATACGGGTAATTGAGTCTGATAACGACCAGTTAACTAATTGTTCAGTGATAAAAGCTTTATTCGGCATGACGATTTCTTTGCGGTCCCAGTCAACAATAGTAATTGCACGCGTGTTAATTTTAGTGATATTACCGGTTAAATCACGAATAGTGACGGTATCCCCAATTCTGACCGGTTTTTCAAACAAAATGATTAAGCCAGAAATAAAGTTAGCAAAAATTTCTTGTAGACCAAAACCTAAACCAACACCTAATGCAGCAATAAGCCATTGTATTTTTGACCAATCAATCCCAATAAATGAAAATGCAATCATACAACCGATCATTAGAATAATATATTTAGAAATTGTTGAGATAGCATAACCGGTGCCCGGTGCTAAATCTAAATGTTGTAAAATGCCTAATTCGAGTAATGCTGGTAGGTTTTTAACGGCTTGCACGGTAATTGTCATGACTAAAATGGCAATACATACCGCGCCAAGGGTAATATATTGTTCGATTTCAACGCCATTGACAATGGTGCTTGTACCCCAAAGTTTAATATTATTCATGAAGGCAAATGCCGAATGTAGTTCAGACCAGAGCAGTATCATACTAATTAAAGCAATCAGCATAATAATCGATCTAACTAATTGTAACGATTGTGCACTAATGACATCTAAGTTGATAACTGGCTCATCGACACCTTCATTCACCGATGTTAACTCTTCTTCGTGTCCTTTCGCGCGTTGCATGCGTTCCAATCGGCGTTGTTTGTCTCGTTCAAATTCAATACGACGTTTTTGGATCCACATCCAACGTCGAATCATAAAATAGATAACTAATAAACCAAACCAGATAATAACCGATGCTTCAAGTCGACCTAATAAAACTTGCGCTGTAGATAAATAACCTAAGCAAGCCGCAATAATAGCTAACCAAGGCGCACTTAATAAAATAAACCAAAGAATGTGACTTAATAAGTTATCGCCCGATCCCTTTTTATCAATATAAAGAGGCACGCCCGCTCGATGAATTGAGTTAGTCATAAATACTAAAGCAAAGCAGAGAATAATGAAAGCTGTTCGTCCTATAGTGGCGGCAAATTGGCGGTTGTTAAACTGATCAAAACTCATGACAATCATAACAAGTGGAATCACTACCCAAACCGAAAGTTGATAGTATTTCATTGCTTCTCGAACACTTGATTTGGACCAGCCAAAGTGGGTAATAAATAGACCATTTTGTTCTGCAAAATGTGCAGTAATAATAAAGACCCATAAAATAGGCGCAGCAGCATTTACCCCATAACCCAGCGCTACTGCGACAGGGTAATCCCAGTTAATTTGCAGTGCATAACCAAAAACAGCCCATAAAATAGGTACAGGCAGCGCCATAATTAGCGAATAAATAATCACTTTTAATGTTAAAGAATAACTATCTTGCGTTACTTTACCCACGCGTGAGGCGGATTTGTTTAAAAATGCATAATATTTTGTGCGCATTTTAAAATGAGTAACCACAAATAGCATTGCTAAAATCAATAAAAATAATGGTTTAGGTGTTGTTAATACTTCACAACTGGCATTATATAGCTGAGTTAAGGTATCGATTGAAAAAATGACATAAACAACATCTTTGGCCAAATTAACTGGGAATTTAAGTGAAATAGGATTAACATCAGCCACCCAGAAGAAATAGCGGTGTGCCGCGTCATTGACTTCGTCAATTGCATTGGTTAACTGTTTATTTGAAATTTTTAATTTCGTTAACTCTAAAATAGTGGTATCAGTACCCGAAATTAATGTTTTAAGTAATTCGCTTTGTTCGCGTAACAAGCGTCGGTACTGTGTAGCGAGTTTTACACTATTAAGTGGGCTACTTAAAGTTGGATAGTTGTCTAATGCGGTTAACGTATTGGAGTAATTAAGCTGTTGGACTTTTGCTTCGGCGATTTCAGCATCAAGCGGTTGAGACTTGGGTTTTTCGGGTAAACGCAGTAGCTGTTGGCGAAGGGTTTCGCCAAGCGCGGTTGAAAAACTTAACCATTCACCTTGTTCAGCCAGTGTCGCTAACGTATTTTGTACATGTGAAATTTGCGTGGTAATGTTATTTTGTTCATTAATGATGCTGGTTAAATGCGATTTTTGAAACTCCATATTTTGACGAAGTTCATCGTTTTTATCACTTAATTGATTCACAACTTGTGATAGCTCTTCTTCATTATCAATAGTTAAAATTGCTTGTTCAGCAGACGTTAAAGAAGATAACAACAATAATACAAAACAGCAAAAACCACGCATCCACATAATGTTAGATCCTTTCCGCTAGCTTTTGACCAACACGCGTTATGTCACCAACTTTAAGATGACTGTCAAATGCAATAGCATTAGATGCAAACAAGGTGATGACAGTCGAGCCTAATTTAAAACAGCCCATATCTTGTCCTTTAGTTAATTTCACTTCGCCAGCATAGGTCCAACGTTTCATAATGCCTTCGCGAGGAGGCGTGATACAGCCTTCCCATTCCACTTCAATACTACCAACAATCGTTGCACCAATTAAAATTTGCGCCATCGGTCCAAATTCGGTTTCAAATAGACAAATAACGCGCTCATTACGTGCAAAAATATTCGGTATACTTTCGGTTGTTGCTTTGCTGACTGAAAACAACGAACCTGGTACATAAATCATTTCACGTAAAATGCCATCACAAGGCATGTGAAAGCGATGGTAATTTTGAGGTGATAAGTAAGTTGTAGCATAAGCGCCATCTTTAAAAAACTTGATCATATCTGGATGACAAGCCAATAATGATTCTAAAGAATAAAAATGCCCTTTAGCTTGTAATAATAAATTATCTTGAATGACACCAAATTGGCTTATCACACCATCGGCAGGCATGACAATAGAATTCGCCGCTGAATCGATAGGGCGGGCCTCGTCTTTTAGCTCACGAGCAAAAAAATCATTAAAAGTTTTATATTCTTTTACATCACTAATTTTGGCTTCACTTAAATCAACTTTATACAGTTTACTAAAGCCTAAAATCATCCATGTTGTCACTTTTCCTAAATGCTTATTAGCAAGCCAACCAAATATCAGGGTTAATAGCTGTTTAGGTAGTAAATATTGAATAATTGCTTTTAACTGATTAAACATAGGTTACTCTCAAATTATGTTATAAATGCGCCATTATACCAATAATTATTAAGAATGTATAAAACCAGCATAAATCGATAATTTGTGCGGAAGATCACACTGAGTTTAAGAATTTTGCCAACACTAATAAAACAGTGGCAATCAATTGAAAGAATTTATGTTATACGTTATTTACACTGTGCCCATTAGCAATAATGGGGATAGTGATAATGGCTGATAGATATATTGCCGCAATAGATTTAGGTGCTTCAAGTGGACGGGTCATGTTGTCTTGTTATCAAGCGAACAATCAACATTTAACCCTTCAAGAAGTGCATCGATTCAAGAATGATTTTAAATCACTGGATGCCAATTTTTGTTGGGATCTTAATTATATAGAGCATGAAATCATTACCGGTTTGAACAAAATTATTCAACAAGGTATTAAGCTTGATAGTATCGGCATTGATACTTGGGGCGTGGATTATGTATTGCTTGATAAACATGGACAAGTTGTTGGCCCGACTTATGCTTACCGCGATCATCGTACCGATAATATTATGTCACAAGTTCAATCAGAGCTTGGAATTGAGAACATCTACCAAAAAACCGGTATTCAATTTTTAACTTTCAATACCCTTTATCAGCTTAAAGCGATGATGAAGGATAATCCGACTTGGTTATCACAAGTCACGGATTGGGTGATGATACCCGATTATTTAATTTTTCGTTTAACTGGCAAGTTAAACCGAGAATATACCAATGCAACGACGACGCAACTGGTTAATGTGACAACGCGTGATTGGGATCAGCAATTACTTGATTACTTAGGCGTGCCGCGTAAATGGTTTGGTGATATTACCATGCCCGGTAATAAAGTCGGTTATTGGCAAAGTCCAAATGGCGATAAAATTCCGGTTATTGCTATAGCCAGTCATGATACGGCAAGTGCCGTGATTGCCGCTCCCATAACGGATAAACAAAGCGCTTATTTGTGTTCGGGGACTTGGTCTTTAATGGGCATCGAGTCAAATCATTCATACACTGATGCCCAAGCTTTAAACGCTAACATCACCAATGAAGGTGGCGTTGATGGGTATTATCGCGTCTTAAAAAACATTATGGGTTTGTGGCTATTTCAGCGTGTTTGCCTAGAACATAACATTAATAACATTAGTCACATTATTGAATCAGCAAAGCAAGAACAACCCTTTACCTATGTAATTAATCCTAATGATGATAGATTTTTAAATCCCGCGTCCATGACCGAAACGCTAAAACAGGTCTGCCTCGAAAAATATGCGCACGCGCCTGAACGTTTATCACAATTAGTACGCTGCATATTTGATAGTTTAGCTACGTTATATTGTGATGTGATTGCTGAATTATCCACCCTTATTCAGCAACCAATTAATACCTTACATATTGTTGGTGGTGGTTGCCAAAATACTTTTCTCAATCAGTTATGTGCCGATCTTTGTCATATCAATGTGACCGCAGGTCCTATTGAATCGTCAGCCTTAGGTAATGTTGGATACCAATTAATTTCGTTAGGGGCTATCGATGATGTTAAGACGTTAAGACAGATTATCTCGCACAATTTTGATACCCAATATTATTATCCACAAAATAGTTAATTTAAAATTTACGTAATTTATTAAGGAGTTACTAATGAGTACAGTTGAAAATGCCTATCAAAGTGCTAAAGCAAGATTTGCCGAAATAGGGGTAGATACCGATGCCGCTTTAGCTAAAATGGCTAAATTACCAATTTCAGTACATTGCTGGCAAGGTGATGATGTTACCGGGTTTGAAAAACAAGAAGGTGAGTTAACGGGCGGTATCCAAGCGACAGGTAATTATCCGGGCAAAGCACGTAATGCAAGTGAACTTAGAGCCGATTTAGATAAAGCCTTTAGCTTAATTCCGGGACCAAAACGATTAAATCTACATGCGTCATATTTAGAAGCCGATCACAAAGTCGATCGCAATGAAGTAAAACCGGAACACTTTGCAAATTGGGTGAGCTGGGCTAAAAAGCAGCACATTGGTTTAGATTTCAACCCAACTTATTTTTCTCATCCATTAAGCAATGAAGGCACGTTAACACATGTTGATGCAAAAATTCGCCAATTTTGGATTGAACATGGTAAAGCGTGTCGTAAAGTTTCTGAATATTTTGGTAAAGAGCTTGGTACGCCATCGGTCATGAACATTTGGTTACCGGATGGCATGAAAGATATTACCGTCGATAAATTTGCGCCAAGACAACGTTTATTAGAATCGTTAGATGAAATTATCAGTGAAAAAATCGATCCCAAATATCATATTGATGCAGTAGAAAGCAAATTATTTGGTATTGGACTTGAATCTTATACTGCTGGTTCAAATGAATTTTATCTCGCTTATGCTACATCACGTAAAACTGCACTCTGTTTAGATGCGGGGCATTTTCATCCAACAGAAGTCATTTCAGACAAAATTTCTGCCGTTATGCCATTTGTTGAACACCTATTACTGCACGTTAGCCGCCCTGTACGTTGGGATAGTGATCACGTCGTACTTTTCGATGATGAAACCCAAAATATTGCCAGTGAAATCATTCGTAATAATTTATTTGATCGAGTTCATATCGGCTTGGACTTTTTTGATGCATCAATCAACCGTATCGCCGCTTGGGTAATTGGTACTCGCAATATGAAAAAATGCCTATTAAAAGCGTTATTAGAACCTACAGCGCAACTCAAACAATTTGAACGTGAACGAGACTTTACTTCCCGACTAGCATTACTCGAAGAACAAAAATCCTTACCTTGGCAAGCAGTTTGGGACAAATATTGCCAACAAAACGGCGTACCAGTTGGACGTGCTTGGCTTGATGAAGTTCGTCAATATGAGCAACAAGTATTAACTCAACGATAAAAGGTGAAAACAATGCAACAGATTCTATCTTCTTGGTTTGTGCAAGGCATGATCAAAGCAACGTACGACATGTGGTTAAAAGGTTGGGATGAACGTAATGGTGGTAACGTAAGCTTACGATTGTTAGACACCGATGTCGTTTCATTTCAAGGTGACTTTTATGCTAATCCAAGGCACGTATCATTAACACAAGATGTGGCTAAGTTAGCCAATCAATACTTTATTGTGACAGGTTCTGGAAAATTTTTCCGAAATGTCATTTTAGATCCCGCTGATACTTTAGCTATTGTCAAAATCGATGAACAGGGCAAGGGTTACTATATTATGTGGGGGTTGATTAATGGTGGTTTGCCCACTTCTGAGCTAGCCGCTCACTTACAGTCTCACATCGTCCGCATGGAAAAAAGTCAAGGTAAAGATCGCGTGATCATGCATTGTCATGCAACCAATTTAATTGCATTAACTTATGTTTTAGAACTCGATACCGCAGTTATTACCCGTTTACTATGGGAAATGAGCACTGAATGCTTGGTTGTCTTTCCTGATGGTGTCGGTGTTGTGCCTTGGATGGTGCCAGGAAAAGATGAAATTGGTTATGCAACAGCACAACAAATGGCAAAACACACATTGGTTTTATGGGCTTTTCATGGTGTTTTCGGTACCGGCCCTACATTGGATGAAGCCTTTGGCCTTATTGATACAGCAGAAAAATCAGCTGAAGTATTAGTAAAAGTGTTATCGATGGGCGGTAAACGACAAACTATATCAACCGAGCAATTTAGACTGTTGGCACAGCGCTTTGATGTCAATCCAATTGAGGAAGCATTAAAACCTTAGTTAGGTTTAGCTCAGAATATATTAAATTATATTCTAAACATATAAGGACACATATATGGGTAGTTCAATTATTTTAGGTATATTTTGGCACTTTGTCGGTGCTACATCGGCAGCTTGCTTTTATGCACCATTGAAAAAAGTTAAAAATTGGTCATGGGAAACAATGTGGTCAATCGCGGGTATTTTTTCATGGATTATTTTACCTTGGTCTATAAGTTACTGTTTATTGCCTAATTTTTGGGAATATTACGGTAGTTTCAGTTCAGATGTATTAATTCCAGTTTTTCTATTTGGTGCAATGTGGGGAATTGGTAATGTCGGCTATGGACTGACTATGCGCTATTTGGGTATGTCCATGGGGATAGGTATTGCAATTGGCATTACCTTAATTGTTGGTACGTTAATGACGCCGATATTACAAGGTAAATTTGGTGAACTTATCGCTTCAACCGGCGGCAAAATGACACTGCTAGGCGTAGTTGTTGCTGTTATTGGGGTAGCCATTGTTACTTATGCCGGGCTCTTAAAAGAAAAAACATTAGGTGTACAGGTAGCGGATTTTAATCTACGCAAAGGCTTATTATTAGCGGTAATGTGTGGGATTTTTTCTGCCGGTATGTCTTTTGCTATGAGCGCCGCGGTACCTATGCATACTAAGGCCGCTCAATTAGGTGTTTCCCATCTGTATGTTGCGTTACCTAGTTATGTAGTCATCATGGGTGGTGGCGCGATAGTTAATCTCGGTTTTTGTATTTCCCGCCTCTGTTTTAAAAAAGAGTTGTCATTCAAACAAGATATCTCGGTTGCTAAATCGTTACTCATTAGCAATGCATTGTTCGCCATTTTGGGTGGTGCAATGTGGTATTTTCAATTCTTCTTTTATGCATGGGGCCATGCCAATATTCCAGCAGAATATGGCTTTATGAGTTGGATGTTACATATGAGCTTTTATGTGCTTTGTGGTGGTATTGTTGGTTTAGTTTTAAAAGAGTGGTTTGGCACAGGAAAGAAACCAGTAAAAGTATTATGTATAGGTTGCTTAGTTATTATTTTTGCTGCCAATATCGTTGGTTTAGGCATGGCAAATTAATTGAAAGGAAAACAGATTATGGCTTATAGAATGATTTTAAATGAAACCTCTTATTTTGGTGCAGGTTCAATCCAACATATCGTTGATGAGATTAAAAAACGGGGTTTTAAAAAAGCATTGGTGGTTACTGACAAAGATCTAATCAAATTCAAAGTAGCAACAAAAGTAACAAAATTATTAGATGACAATGGTTTTGCTTATCAAATCTTTGATCAAGTTATGCCTAACCCAACAATTGGAATCGTTAAAAAAGGGGTAGACATTTTTAAACAGTCAGGTGCTGATTATTTAATAGCGATCGGTGGTGGATCTCCGCAAGATACGGCCAAAGCCATTGGTATCATTATTAATAATCCTGAATTTGCTGATGTGCGAAGCTTAGAAGGCGTTGCACCAACTAAAAAACCTGCGGTTCCAACGATAGCCATACCAACAACAGCCGGTACCGCTGCTGAAGTGACCATTAACTACGTCATTACCGATGAAGAGAAAAAACGTAAATTTGTTTGCGTTGACCCTCATGATATTCCGGCTGTTGCAATCATAGATTCAGATATGATGACAAGCATGCCAGCAAGTTTAAAAGCAGCGACTGGGGTAGATGCACTCACCCATGCCATTGAAGGTTATATTACTAAAGGGGCTTGGGAACTTTCTGATATGTTTCATTTAAAAGCCATTGAGGTAATAGCACGCTCATTACGTGACTCAGTAAAAGGGATTGCAAAAGGTTCAGAAGATATGGCATTAGGTCAATATATTGCTGGTATGGGTTTTTCAAATGTGGGATTAGGTTTAGTCCATGGAATGGCACACCCGCTTGGTGCTTTTTATAGTACCCCGCATGGCGTTGCTAATGCCGTATTGCTACCGCATATCATGGCTTACAATGCCGAATTTACTGGCGATAAATATCGTGATATTGCTAAAGCCATGGGGGTGGCAGACACTGAAAAAATGACAATAGCGCAGGCCAGGCAGGCTGCTGTTGATGCAGTAAAACAGCTTAACAAAGATGTCGGTATTCCAGCAACATTGAAAGATATTGGCGTTAAACTCGAAGACATTCCAGCACTAGCACAAGCTGCCTTTGATGATGTGTGTACCGGTGGTAATCCACGTGAAACTAATGTTCACGAAATTGAACAACTCTATCAGGCTATTTATTAATGATAAGTTGCCGATTTGAAATTATGAAATAGGTTAGTCAATATTATATCGACCTATTTCATATGTAATGCTTAATAAGAAGGAATGGCTATGTTAAGAAAAGCTTCAATCATGCAGGTTAATCCTGATAAACATGCGGAATATAAAAAACGGCACGATGAAATTTTTCCGGAATTAGTGAAAGAGTTAAAAGCACATGGCGCACATAATTATTCGATTTTTCTCGATGCAAAGCGCAATCTTTTATTTGCTTACGTTGAAATTGAATCAGAAGAGCGTTGGGATGCTATTGCCAATACGGCTGCTTGCAAAAAGTGGTGGGCATTTATGCAAGATATTATGCCAAGTAATGCTGATAATAGCCCAATAAGTGAAGCACTTTTACCTGTGTTTTATCTTGAATAAAAATAGACTCTCTTTTATAAAATTAAAAGAGAGTATTTACCTTCATTAACGTTTATTGGTTTTATTTCTAAATTTTGCTCGATATTGTGACGGTGTCTGCTTGGTTTCTTTTTTAAATACGACTGAAAAATAGTTACTATCATCATAACCACATTCAGCCGAAATCATACTAATTGAGTATGGCGTGTTACGCAGTAATGACATCGCTGTACACAAGCGCCGCTTTTGTAGATATTCATAAATTGTCATGCCTGTTTGACTTTTAAATAAACGGCTAAGTGATCTTGCGGCAATATGATTTTGCTTACAAAATATGTCTAAATTAAATGGCGTAGCTATGCTATTGTGCAGTACGGTAAATAATAAATCCAATTGATGAGTTGCGGTTGGTGATTGAGTATTAGGCATTTGTTTAATACGATCTAATAAAATGACTAACTGTAAAAATAGCGCTTCGGCCAGATGCACGGAAGCTAAATTATTTTTTTTTGATTCAATCGCGAGCTGTTCAATTAAAGGGGAGACCATTTTAATTAAAGAAGGTTTAATACGCCAGCCTCGCTCGGTATGCTTGGCATTTTGTTTTGGCAAATATTGTTCAATGATTGATGATAAAAATAAGGCATCTCGTAAATATAAAATATTGTCGAGTTTTAGATTATTTACCGACTCATAACCATGAACATCTTTAGGGTTTATATATAAAATATCACCACTAGTGATTGGGTAAATATAATCATTCCAGTGATGTAATCCATTACCCGAACAGACAATGACAATTTCGTGAAAGTCATGGTCATGCAACGGAAAGGGGTGTTGATGATCTCTTTTTTCGACAGTCACAGTATTGATATCTGCAATAAAATAATCTTGTCTAAATAAATGCAAATAGTGATTCATAAGCTGTTCCTGCCGTATAGATTTACCAATCAATGATAACGTTTCTCTGGATAATTACGTAATATTTGTGGTCCAAAAGTAAACTCCTGTTTAAAACAAGTCGAAAAATAAGCACTATCATTAAATCCACATTCTTGCGCAATGTCTGTGATGGTTTTGTCGGTCTGAATTAATTGTGTATAGGCATCAGCCAAACGTAATTTTATAAGGTATTTTTGCGGAGTTATGCCTAATTGATTTTTCACATGGCGGTGGAAAGAGCGTAATGATAATGAAAATTGCTCGGTTACCTTATGCCAATCAATCGGTTCTTTGAAATGGATTTGTAAATAGCGTAATAGCTGTTTGACTCGGTTATCACTGCTGCCCGTGCCTTGATTTACATATTGATTTTGTTTGAATAATAGTAATAATTGTAAAAAAAGGCTTTCTTGCAAAGCATCGCTTTGCACTGATACTTGATTCAATTGCGCTAAAATGGTTTGTATATTTTTGTCACAATTTTTATCAAAAAAAAAGTGAGATTGGCACAAATCTTGATTCGGAATCAATTCATTAATGCCATTGATGAAATGAAAATTGTCCGGATCTCTAAATAAAATATTCGTTAAATGTAAATTATTTACGTTTTCGTATAAATGGCAATCACTAGCGTGAATATAAAACATCATACCCGGATAAAGATCGAATAATCGACCGTTTAAAATATGCTTGCCATTACCTTTTGTGACAATGACTATTTCATTAAAATTATGTGTATGTTCAGGGTACACAGGTTGGGGCTCTCGAGGCTCTATAGTGATATTTTGCTGACTAGAAGCAAAAAAATCTTTATCGAGTAACTTCTGTATCATGCGCGATCCTCACTTTATTGCAAATCACTCAAGCCTCATTCTAAAAAGGAAAAGTGTATCTGACCTTCAAAATTCGGACATGGTAAATCTTTTTTTGGCTGTAATTTATAGTAACTTAAGACTTTTTATTAAAATTGTGCGAAGACTCACATTTTTACTCGGCGAATGTGACAAATTCAATGGGCAAAGTTTACTAACTGTATAACCGTTTTTTGTTACTGAGTATTAGGTAAAGCTAGCTTGTTATTTTTCATTTTTACGTTCACCTGATGGCTTAATACTAAAACTTTTTTATAAAACTTTTGAAATGTATATTGTTGGCAAATCTACATAACAATAAAATTTCGTTAATAGCCATCTCACTGACTTGTATTTTTAGCTTTGTAGATAATAATTTTAAACGCTTAATATACTGTTTGGATGTTAAGGTTGAGGCCTGTTTGATATGGCGACAACTTATGTGAAGTGGCAGCTCTGTTTAGTCAAAATCAAACTTGATTAAGTAAACATTGATTACAATAGCAATAAAAAGCATTTGGAATAATATTGGCATTGGTTATATTTACGCCGATAACGATATCCCCAAACTTTTTACAGCAAATTATAACGAAGAAAGTAAAAGTTATGCTAAAGGCAAATAAAAATGACATCCCATTAATGCATCTTATTTGATTCCTAATATGGGTGTTATGTACAATTTTACCTTTATTTAGACGGTTATTGCTTGCCGTTAAAACGCGATGAAAAACACGGTAACAGTAACAATAACCGTTATAGATCAAGATGATACTTTGACTAGTTTTCTAAACTTGAGTGATGAATTACACCAGATAATTTTTATTATCTGGTGTTGACTCTGTCAATGACAACCTAATGCTATTACGCTAGTTATTGTTATAACCCAGTATACATAATCTATCATTCCTTCATTTTATAATTTGCTATGTTTAGCAAAATAGCAACATTAGCGATATTTTGTGTCATGTTAGAGAAAAAATATCAAATTATTGATGATAAACACCGGAATCAATATGCTAATTGACCATTTCATATAACCAAAAAAGCTTGGCATATTAATTTGCTGTTGTGTTGCTATACTTTTGACCATAAAGTTAGGTGCGTTACCTATGTAGCTAAGCGCTCCCATAAACACCGATCCCATTGATATGGCTAATAGTGTTTTTGCCATGGTGGTCATTAACGTCATGGCATCGCCTGATGCTAGATTGAAAAACACCAAATAAGTTGGTGCATTGTCTAAAAAGCCCGAGAGTAATCCCGCAAACCAAAAATACAAACTATTAATTGGCTGTAGATGGTCGTTGTTAACGAGCGTTACAATTGCCGCCAATGCGCCATTACTGCCCGCGCGTAAAATAGTTAACACCGGTACAATCGTAATAAAGATACCAATAAACAATTTACCCACTTCAATAATGGGATCCCAATTAAATTCATTACCCGCACGAACTTGCTTGGGTGTGATCATGACAGAAGTAACTGTAATGATTAACAGTAACAGATCCCGCGCCAAATCAGGTAGGGCAATTGAGGTCGCTAAAATAGTAAAAGTGATTGAAGACTGCCAAATCCCCGACATCAATACACAAATAATTATGGCTACCAATAAAAAAATGTTTGTTATACCGTAGAGTTTAAACGGTTGAGTAGGTTTAGTCTTTATGTTTGACGATTGACCATATTGCTGGCGAAAGTAATAACTGTCGATAATATAGAAAATTATCAATAATAAAATCGTCGTCAATAATACCGGACAAAACATATGCTTAACAGTCCAAAAAAAATCAACCCCTTTTAAAAAACCAATAAATAACGGTGGATCACCTAATGGCGTTAATCCTCCGCCAATGTTAGCAACAAGAAAGATGAAAAAGATAATAATATGAACAGATTGATTACGATAACGATTAGCTCTAATTAAAGGACGAATCATTAACATTGCCGCACCTGTAGTGCCCATAATTGAGGCTAATATCGTGCCGATTGCTAACAATACAACATTCAATTTAGGCGTACTAATCATATCACTTTTAATCAACACCCCACCCGATACAGTAAACAGGGCAAGTAGTAAAACGATAAAAGGAATATACTCTTCTAATATTGCATGAGCAGTTAGATTGAGGGTAGTTTGCATACCGAATGAATAAATGGCAGCAACTATAAACAGTGTCGTCCAAAAAATAATAATTTTGCCATAGTGATAGTGCCATAATCGCGCTAAAAATAGTGGACATAAAGCAATCGAAAGCAAAATACCAATAAAAGGTACAGCCCAAACCAAGCTTAACTGTTCACCGTTAAATTCGGAAGCATAGAGATCAAAAGAGCTAACTAACAATAAGCTAAAAGGTACACAGAATAATTTGAATGGGATTCTCATGGCATGTCCGTTTGGATTAAAAGTTGAAAATTATAACAAATATCAATGCGTTTTCGAATGGAATGTGTAAAGTCATTATTGAATCTCATAATAACAAGATTTCATTAAATCTATAGCAGTTAATCACGATTGAATGCAATCATAATGTGGGGTTCTTTAGTATATTGATGATTAATTTTGCACAAATGTTAAGTACAGTAGCAGCAAAACAGACAAAGGTATGCGTTAGAAGTTACTAATAGACAAAACGGTGAATCTACTAAAGGTTACATTAGATAGTATTGTTTATAGTGAAACAAGCAACATTATCAATACTGATAGAGTTAAACCATCGAATGACGAGTTAGACCAGCCAGTTTTACAATTAAGAATTTTTAATATAATTTGTTGGATAACAAAATAACTAGCGTTAATAAAATGGCAATTAGATACCACTCAATCATTTTAGACTAGTTGTATTTGTTTGAAATACCATGATGAAGGGGCAACGTTTTTGCTAATAACACAAAAATATAGGCTGTGGTGGTAATTGTTTTATGCTGATATTTGTAGCAATGACCACGTAAGTGAAGATGAATATTCAAAGTAAACTAGGTTAAGTGTTTTTACTTTTCCTTATTAGGTGCAAAACCTTTATAATAGACAGCCTTTTTATTGTTGGATAGAACATGCAAAAACAGTCGAACTTAGCAAACAAAACTGCTTTACATCAACGAAATAAACATCGCCATGGCTATGACTTTTTAGCGCTATGCCAAACGTTACCTGATTTCACACCGTACGTTAAACCCAATCAATACAATAATTTATCGATCGATTTTGCTGATCCAATGGCAGTCAAATTGCTAAATAAAGCACTGTTATTACATTATTATCAACTGAGCAATTGGGATATTCCCAATGATTATCTTTGCCCACCCATTCCAGGGCGAGCAGATTATATTCATTATCTAGCCGACTTACTTGCTCATGATAACGACGATAAAATCCCTTTAGGTAAACAGATCCGTGTTCTTGATATTGGTGTAGGGGCAAATGTAATTTACCCCATTATTGGTCGGGCTGAATATAATTGGTCATTTGTGGGGAGTGATATCAACCCAATGTCAATCAAGGTTGCAAAGCTTATCATTCAATCTAACCCATTATTAAATGGTTTAATTGATTGTCGATTACAACGTGATACCTCAGCAATTTTTAGGCAAATTATAAAGCCGAAAGAATTTTTTATGTTAACTATGTGTAATCCACCTTTTCATGATTCGGCACAAGCCGCACTGGCGAGTAACCAAACTAAGCTCAAAAAGTTAGGTAAATGGCAATATTCAAAATCTAATCCTGCGCTTAATTTTGGTGGTCAGCAGACTGAATTATGGTGCAAAGGGGGTGAAAGTGCTTTTATTACCAATATGATCAAAGAAAGTACACAATATAAACAGCAATGTTTATGGTTTACGTCGTTGGTTTCTAAAAAAGAGTCACTCAAGGTGCTTAATAAGCAATTAATGACAGTTAAACCTGCTGAAGTCAAAATTATTCCAATGGCGCAAGGACAAAAGAGTAGTCGTTTTATTGCATGGAGTTTTTTCCAGCAAGATAAAAGGCAAGCGATTATCCAAAACCATCATGAAAATAGTGAAGGTATAAAATAAAAAGCTTTTTCTTAACTACCTATTTTTAATGATGATTTTTATTATTTATTTGTTGTTATTTGCCATTTTCAATGTTCCCTTTAAAAGGCAACAACTTTTTTCAATAAAATAGAGGTTTTTATTCATTTAGCGTGTAACAAAATGCCAGACACGTTTACTGTAATTTTTATGTAAAAAATTTCATCCAATTGATTAATAATACTATTTTTACGTTTGATTATTCTGTAATCTATTTTTTTTTGATGAATAGTCATTTATACTTGTTACGCTTTTATATTTTGTATCGAAATTGAGTTTTTTGTTGTTTAGATAGTCACTATCACGAATAAATTAAGCGGTTTCAAAGGAGATACAATATGTCTGAAGTAGTCTTCTGTAAAAATTATCTGTCTTTTGCTAACACCAAACATTATTTAATTTTTTTTTTAATTCGCATTAATCAATTTTATTGTTCTTCTATTATTATTAAATCAGTTTCAGCAATTGTTGTTTATTGGTTATTTGTGCATAGTAATCCTGTCAATGCATTATCGGCTTCGACTGAAAATGCTATTCATGGTCATGCGCCTTATTTAACGTTTGACAATGGAAAAACTAAAGTGGTAAGTGTTGAAGGGTTACTGGGTTTACAGCTATCAGACGGTCGTAGTTTTATTGCTGCTGGTGGGCAAAGTGATTTGTATCCCAATGCTATTATCGATGATTCAAGCCAAGAATCACCCATTGATTTGTTGAGTGATGATGATACATTTTTGAGCATTAAAACCTTGGTACCGTTAGTCAATAATAGTAGCTATCCAAGTATTTCATTGAGTAATCTTCTTGCATCTTCTGATAATTATTGGGGAGATGAAGATGGTGATGCATCACCAAATGCAACCGGTAATTTGATGGTTAAATGGTTAGATGCCAATAACAACGATATTACTACGCAAGTCAAAAATAACCCCAATGCTCAATTAACCGGATGCGATTCACCTTATAAGTTAACGATTACATCTAATGGTGGTCAATTATTCACGCAATATGGTATACCTAATGTGACAGATTTTAGTGGTGCTAAGCATACCTATTATTTTAATCGTAAAATTGATACGCCGTATGTATGTTATGTTCAACCCAATGTTTGGTATGATGGACGTCATTATCCTGATGCAGATGGTCCTGATTGGATCAGAAGCCGAGGATTTAAAGTGCAAGATATCAGTAATCCGGATTTAAATTTTCCCACGACAGGTTTAAATGGTCTAAATTTTTATTTGATATTAGGTGGTGTTACACCTGAACAAGTCATCACTGCAAATACTCAAGATGGTCAAACTGTTTATCCTGTCAACGGTGGGAATAAAGTCACCATTTCATTAAAATCCGAACAAACACCAGGTTGGGATAATTCACCCAAAGTGTTAGCATTAAAAGTGGTTTTAAATGGTCCGAATGAAAATTCCACTGATACTTCATTTAGCCCTGTTCTGTTTAAGATTTATGCAGACAGTGAACGAAAGCAATTATTATACAGTTTTAATATTGATAGATGGTATATTGCCAGTTCAAATGATGCAACATCTAATGATGATGTTCAGCGCTTTTGTGACAATTTGGGTAATGGTTATCGATTCCCGAAAGTCAATGATTTAACTAATGCTAATGGCAAAGGTTGGCATGGCGGAATTAATGGTCGCAATATTAATAATTATCGTCGGCAAATAAGCTATAAAGATGCAAGTGGTAAATGGATTGGTGGCATTTTTAATGAATGGGGATCTTCTTATCAACTTTATTATCCAACAAGTGATTGGCATACTTCAACGCAATCCTACTATTGGGCATTATCCGATGATGCCAGCATACAATATGCGGTTGGTTCTGATGTGGGTGATATCGATTCAGATTCTACAGCAGGTAAAATGGTTTGTGTTAATCCTTAATTTAAAAGATAATTATAAAAATAATTTTAATATTCATAGCGCTAAACATATAGCTTAAAGGCGCTGATTAAATAGCACATTATGTATCTTTTCTACACGATTTAGTAATTATAAAATAATCGCGATTAATTTAAAGTTAAATTAAATATAGGTAGGGAAGATAAAATGAACGGAAATGAAAAAACAGCATTGATTGAACAACTGCAAACTATTGTTGGCAAAAAATATACGTTAACAAACCCTAATCGGACGTTGCCTTATCGTCAAGGTATTCGTTTTGGTGAAGGTGATGCATTAGCAGTTGTATTACCTGGCACATTAGTTGAGCAATGGCAAATATTAAAAGCATGTGTTGCCGCTGATGTGATTGTTATTACGCAATCGGCCAATACTGGCTTAACAGGGGGGTCAACCCCAGATGGCAATGATTATGATAGACCGGTTGTAATTGTGAGTACTCGCCGTTTAGAAGGTATTCAAGTTATTGAAAATGGTGAACAGGTTGTTTGTTTACCGGGAAGTACATTATTCCGTTTGGAAAAAGAGTTAAAAAAATATAATCGAGGACCGCATTCAGTTATTGGTTCATCATGTATTGGTGCATCTGTCATGGGTGGGGTATGTAATAACTCTGGTGGTTCCCTGATTCAACGTGGTCCTGCTTATACCCAAATGGCTGTGTTTGCACAATTGGATGCACAAGGACAATTACATCTTGTTAACCACTTGGGCATTGAACTGGGTGATGAGCCAGAAACCATTTTACGGAATCTAGAAAATCATACCTATACCGAAAAAGATATTAATCGTGATGCGGGCTTAGGTCATGATCATCATTATTGCGATCATGTTCGTGAAGTTGATGCCGATACACCTGCACGTTTTAATGCCGATCCAGCGCGCCATTATGAAGCTTCGGGCAGTGCAGGTCGCTTAATGGTTTTTGCCGTGCGTCTTGATACATTTCCATTAGAGAAGAAATCAGAAGTATTTTATATTGGTACTAATGACATTAATGAGTTAAATGATATCCGTCGTCATATTTTAAGTCAGTTTAAAACATTACCGGTATCAGGCGAATATATGCATCGAGTCGCATTTGATATTGCTGCGGTTTATGGCAAACCGACTTTTTTAGCTATTCAAAAATTAGGTACTGATACTATACCTCGCCTTTTTGCTTTTAAAAACTTTGTTGATCGCGTTACAGGTAAAATTCCATTCTTTCCGAAAAACTTTTCAGATCGTTTTTCAATTTTTGTTGCTAAATTTTTACCTAATCACTTACCGAAAACCATTCGAGACTACCGTGATCGCTATGAACATCATTTGATTTTAAAAATGGCAGATGACGGGATAGCCGAAGCTGAAGCATTTTTGAAATCGTATTTCCAAAATAAAAACGGAAGTTATTTTTTGTGTAATGCTAAAGAGGCTCAAGCAGCAATGTTACATCGTTTTGCAGCGGCAGGTGCAGCGACATCTTATCGAAATGTCCATAGTAAAACAGTGGAAAACATTGTAGCGTTAGATATTGCTTTGCGTCGTAATGATACAGATTGGTTTGAAACTTTGCCAAAAGACATTGATCAAAACTTTATCTATAAAATGTATTATGGGCATTTTTTCTGTTATGTCTTTCATCAAGACTATATTGCTAAAAAAGGCACAGATTGTGATAAAGTGAAGGAACAAATTTTAGCTTTACTTGATCAGCGAGGGGCACAATACCCAGCAGAGCACAATGTTGGTCACCTGTATCATGCTAATGCCGATTTGAAAAAATTCTATCAAGAGCTTGATCCGACTAATAGCCTCAATCCTGGTATTGGTAAAACTTCTAAGAAAAAATATTGGAAGTAACCCAATCTAAGCAATTGCCAGCTGATATAAGCTGGCAAAGCTCAGATGAAGATAATTTAATGCAAAATGATCAACTTTAGTCGCTTTAACTTAATCGGTTGGCAAGGTGAGATTACCAATATTAGGGGTGATCAAACAGATAATAATTATTTTATATTCTGTGATGAGTGAAGCTATATAAACAACTAGATAGATAATAAAAAGGGCAAGTTAGCCCTTTTTAATTTAAGAGCGCCAGTGTTAAAGCATTTTCTTTAATTGATACAACATCTCTAATGCTTGTTTTGGTGATAAGGCATCAGGATCGATGTGTTTCAGCGCTTGTTCAATTTCAGAAGGTTCACTTTCCGTCACAAAGCTAAGCTGCGATTGGTCAACATGGCTCTTTGCCGCTTGCTTCGAAATGACTTCGAGCTCTTTTAGCTTTTGTTTGGCGCGTTTTAATACTTGTTTCGGTACGCCAGCTAATCCGGCCACCGCAATACCAAAACTTTTACTGGCCGCACCTTCAGATACTTCGTGGATAAAGGCAACCGTGTTGTCATGTTCAATGGCATCAAAATGAATGTTATAAACGCCTTGCATATGTTCAGGCAACTGCGTTAACTCAAAGTAATGGGTAGCAAAGAGTGTCATCGCTTTGATTTGGTTTGCTAAGTTTTCAGCACATGCCCAAGCTAAGGACAATCCGTCATAAGTTGAGGTGCCACGTCCAATCTCGTCCATTAGCACAAGGCTTTGTTCAGTGGCATTGTGCATTATGTTAGCGGTTTCAGTCATTTCGACCATAAATGTTGAACGCCCCGACGCTAGATCATCCGATGCACCAATTCGGGTAAAGATGCGATCAACCGGTCCAATAATGGTTTTTGATGCTGGCACAAAACTACCTATGTAGCTCAGTAAAACAATTAATGCAGCTTGGCGCATATACGTGCTTTTACCACCCATATTTGGACCGGTGATAATGAGCAATCTTCTATCAGGGGAAAGCCGTAATGAATTAGCAATAAACGGCGTTTGCAATACTTGTTCTATAACGATATGGCGACCATTGATAATTTCAATACCTGCTTTTTCAGAAAATGTAGGGCATTGATAATTAAGCGTTAAAGCTCGTTCAGCTAAATTCGTTAAGACATCAAGTTCAGCGATAGCATCGGCACTAAGTTGCATTTCGGCAAGCTGTGGCATAAGTAAATCAAACAATTGATCATATAACTGTTTTTCAAGGGCTAGTGCACGACCTTTTGAGGTGAGGACTTTATCCTCATACTCTTTAAGCTCAGGAATAATGTACCGTTCAACATTTTTGAGCGTTTGGCGTCGGGTATAGTGAATTGGTGCTAAATGGCTTTGTCCTCGACTAATTTGAATATAGTAGCCATGTACAGCATTAAATCCGACTTTCAGTGTGTCGATACCTAAAGTTTCACGCTCACGAATTTCCAGTTGTTCCAGATAATTTGTTGCACCATCTGCAAGATTGCGTAGTTCGTCAAGTTCGGCATTGTAACCGCTGGCAATGACCCCTCCATCACGAATAATGACAGGTGGCGTTTGGACAATTGCTCGCGTTAAAATAGATGCAATGTGATCAAATTGATTGATTTTAGCTCGCAAAGCAATTAAAGCTGGCGTATTCATTTGGCTTAATAACTGTTGCATTTGCGGCAGTAAGTTATAAGCATCACGCAAACGGGCAAAATCACGTGGGCGAGCTGTTCGTAGTGCAAGCCGCGCTAAAATACGCTCAAGGTCGCCAATGAGTTTTAATAATGGCTGAATATCATCAATATGATTTTGTAATTCACTGATTGCTTGTTGACGGTGTTGTAATACGTTTACGTCACGAATTGGGGCATGCAACCAGCGTTTTAACATGCGGCTACCCATTGGGGTTTGGGTTTTATCTAAAATTTCAGCCACTGTATTTTGTGTGCCACCCGATAAATTTTCAGTGATTTCTAGGTTGCGCCGCGTTGCCGCGTCGAGTACCACAAAGTCGAAAGCTGATTGTTTGATGATTGAACGAATATGTGGTAGCGCGGTGCGCTGCGTATCTTTCACATATTGCAGTAAACAGCCAGCTGCGCTAAGTGCATAAAGGCAATCTTCCACGCCAAATCCAACTAAATCATTGGTACCAAATTGCAAGTTAAGCTGCTGTTTAGCGGTTTCAAGATCAAAATCCCACAAGGGGCGACGTCTTAACCCATGACGATGTTCAATTAATGACATGGATTGAAACTCTTCCGGATAAAGAAGTTCAACTGGATTGGTGCGTTGTAATTCAGCTTGTATTGATTCGTAACTATCAGTTTCAAAGATAAAAAACCGCCCAGAACTTATATCGAGCGTGGCATAACCATAGTGGTTTTTTGATTGCCATATTGATGCTAATAAATTATCTTTACGATCTTCTAATAATAATTCATCACTGACCGTACCCGGCGTTACAATACGAACAATTTTGCGCTCGACAGGACCTTTACTCGTTGCAGGATCCCCGATTTGTTCACAAATCGCAACCGATTCACCAAGCGAAATTAACTTTGCTAAATAACTCTCAACTGCATGATACGGTACGCCGGCCATCGGAATCGGTTCGCCATTAGACGAACCACGTTTAGTTAATGATATATCAAGTAATTGCGAAGCTCGTTTAGCATCATCATAAAACATCTCATAAAAATCACCCATACGATAAAATAGCAAAATATCCGGATTTTCCGCTTTTAGTCTGAGGTACTGCCGCATCATTGGGGTGTGTTCAGTAAAGTTTTCTTGTTCGGTCATTGTATTAATTCTTACTAAATTAGCTCATTATTTATTCAACATTAATTTATTATAGCGAAATATTAGGATTTGTCGGAGTATTTATTTTAAGAGGTTGAAATAAATGTAAGTTTTATTTTTTATCTATCTACTTTGATAATCAAGTTGGGTATGACTGTTTGTTACACGCTTTTGATTTTATTTATGATTAGTTATAGCTATTAATTGCGTAATAAACAATTTAATTAAATCGTGCCTTATTGTGTTTAATGATCTTGAATAACCTATTAAAATTTGATAGTTTACTTGCAGTTATTTTTATCGTTTAACACAAAAGAAGGTAATTGTTATGACAATCAAAGTAGGTATTAATGGTTTTGGCCGTATTGGTCGTATTGTTTTCCGTGCTGCTCAAAAACGTTCTGACATCGAAATCGTTGCAATCAATGATTTATTAGATGTTGAATATATGGCTTATATGCTTAAATATGATTCAACTCATGGACGTTTTGATGGTAAAGTTGAAGTTAAAGACGGAAAACTAATCGTTAATGGTAAAACAATCCGTGTTACTGCTGAAAAAGATCCAGCAAACTTAAAATGGAATGAAGTGGGTGTTGATGTTGTTGCTGAAGCAACTGGTTTATTCTTAACTGACGAAACTGCGCGTAAACATATCCAAGCAGGAGCAAAAAAAGTCGTATTAACTGGTCCATCTAAAGATAGTACGCCTATGTTTGTAATGGGTGTTAACGATAAAGATTATGCAGGTCAAGATATCGTATCTAATGCTTCATGTACAACTAACTGTTTAGCACCTTTAGCGAAAGTTGTTAATGATAACTTCGGTATTGTTGAAGCATTAATGACAACTGTTCACGCAACAACAGCAACTCAAAAAACTGTTGATGGTCCATCTCACAAAGATTGGCGTGGTGGTCGTGGTGCTGCACAAAACATCATCCCATCTTCAACTGGTGCTGCTAAAGCTGTAGGTAAAGTTATTCCTGAATTAAATGGTAAATTAACAGGTATGGCTTTCCGTGTTCCAACTCCAGATGTTTCTGTTGTTGATTTAACTGCTCGTTTAGCAAAACCTGCTAAATACGAAGATATCTGTAAAGCAATCAAAGCTGCTGCTGAAGGCCCAATGAAGGGTGTGCTTGGCTATACAGAAGATGATGTAGTTTCAACTGACTTCTTAGGTGAAGTTTGTACTTCAGTATTCGATGCTAAAGCAGGTATTCAATTAAGTGATACTTTTGTTAAACTTGTTTCTTGGTATGATAATGAAGTTGGTTATTCAAACAAAGTATTAGACTTAATTGCTGTTGTTTCTAAAAAATAAGTCATTTTTGTGTCATATTAGAAAGGCAACCATATGGTTGCCTTTTTTTGTAATTAAAATAGTCAATGATGATTACGCGATAAATAAAAAAGCCCATTTTCGCAAATGGGCTTTTTACTTAGACTAATTAACGAATTAATTAGCTATTAAATAACGACAACATCAGCTGCAGCTGGTCCGCGAGGGCTATCTTGGATTGCAAATTCAACTTGTTGTCCTTCAGCTAAAGTTTTGAATCCGTCACCGGAAATAGCTGAGAAATGGACAAAGACGTCTTTGCTTCCATCGGTAGGGGTAATAAAACCAAAACCTTTACTCTCGTTAAACCATTTGACTTGGCCTGTTTTCTTATTCATTTACTAGACATCCTAACAATAATTAATAATTTGCCTTTACGGCTCGCATAGACTTAAACTTAGTATAGATTATGTAATTCATAACTAAAAAATATAAATAAATTTACATTAAAAAGTTAATCGTTTTCATAATAAATAACTTTGTTATAAGTCTGTTACTATTACCGCACAAATTATAATCGAAAGCAAGATGTTAATGACAATTTTTTCATGTTAGAGTGCAGTTTTTTATAAATTTTTAGTTAAATAAATGTAATTTGATCTAAAACAAATTATTAAATCTTAAAAATTTTATAATTATTTCGAAAGTGTAATTTACAAAAAAAACCAGAGTATCAGAAAAAGATTTCATCACTCTGGTTTAACGGTTACTTTTTTACATCAAATTGTGAAATTAACAGTAATTTTATTTCTTTTTTGCTCTTTCAAAAGATTCTAAAATCTCTTTACGCGCAGAATCGACATTTTCCCAACCGTCAACTTTAACCCATTTACCTTTTTCTAACGCTTTGTATTGTTCAAAAAAGTGTTTAATTTGTGACTTGAGTAGTTCCGGTAAATCGTCAACATCTTTTATATGATCATACTCTTTTGTCAGTTTGGTATGAGGCACCGCAACTAATTTTGCATCAACACCTGACTCATCTGTCATTTTTAGAACGCCAACTGGGCGACAACGAATAACGGCACCGGGTTGTAAAGGGTAAGGCGTTGGGACTAACACATCAACAGGATCACCATCTAAAGATAGTGTATGGTTGATATAACCATAATTACATGGGTAAAACATTGCTGTCGCCATAAAGCGATCGACAAATACAGCACCCGTATCTTTATCAACTTCGTATTTTATTGGTGAAGCATTCGCTGGAATTTCAATTACTACATAAATATCATCTGGTAATTCTTTACCTGCTGGTACATTCAAAAGTCCCATTTTTGTATCCTCTATTATTTATTTGTTAATAATATTGTTTAGTGATAAGTCATAAGCACACATTATAAAAGTTATTCCGTGTCGCTCAATTCTTTTAGATATTGAAAAATCTGTCTGGCTGTTTTCGGAGGCTTGTTCGACGCTAACTCTTTTTTAGCTATACGAGCGAAAGTACGTAGCTGCTGCCTGTCAGCATTTGGATATAAATCCATAATCATTTCAGCATCACCGGTTTCAATCAGTTCATCGCGTAACATTTCAAGTTTATGAAACATCGCGACTTGTTGATTATGGCGGTTTTTGAGTTTATCCAAGGCAAGTGTAATTGGTTCGATATCCCGATTTCTGAGTAATTTACCAATATATTGAATTTGCCTTCTGTAACCCTCTTTTTTGATTTTTTGAGCTAATTCGATGGCATAGAGTAAATCTTCATCAAGGGGGATTTTAGCAAGTTCATTTTTACTTAAATTAACGAGTTCAATACCGAGTTTTTTAAGTTCTTCAGCATCTCTTTTTATTTCACTTTTACTAACGTAGATAATTTCATCTTCGATATCATCGACATTAAAGTTTGCTTCTTCGGTTGTCTTTTGATTTTGATTCATATAATTTCTTTTGTTAACTAAAATGCATTTCTGGCTTATTATAACGTATCACTAGCAGAATTGTAGAAAATAATAAAATGAGTATTGAACAAATTAAAAAAGAGGCAAAAGATCAACAAGCAAACTTGTCGGCTATAGTGGCTGATACTATTGCTAAAGCAAAATCGCGTGTTGATTCAGTTGCAGTGTCAATTAATCAGTCAACCGGTATTAATGTTAGTACCCGTTTAGGTGAACCTGAAACGGTCGAATTTAATAGTGATGGTGCGTTAGCTATTACTGTCTATCAAAATCAGCAAAAGGGGAGCGCTTCTACTAATGATTTATCCCCTAAGGCTATTGCTCAAACTATTGATATGGCGGTTAATATTATGCAATACACTTCACCCGATCCCTACTCAGGATTAGGTGATCGTTCTTTAATGGCATTTAATGCGCCTGATTTGGATCTTTTTTACCCAAGTGATTTGAATGTGGATCGAGCTATTGAACAAGCAAAGCAAGCGGAACAAGTGGCACTTGCTAATCCAAAAATAAAAAGTAGTGATGGTGGCTATTTTAGTAGTCGTTATGGCATTTACATGTATGGCAATAGTTTAGGAATGTTACAAGGCTATTGTGCGAGTTCGCATTCTCTATCTTGTTCGGTTATTGCAGAACAAAATGGTCAAATGGAGCGTAATTACGCTTATACTTCGTCACGTGATATTAGTGAGCTGAGATCCCCTTCATGGGTAGGCGAACAATCAGCACAACGAACTATTTCACATTTAGGCGCCCAGCAGATAGCCACAATGCAAGCGCCTGTCCTATTTTGTCCAGAGGTGGCGGTTGGCTTAATTGGTCATTTAGTTGGTGCAATTAGTGGGGGAGCAATTTATCGTAAGTCCTCATTTTTGTTAGATAGTATTGGCAAATCTGTGTTTCCTTCATGGTTAACTATTTTTGAAGATCCTCACATTCTAAAAGGTGTCGGATCTTCTCCTTTTGACAGTGAGGGAACCCAAACGGTCAAACGTAATATTATTGAGCAAGGCGTATTGCAAACGTATTTACTCGGGAATTATTCAGCCCGAAAATTAGGTTTAAAATCAACGGGGCACGCAGGGGGAATTCATAACTGGTTAATCTCTTCTAGCCAGCCTCGCAGTGATTTCAATGCTATGTTGGCTAAATTAGATAAAGGTGTTGTTGTAACATCATTGATGGGGCAAGGTGTCAACAATATTACCGGCGATTATTCTCGAGGCGCAACTGGATTTTGGGTTGAAAATGGTCAAATACAGTATCCAATTAATGAATTTACCATTGCCGGAAATCTTAAAGATATGTATCAAAATATTGTAGCCATTGGTGATGATATTGAAACAAGAACCAATATCCAATGTGGATCGATATTGATTGATAATATGAGTATAGCAGGGAAATAAAAGACATATATGGGAAGAGTCACAAACAGCGCACTAATGCAAAAAATTGCTTTATGGATGCCAGGTTTAAAAAATTTATTACACTATAGGCGTGATTACTTTAGTTTTGATCTTAAAGCGGGTTTGTCAGTTGCAGCTGTTTCTTTACCCGTCTCTATTGCTTATGCTGAACTCACTGGTGTTGGTGCAATTGCTGGATTATATTCAACAATATTACCGTTGATTGTTTATGCACTTTTTGGTTCTTCCAGACAACTTATTGTTGGTCCTGATACTGCAACATGTGCAGTAGTTGCAGCAGTAGTTTTACCACTAGCATCAAATGATCCTATTTTGCGTTGGCAGTTGGTAGTTATATTAACAATTATGATTGGAATATGGTGTATCATTGCCGGCAAATTGCACTTAGGTGCACTGGCTGATTTACTGAGTCAACCGATATTGATTGGTTTACTTAATGGCATTTCAATCACCATAATGGTAGATCAACTCGCCAAGACATTAGGGTTTTCTTATGATTACTCTTACTTAATTGAACGTGTTGTCTATTTACCGTTTAAAATTCCACAAATTCATCTCTTCACAGCATTAATCTCACTGTTTACTTTGGTGATATTGATCGGTTTAAAAAAAATAAAACCGCGTTATCCCGCACCGCTTTTTGCCGTGGTTGTGATGACTTTTCTCTCTTGGTTATTTAATTTTGAATCTCACAATATTCGAATTATTGGCGCAGTGACTGGTGATTTTATCCCCGTTGAATCATGGCTTGATTTTGATAAAGGCTTGATGCGTGATTTAGTTGTGCCATCACTGAATATCGCGATTATTTGTTTTGTCAGTATGATGATAACAGTACGAAGTTTTGCTTCAAAAAATAACTATGAAACTAACGCTGATGTTGAATTTAAAGCCTTAGGTATGGCAAATATTGTGGCAGGATTATCGCAAGGATTTGTGGTTAGTGGTACGTCATCGCGTACGGCGGTTAATGATGCTAATGGTGGCAAAACTCAGTTAGTTTCGATTATTGCAGCTATCATTATTGGTTTTGTTGTCTTGTTTTTATTATCCCCATTAAAATATATTCCAACCTGTGTGTTAGGGGTAATTTTAATTTATTCTTCTATTTCGCTAATTAACTTTCAGACTATTATTCGCTTTTTTAAATTTGATCGTGATGCGTTTTATTTAAGTTTAACCACGCTAGTTTCGGTGTTAGTCATTGGTATTATTCCCGGTATGGCGCTAGCGGTGTTATTAGGTTTATTCTTATTTTTAAGGCGAGTATTTAGGCCTAAAGATCAATTACTTGGGGTTGATGAAAGTGGTCGTATTCATTCTTTAGGAAAAGACGTTAAACCTCTAGATAATACCATTATTTATCGATTTAACTCTCCACTTACTTACTTTAACATCGCTTATTTTAAGCGCAGAATTATCAGTTATATTGACGAAGCACCGCAACCGATAAGTTATGTCATTGTCGATGCTATTCCTTGTTTTACGTATAAAGATGTTAGTGTTTTGTCGGGTATTGAAGAGCTGGTGAAATCGTTGAAAGTCAGAAATGTGATTTTGATACTATCAGGTCGACGAAAAACATTAAAAAACTGGTTTAAACAGATGAATATTAAGTTAGATGAACAGTATATTGAATTTGCTTATGATCTCTATTTTTCAGTTCGGTTAGTACAAAGTAAAGAGCACATGGAAAATAATGAAGATGCTTTAAATCAGTAATAATAAAACCATCTTATAATCATTAATTAGCATGTTAAGGAATATTATGAATCAAATTAGCAAAATGCCTAAAATTGAGATGATTAGCACCGGTGACGAAGTGTTATATGGTCAAATAATTGATACTAATGCTACATGGTTGTCGCAGTTGCTATTTGAAGAAGGTATTACGATCACATCAAGGTATACCGTTGGTGATAATTTAGAACAATTGATTCATACATTCAAGCAGCGTAGCTTAGTTAATGACATTATTATTATTAATGGTGGTTTAGGACCAACAAGCGATGATTTAACCGCCGAAGCTGCTGCTAAAGCTAACAATGAATCACTGACATTAAACCATGATTGGCTACTTAAAATTGAACATTATTTTACTAGTCGTGGCAAAACCATGCCTTCAAGTAATATTAAGCAAGCAATGTTGCCTGAAAGTGCCTCTTTAATTGATAACCCAATCGGCACGGCTTGTGGATTTAAAATGGAAATCAACAACTGTTTGCTATTTTTTACACCCGGTGTACCATCAGAATTTAAAGAAATGGTACAAAACTCAATATTACTCGAGATTACGCAGCGCTTGCCACCCTTTGATAAAAAATTGTGTTATCGATTAACAACAATGGGACGAACTGAAAGTGATCTCGCCACAGAAATTGAAGCTAAAATTGATATTCCAGACGATATTATAATTGGCTATCGTGCCGCAATGCCAATTATTGAATTAAAACTAACAGGACCAGAGTCTCAAAAAGATAAAATGGATGAATTATGGTCTAAAATCAAAGTTATTGTTTCTAGCAATTTTTTATTTGAAGGTGTGTTAAGCCAACAAGATACGTTTGGTTTAGCTCAACTGGTTTCTAGATTATTGCTTGATAAAAATTTGACTATCGCTGTTATTGAACAGCAATCGGCTGGGATTGTTGGCTCACAATTGTTTGAATCAGCTGCACCTTTAGTCAAATCAGAAATTCTACCCTTGTTACTTGAAGATCCAAAATCGTATTGTTTACAGATCTTAAAACATAATCATGCAGATATTGTGCTTGGACTGGTTAATTTTCGTGAAAAAAATAGCGAATTTACGTTATTAATCGCAACGTCAAAACAGGTTTGGCAATGTAATTTAAAATATACTGGTCGTTTGCAAAATCGACAAACTGAGCGCAAAATTTTTTGTGCGATTGCTTTAGATGCTTTACGGCGTTACTTACTAAACATGCCAATAATTGGGCCAAATGTCTGGTTAGAAGTTATCGCCTAATATTATTAGGCATTGACTATAAGAGTGTTTATTTTACATTGTGAAATAATATAAATATGGACAATTCCCCTTAAAATTAAGTACAATAAGCGATCTTTCACATTAGGTAATTTAGTAAAACAAATTAGAGGTAAAAATGGCTCGTGTAACTGTTCAAGATGCAGTAGAAAAAATTGGTAATCGCTTTGATCTAGTTTTAGTTGCAGCAAGACGTGCTCGCCAATTACAAGTTGAAAATAAGTCGCCATTAGTTCCGGAAGAAAACGACAAGGAAACCGTTGTAGCATTACGTGAAATAGAAGATGGTCTTGTCAATAAACAAATTCTTGATAGTGCTGATTTCCAAGCTTTACAAGATGAAGAAGCGGAAGTTCGTTCTGCACTTCATGAATCGATTCTGCTCGAAAATACTCCCTCGTACGAATAAGTTTTTTTGAGAATTGCCTATGCAATATTTTGATAGCTTAAAAGAGATTGTTGCATCTTATCTTCCAGCTAAACAAGTTGAAGTGATTCAAAAAGCTTATTTTTTTGCTCAAAAAGCGCATGAAGGGCAATTCCGATGTAGTGGTGAACCGTACATTACTCACCCAGTTGCTGTCGCAACGATTTTAGCGGATATGCGGCTTGATTATGAAACTATCATTGCCGCACTTTTACATGATACCATCGAAGATACCCCCGTCACTTTTCAAGATATAACAAAAGAATTTGGCAAGCATGTCGCTATTTTAGTTGAAGGTGTTTCCAAACTTGATAAGCTAAAATTTCGTAACAGGCAAGAAGCGCAAGCCGAAAATTTTCGCAAAATGGTGTTAGCCATGACCGAAGATGTGCGAGTTATATTGATCAAACTTGCCGATCGTACTCATAACATGCGCACATTAGGTGCATTAAGACCTGACAAACGCAGACGAATTGCGAAAGAAACATTAGAAATTTATGCACCCTTAGCGCATCGATTGGGAATCCATCATATTAAGACCGAGTTGGAAATCCTAGGCTTTACTGCTATGCACCCCAATAGAGCGAAAGTGTTAGAAAAAGTTGTGAAAGCAGCGCGAGGTACTCGAAAAGAATTAATCCAACAAATCTTATCAGAGATTAGAGGTCGTTTGGCTGAAGCCAATATTGAAGCTGAAGTTGAAGGACTTGAAAAAAATATCTATGTCATTTATCAAAAAATGCAAATGCGTGAACAACACTTTCACTCTATCATGGATATTTATATCTTTCGGATTGTGGTTAAAGATGTCGATGCTTGCTACCGTGCACTCGGTTTGGTACACAATTTATATAAACCAAGACTTAACCGCTTCAAAGACTATATCGCTATTCCAAAAGCAAATGGCTATCAATCTTTACACTCATCATTAATTGGTCCACATGGTACTCCCGTTGAAGTGCAAATACGCACAGAGGATATGGATCAAATGGCCGAAATGGGGGTCGCTGCGCACTGGGTATATAACGAAAATGATGAGCTCAATCACACCACTACTCAAATTAAAGCTCAACGTTGGATGCAAAGTTTATTAGAATTACAACAAAGCGTGGGTAACTCTTTTGAATTTATAGAAAACGTTAAATCCGATCTTTTTCCTAAAGAAATCTATGTCTTTACGCCTAAAGGGCGTATTGTTCAATTACCAGAGGGTTCAACAGCAGTTGATTTAGCCTATGCTGTTCATTCCGATATTGGTTATCAATGCATTGGTGCGATTGTTGACCGTAAGCCATTCCCGCTTTCTCAGCCATTAAGTAATGGACAAACAGTTGAAATTATTACTTCTCCTGAAGGTCGTCCTAATGCGAATTGGTTAAATTTTGTTGTCAGTGCGAAAGCACGATCTCGTATTCGCCAAGCTTTAAAAACATTAAAGCGTGAAGATGCTATCGAATTAGGTCGGCGTTTGCTTAATCTCTCTTTGATTAAAACCGGTGGCATTGATGAGCTTTCGCAAAAACAGATTGCAAGAATTGTTGAATTAACAAAATTACCGACTTTTGATGATGTACTGGCTGAAATTGGTTTAGGTAATGTGATGAGTCACTTTATTGTTAAAGGCTTAGAACATAAGGCATTACTGAATAATCACTCAGAGGCGAATAAGACATTAGTCATCACAGGTAGTGAAGGTGTACTTGTAACATTTTCGAAATGTTGCCATCCCATTCCAAATGATCCTATTATTGGGCATGTTAGTGCCGAAAAAGGATTAACTGTACATCATGAATCTTGTCGTAATATTACTGGCTATCAAAATAATCCTGAAAAATATATTCCCTTAAGGTGGGCGCCAAATATTGAACAGCTCTTTGTTGCTGAAATTTGGGTTGATATTCTCAATAATCAAGGCTCATTAGGTCATGTCTTGTCTATCATTAATGATGAACAAGCTCATCTTCAATGGTTGAATACTGAAGAAAAAGATCGACAAATTTATACGATTATTCTACAAATTGAAGTAAAAAATGTTCAACAACTTAATGAACTGATGCGTAAGTTATCGCTACAGCAAGATGTGGTGAGTGTGACTCGCAATGTCAATTAGTTATTATGGCTAACCGTTTTTTAAACCATATTCCGTTAATTAAATTAGCCGGTATTGGTGAAAGTTTAGAAAAAAAATTTCATACACTCGGCATTCAAACCATTCAGGATTTATTATTACACTTTCCGATGCGATACGAAGATCGCACCTCTTGTTGTGCAATTGGCAGCAGTAGCATTGGTGAATACACCACTATCGAAGGTTGTATCATTAAAACGGAAGTGATTTTTCGGCGTAAACAAATGCTAGTTTGTCATATTCAAGATGAGTCAGGAATCGCTATATTGCGATTTATGCATTTTAATGCAGGTATGAAAGCCAGTTTAGCTATCGGCAAATGGGTGAGTGCTTATGGCGAAATCAAAAATGGAAAAACTTATCGTGAAATTATCCACCCACAATATAAAGTCAGAGCGAATCGAGAAGATAATGCATTAATTACCGATCCAACCCAAGAAAGATATACGCCGATTTATCCCACAACTTATGGCTTAACGCAAAATGTGATTCGTAAGTTGATTCAAGCGGCACTGTTATTACTAAAGCGCAACCCACCTGAAGAAATTTTACCTGCGCCACTAGCAAATCAATTTTTGTCAGCTTTTGATTCATTGAATATTATTCATAATCCGCCTATTGATACTGATATTGCTCAGTTATCTAATGGTAATCACCCTGCTATTAAACGATTTATTTTTGAAGAGTTACTTGCTTATCATTTAAGTATGCTCACCTTAAAAACGGATAATCAAAAGCAACAAGCTTATGCTATGCAGGTAAATCAGCACTATATTGAGCCGTTTTTGGCCTCATTACCTTTCAAACCGACCAATGCTCAGCAACGTGTTGTACAAGATATATATCAAGACATGGCAAAATCTATTCCAATGATGCGTTTAATTCAAGGTGATGTCGGTTCAGGAAAAACTTTAGTTGCAGCTTTAGCGGCATTAAATGCGATAGAAAATAATCAACAAGTCGTTTTAATGGCGCCAACCGAAATATTAGCTGAACAACATTATAACAATTTTAAGCAGTGGTTTGAGCCGCTTGGTATTAGCGTTGATTGGTTATCTGGTCGTTTAACGGCAAAGAATAAAAAAGATCGGTATGAACGTATCAAAGCCGGCGATATCACCATGCTAATAGGTACACATGCCGTATTTGTTGATAAAGTGGAGTTTGCTAAGTTAGGTCTCGTGATTATTGATGAACAACATCGTTTTGGCGTAAACCAACGGCTAACACTTTGGCAAAAAGGTATTAAAGATCAAATTTACCCACATCAACTGATCATGACCGCTACGCCAATTCCAAGAACGTTAGCCATGACTGTTTATGCCGACTTGGATGTATCAGTGATTGATGAATTACCGCCTGGGCGTACGCCGATTACAACCGTTGTTATTCCTAATTCTCGACGAGAAGAAATTATTGAAAAAGTGAATCAAGCCTGTTTGGATAATCGTCAAGTTTATTGGGTGTGTACGTTAGTGGAAGAATCTGAAACGCTTGATGCACAAGCTGCCGAAATGTTAGTTGAAGAATTACGTGAAAAACTACCACATTTATCAATAGCACTGGTTCATGGCAAAATGAAATCTGATGAAAAGCAATCGGTTATGCAAAACTTTAAAGCCGGTAAAACTCAGCTTTTAGTTGCGACAACCGTTATTGAAGTTGGTGTAGATGTACCCAATGCCAGTTTAATGATTATTGAAAATGCTGAACGGCTTGGGCTTGCACAATTGCATCAATTACGTGGCCGAGTTGGACGTGGGAGTGCAGTGTCTCATTGCGTATTAATGTATCAAGCGCCGTTGAGCAAGGTTGCACAAGCTCGTATGAAGGTGATGCGTGAAAGCAATGATGGTTTTGTGATTGCCCAAAAAGATCTAGAAATTCGAGGAAGTGGCGAGATTTTAGGGACTCGCCAAATGGGTATGGCAAATTTTAAAGTGGTTGATTTAATTCGTGATCAACATTTAATTAGTGAAATACAGAGGGTTTCCTTGCCTTTATTACAAAACTCTCCACAGATGGCTGAGCAACTTATAGCGTGTTGGCTACCTGATCGTCAAAAATATATCAATGCTTAATATTATTACTTTTGTAACTTGTGAAATTAATTGGTTAAAAAGCATTAATCTTGTCATGTTTTTTACTAAGTTAATAAAATTGAGATAAAACTTTTATCAACAAGATCAAGTTGCACATTTTTATTTCAAAAGAGTCATCTCATAAATCGCTTGGTTATATTGATTGATTCTTTTCCTTCTTAATTATAATTTTTGACTACACTTTGTCGTTTGTGCCTTGTTAAGTCGAGATTAATCCCTTAAATAATGTTATGTTTATTTATGCTTTGCACGAATTTGGCTATCGTGTAATATAGTGCTCATTACAAAAATGAAAAAATTGTGAACTTGGTATGAAATCATCGATAAAATTACTCTCCTTAGTGCTCGTCATATTAACGTTATTGGGTTGTGGGTTGAAAGGGCCACTTTATATGCCCGCACAAAAATCAAATGCTTCAATTAACACTCATCTGCTTAATCAAACAGTTTAATGGAATTAATAATGGATTTTTTACATTACGAAAAGGGTCAATTACTAGCCGGTAAGGTCGCAATTTCAGAACTCGCAAAGCAATACGGTACGCCACTTTATGTCTATTCTGCCGAATATATTACACAGCAGTTTTTGGATTACCAAAAGGAGTTGACAGATAGGAAACATTTAATCTGTTATGCGGTAAAAGCCAATAGTTCTCTTGCTGTTTTGAACTTGCTTGTTAAATTAGGCGCAGGATTTGATATTGTGTCGCAAGGTGAGTTAGAACGCACACTGATAGCGGGAGCGGATCCTAAAAAAATTGTTTTTTCTGGGGTAGCAAAATCTATTAGTGAAATCGAACGTGCGCTTGAAGTTGGCATCAAATGTTTTAATGTTGAATCCGAAGCCGAGCTTTATCGCATTAATGATGTGGCTAAAAAATTAAATAAAATTGCAAACATCTCTTTTAGAATTAATCCCGATGTTGATGCTAAAACCCACCCCTATATCTCAACAGGTTTGCGTGAAAATAAATTTGGTATCAGCCATCAATCCGCATTAGATATTTATCGTAAAGCAACATCGTTAGATCATATTCATATTGTTGGCATTGATTGCCACATTGGTTCACAATTGACTGAAACCTCACCATTTCTTGATGCTGCCGATCGCATATTAGCGATAGTTGATAAACTTAAATCTGAAAATATTCATATTAAACATATTGATTTAGGTGGTGGATTAGGGGTGCGTTATGATCAAGAACAACCGCCTTCAGCATCGTTGATTGTTAGCGAATTGAAGAAAAAATCAGCTAATTATCGTGATCTTGAGCTTTTATTAGAGCCTGGGCGATCAATTGTTGCTAATAGTGGATTATTGATTACGAAAGTTGAATATACCAAACATCAAGATGATAATCATTTTGCTATTGTTGATGCAGGGATGAATGATTTGATTCGCCCCGCGCTTTATCAAGCTTGGATGCGAGTTTTACCTGAAAAAGAACCGAAACCATCCGATCAACGTTTTATCTATAATGTTGTTGGACCGATTTGCGAATCGAGTGATGTATTGGCATATCAGCGAGAGCTTTCAGTGCAACAAGACGATCTGTTAATTATTTGTAGTGCTGGTGCTTATGGATTTAGTATGGCTTCAAATTATAATAGCCATCCAAGGCCAGCTGAAGTTATGCTGACCGATGAACAACATCACAAACTTATTCGTCAACGTGAATCGTTTGATGATTTATGGCGAGGAGAGACCCTATAATCTTATTTATGGTTAATCAACATCTTAACCAGCGCCTTGTTAATTATCCTAGACTACTTTTTAATGGATAGTGAAAATAAGTAAATAGATAACAATGTTTTTAATAGAAGGTAAGTGACGATGAACTTTTCAAAAATGCATGGACTTGGAAATGATTTTATGGTCATTGATGCGGTAACGCAAAATGTTCATCTTTCAACAGAAATGATAAAACGCCTTGCTGATAGATACACAGGTGTTGGTTTCGATCAGCTTTTACTTGTAGAGCCTCCTTATGCGCCAGATACTGATTTTCATTACCGAATTTTTAATGCAGATGGAAGTGAAGTTCAGCAGTGTGGAAATGGCGCTCGCTGTTTTGCTAGATTTGTTCGTTTAAAAGGTTTAACCAAAAAACGTGTTTTAAAAGTGAGCACGGTAAAAGGGAATATTGTACTAACAGTTAATGATGATGAAACAGTCAGAGTTAATATGGGGCAACCTATTTTTGAACCAAGTAAAGTACCGTTTAAAGCAATAAAAGAAGAAAAAACTTATATTATTCGAGCACAAGAGAACACCGTATTATGTGGCGTGGCTTCAATGGGAAATCCCCATTGTGTGCTACAAGTCGATAATATTCTCACCGCTGAAGTGGCCACACTTGGACCGCTATTAGAACAACATGAACGTTTTCCTGAACGAGCAAATGTCGGATTTATGCATATCATTAATCGCAACAACATTGATTTACGGGTGTTTGAGCGTGGTGTTGGCGAAACACAAGCTTGTGGAACTGGTGCTTGCGCTGCTGTTGCAGTCGGCATTAATCAAGGATTATTGAATAATAAAGTCAATGTAAACTTGCCTGGTGGTAAGCTTTTAATTGAATGGCAGGGAATGAATCAACCACTTTATATGACAGGGCCAGCAACCCATGTCTATGATGGATTTATTGCGATATAACTATAAGATTATTCGTTTTGTAATCATAAATTCGTCATTAAATAAGTTAATAGTTTAAATGGATGCAGTGATTCTCTTTGAGTTTTATTTACACAAATATTATAAATAAGTGATAACAGAGATTAAGCATGGTTGCTAAAATAACACGCGCTCATAAAGCAAAATATACAAGGCGAGTTGCCGACAAGCCTACTTTGAATGATGAAATAGTCAGTCAATATTTGATGGATAATCCCGATTTTTTTATTCGTAATGCTAATCATCTCCAAAGCATGCAGATCCCTCATCCCATTCGTGGTGGTGTTTCATTACCTGAATGGCAAATGGCAAGGCAACGTAATAAAATTGGTCAGTTAGAGTCCGAAATTACCTTATTGATGGAATATGCCAGTAATAATGAATTGCTTTTCAATCAATTTATGGATTTGCAGGGACAATTAATTAAAGCAAACGATCTTAATGATTTAGATAATATATTAAAAAGTTGGGCCAAATCTTTAGGTCTTAGCGGCGCTTATTTATATCTTTTTGATGATAAATGGTTACTCAATGCACCTTCTATTCATCATCACTATGCATTAAATTGCCTACGTTTTGATTTTATAAGAGTTAGGCATTTACAATATAGTCATCAGTATTTGGGCACTTTAAATACTACTGAGCTAGATTTTCTATTGCCAGAACATGGTTATGTCGGTTCAGTTGCTTTATCGTTATTAGGTCAATTTGGCGATTTAGGATTGCTCATGTTTACCAGTGCCGATCCTCATCATTATCAAGCTGAGCAAGGAACATTGTTATTAGAAAGAATTAGTCTAATATTACCAATATTAATTGAAAAATGGGTCATGCGAAAAAAATAAGGCAGATTATGAATCTTTCATCTCAAAAAAATGTCGATTTATTAACTCAGCCAGTCGAACAGTTTTTAAATTATATCAAATCAGAAAAGCAACTTAGTTTAAATACTCAAATTAATTATAAACGTCAACTCTATGCACTGATTTCATTAGCGCAAGAAATCGAACTGAATAAATGGCAAGATTTAGATTCATCGGCAGTAAGATTATTAATTAGCCGGAGTAAACGCACTGGTTTACAGGCTAGAAGCTTATCTTTAAGATTATCTGCCTTACGAAGTTTTTGTGATTGGATGGTAAAAAATGAACTTATTGTCGCCAATCCTGCACGCGGTGTGTTAAATCCTAAAGTAGGGCAACATTTGCCTAAAAATATTGATATTGATGAGATTAATCAACTCTTGGATATAGAATACAACGATCCGTTGTCAGTACGAGACCGAGCCATGCTTGAGCTTATGTATGGTTCGGGTTTACGACTTTCTGAACTCGTTAATCTTAATTGCCGGCAGTTAAATTTAAATGATGCTGAAATAAAAGTGATGGGAAAGGGCAGCAAAGAGCGTAAATTGCCATTAGGTCGAGAGTCGATAAAATGGATCAAGCATTGGTTATCGATGCGTGATTTTTTAGAGCCGCAAGATGATGCTCTGTTCATTTCTAAATTAGGTAAACGCATATCCCCACGCAACGTAGAAAAACGATTTGCACAATGGGGAGTTAAACAAGGTTTAAGCGTTCATGTGCACCCGCATAAATTACGTCACTCATTCGCCACTCATATGTTAGAATCAAGTGGTGATTTAAGAGCTGTACAAGAATTGCTTGGTCACGCTGATTTGTCAACAACACAAGTTTATACGCATTTGGATTTTTCACATTTGGCAGAAGTTTATGATTCTGCACACCCCAGAGCGAAAAGAGGAAGTAAATAATGCATTTTTACCGTTCAATTAATTCTATTAAAGCCATTACTTTCGATCTTGACGATACACTGTATGACAATAGTACAATTGTTGAAAAATCTGAACAAGAAATGATAAAAACGCTGCATATTTGTCCTCAATTACAGAATGTGACTTTAACTGATTTTCATGTCGAAAAAAATGGTGTGTTATCAGCCAATCCAGAAATTTATCACGATGTGATTATTTGGCGAATTGAGACAATTAAATCGCTTTGTATTAAAGCCAAAATTTCAACCGCTAAGATTGCACAGATAGTTGATGATGCAATGACAACGTTTAATTTTTGGCGCCATACAATGAATGTTCCTCAATCTACGCACACTTTATTAGCTTTGTTAGCAACAAAATTTCCTTTAGCTGTCATTACTAATGGAAACGTTGACATTAACAAAATCGGTTTAGGTGACTATTTTCAATTTTTCCTTCGTGGTGGTGCTAATGGTCGTTCTAAGCCTTTTCCTGAAATTTTCAATTTAGCCGCCGATAGGCTAGCGCTACCGGCTGGTAATATTTTACATGTTGGTGATAATTTAATAACTGATGTTAATGGCGCGGTTAATAATGGATTTTTAGGGTGCTGGCTAAATATTTTTGATCAAGATATTTTGCAGCTTACCGATGCAAGATGTTTACCTCATATTGAGATAACACAATTGCCTGAATTAGAGAATCTGATATAATTCTTGCAAAGTCTGTATAAATAGACAGTAAAGCTGACAGTAATTATAAATTACTGTGATTTAAAACCTATCTTTTATCCTATTTGCTTATCGTCTACATACGACATCTAAAAAATAATGAAAGAATGAATAATGTATATAAAATTGATACCGGTTACCGGTTTGTATTATCAAAATGGGTTAATTTATAATGGAAATTAGACAATCATTATTAGACGACCTAAATACCGAACAAAAAAATGCAGTGACTACTGATAACCAATATACCGTTGTGTTAGCAGGTGCGGGAAGTGGGAAAACTCGCGTTTTGGTTCATCGTATTGCTTGGCTCTGCATGGAAAAACAATACCCTTCTAATTCAATTTTTGCCGTTACCTTTACCAATAAAGCTGCCGCAGAAATGCAAGAGCGTATCGAAGCATTAGTTGGAGAAGGGTACTTTAGTGGTATGTGGATTGGTACCTTTCATGGATTAACACACCGATTATTACGTATGTTTGCCCAGCAAGCTAAGTTGCCATCGAATTTTCAATTGATTGACTCTGAAGATCAAATTCGGCTTATCAAACGCATTTTTCGAGAATTGAAAATTGATGAAAAACAGTGGTCGGCAAAAGAGTGCGCTGCGTTTATATCAAACCAAAAAGAAAAAGGTTTTCGTGCTAATGATATCACGCCTGAAGATCCTAAACAAATCATGTGGCAAACCATCTATCGCGATTATCAAGCTATTTGTGATAGAGTAGGATATGTTGATTTTTCAGAATTAATTTTAAGAGTTTACGAATTACTTTGCCAAAATGATGATGTGTTAAATTATTGTCATCACCGTTTTTCCAATATTTTGATTGATGAATTTCAAGACACTAATTTGATTCAATACCGATTAGTGCGAAAACTGGCTGGTCATACTGCCAATGTTATGATTGTTGGTGATGACGATCAATCTATCTATAGCTGGCGAGGCGCGAATGCTGACAATTTACAATTATTTATTCATGATTATCCAGATTCTGACATTATCCGTTTAGAGCAAAATTACCGTTCAACAAGTAATATATTAGATGCAGCCAATATATTAATCGCTAAAAACCAAAATAGACTCGGTAAAAATTTATGGACAGATAGTGGTGATGGCGAAAAAATCTCACTTTATGTTGGTTTTAATGACATTGATGAAGCCCGATTTGTAGTTGGTCAAATAAAAAAACACCATGAAAATGGTGAAAACTACGCGAGTTGTGCCATATTATATCGAAACAACGTGCAATCACGAATTTTTGAAGATACGTTATTGCAATCAGGCGTGCCTTACCAAATTTATGGTTCTATTCGCTTTTATGAGCGGCAAGAAGTCAAATTGGCTTTAGCTTATTTACGATTATTACATGATCATAATAATGACATGGCTTTTGAAACTACGATAAATACCCCTACAAGAGGTATTGGCAATGTCACGCTTGATAAAGTCAGGCTAACAGCTAAGCAACATAGTCTTTCATTATGGGATGCTTGCTTAATGTTAATCCAAAGTAATTCGCTAACTGAACGTCAGCGTTCAGGACTCAGTCGCTTTTTACAATTGATGGATTCAATCTATGATGAAGTCGGTTTGTTACCTTTTTATAAACAGCTTGATGTCATGATTCGTTTATCTGGTTTACAGCAAATGTATGAGCAAGAGCCAGGAATAAAAGGTCAATCAAGATTAGAAAACCTTGAAGAACTGGTTTCGGCAGCAGAACAGTTTTTTAAAATCAATGAAAATACTGTAATTGAAGATAGCCAAACCGGTAAAACATTAACAGTATTAGAGTCATTTTTAGCTTTTACCTCACTTGAAAGCCGTGATGTGATTAAAGAGCAAGATTCTGTTCAACTAATGACACTCCACGCTGCTAAAGGACTGGAGTTTGATAATGTGTTTATCGTTGGCTTAGAAGAAGGCATATTCCCAGCACAACGCTCTATTAAAGATAATGATAAAATGGAAGAAGAGCGCCGTTTGGCATACGTTGGTATTACTCGAGCTCGAAAACATTTAACGTTAACGTTATGTGAATTAAGACGACTTTATGGGCGTGAAGAACGTAACTTACCATCACGTTTTTTGAGTGAATTACCGGTTGAAAACCTTAATGAGGTCAGTTATCGAGGTATGATAACTTCATCAGAATTTAAATCTGATGATTTAAGTCATGATGCACAATTTTATCAAGAACGTAAAAAGTCTTACCTTGAAAAGCAACGTGAAAGTGATGGTTATGTATTAGGTCGCAAGGTTAAACATCAACGATTTGGTGAAGGTACAATCATTAATTTAGATGGTGAAGGCGATCATAGACGAGTGCAGATTGCTTTTATTAATGAAGGAATAAAATGGTTAGTGGTTAAACTGGCAAATCTTACATTACTATAAAAAGTTTAAAAATTCTGATTCAACAAGGACAAAGTGCAATATTTAGCCTTGTTGAATTACACTTTACAACCTTGCTTGTTCTTGTACTGATTCGGTAAAAATTTTATCAAAAGATTGATCTGTACGATTACAAATCCATTGCTTATTGACATAATCAAAATGGTATCCTTGTTTAGCTGTAGCTAACCAAATTTGGAAAAGCGGCTCTTGAGTATTGACAATAATTTTACTGTGATTAGGAAAACTGATCGTAATAACATTGCCATTAGTTTCGTAGTCAATATCTATGTCTTGTTCGTCAGCAAATTTATCTAAAAAAAGCTCGATCTGATTATAAAGTTGATCGGTAATAGTATGAAATTCGGTTATATTCATAGAAAAATAATCTAAATGGACAATGAAAAGATTTTAACATAAACCCTATTAACCTGCCACAATCAAGTGGCAGTCAAATAGTTATCTGTATTTATTCAGTAATAGGTAAAGAGCAGGCAACAATGAGTAATCGGCGTAGTTCATCGTCATTATTTGTCATTGCGACCCAGCGGTTTGGAGTATCATTAGTACCGATTAAATCACCTTCGCCGAAGTAATTTGCAAATAACTGTATATTTCCTTTAGCCATCTCCATTTTGTCACAATTTGCAAATTGTTCAATGACTAATGAGCGATATGAAATTTTATTACCATCACTATTATCTTGTTCGATTGCTGGCGTATAGTTGACAATTTGCGAAAATACTCGAATTCGTTTGTTGTAAGGGTGGAGGGCAATAGATGTTCTATCAATGAATGAATAACCAGTGGATTTGTCGTCTTTAGATTTACTTATCGAAATAAATTGCTGACCAACGTGTTCATTATGTAAAATTTCATTTACGTCTGATGTTGTTTTTTCGTCAACAGTATCATTGATTGGTGCTATTTTAGTATCGACACTATTACCAAACGCAGAAAAAGAAGACAGAATCAATAATAAATATAATTTTTTCATTTAAATCTTATCCCCGCCTTTTGATTTATTTTCTGTTGATGTTTTACTCATGTCTTTCTTTTGTTGAGATTTTAGATTTTCTTCATTCTCTTTTTGTTTTTTTAGCTTATAAGCTTTAATTTTTTCTTGACGTTTAGCTTCAATTTTAGCATCTAAGGGTTTCATGTCTGGGCGAGTTAAATAAAGAATATCTTTTTCTATATCGCCTTGAATTGAACAAGCTATTCGGCTCTGATTATCGGCAATATTTTCTAAATAGAGTGATTTTTCAACCGTCCAAAGTCGTGGAATAACCATATCAATTGAGTATGGGTTATCCTGCCAAAGAAGGGCTTTATTTTTTTGATCATAAATTTTAGGATTAGCGATATAGACTTGATTATTGTAAGGTAACCAGTTGAGGTTTTTTAAATTATTTTTAACTTCATCTAAATTATTATTAAAGATAAATCCCCAATAATAAAATTTGCCAGATAATGTAGTGGGAATATAGATGTTTTGATAACCAACTATTGTTAATCCTTTATATTTAATTGGTTTTTTCAACATTGTTGTATTGCTATTATCATATTCCATTGATTGAACGGGAATATAGGCAATATTTTCAAACGAATCTAAGTCGGCATATTGGCTAAAATATTTCTTATTTTTAGCTAACTGTTCAAAAAATTGACTATCGCATTGAAGAAATGAATCAATTATCTCATCTGTGTTATTCTCTTTTGCTGCATTTTGTGCAATAACCATGCAAGAAAGTAATGAAGAGCAAATAAAAACCGAAAGTTTCTTTATAAGCATGGAGAGGATCCTTTTATAATAATTCTTCTGCCAATGTGTGTAAAGTATTGTAAAGTAATGTAAATAATGTTGTCAATCATCTGTATGTAAATCTTCAATGAAGATAAGTAAACTACCATTTTTAAATGATATTTTTACTAAATCACTGATTGCCTTATTTCGTAAACTCGTTAATTCGCCTAACTTCAACGTTGCATTAGTCAGCGGATATTGAACACCATCAATAGATAATTTGATTACTTTTGGAAAAGGCATCAATGAGATAATTCGATTTTTTATACCGGTGAGAACTTGCTGGTGTTTAGCAAAAAAGAAATGGCAATAATTATCATAAAAAGTGATATCAAATTGTTGATGATATTGTTTTGCAACTGATAAGTTACCTAAAAAATGATCACTAGCATGACCGCAGGCACCATACACAATAAAGCGTTTTATTCCTTTATCGGCTAAAAATAACATCGCTTTTTCAAAGTCAGTTTTATTTTGATCAGGCGTGTGAATCACTTGAGTCGTGTTTGGTGTGTTGCGATCACGGTGAAAACTATCTAAATCACCAATAATATAATTGGGAATGATTGATGTTGATGATAAATAATTATGATATGCTCCGTCAGTTGCCGCTATACAGCAATAATTATCGCTAGTGTTAGGGTAGTGCTTTGGCGGCTCCCCATTAACAAATAGTAATGCGGTATGGTTTTGCATTCTTATATTCCTCTGTTTTATAAGGCTAATGTCAAAGCCATAATGATTGCATCTTCTTGTTTACCATCTGTAGTTGGATAATAATTTTTTCTAATCGTAATTTGATTAAAACCAAGTGAATGATACAACAAAATAGCGGCCTTATTTGATTGTCGAACTTCTAACCAAAGCGTGGTGATAGGGTTAGATGGGTTGATTGTCGTTAACTTGTCAATAAGGCAGTTGAGCAACGCTTTTGCTAATCCTTGTTTTCTAAACTTAGGATGTATCGCGATATTAAATAAGTTTGCTTCATCGGCCACTAATTGGCATATGCAAAATCCAATTATTTTGTTATTAATCGTGAGCTTCAAATTTAAATAATGATCGCCTTGGTTAGAGAAGAACGTCTGTTTAGACCATGCAATAGGATGGCAAAGTTGTTCTAATGCATAAGCTTCTGATAAATCATGCTTGTTTAGGATGGAAATAGTTTTCATATTGACATAATTGTTGCCAAAGCTGGCGTTTTTGTTGTGGTGCATTGGCTAAGGCATCTAAATTCGTTGTTTGAATCACTAACTGATTTTGCCACGATTCATCTGGTTGAATATCAATAAACCATACCACTTTATTTATTTCATTAGCAGGAATAATGAGTTGCGATGGCGTAAGCACCAATACATGTTCAGTGCTAAGACTAATGGCATTTAAAATATCCTGATATATTTTTTGTGTTGGCTTTTGTTCTGCAACAACAATTAAGCGGATTTCATCACTAATATGTGTTGCAAGTTCACCTTTGAACGCCGCTGCATCACGCAAAACATATTGTGTGATATTACATTGCTTTAAATACCAATCTTGTTCAGTCATGATTAAGAAAGTGTTTTTTTGTTAGAGATTAAGGGACGTTAATTGTATAATCAACGGCTAAATTTATAAAGGTTTTTTCATTGAGGTAATATGGCAACATCTGCTTTTACACCAGCAAGTCAAGTAATAGAGCGACACGAGAGTATCTTTAACAATAAAAATGTTATCTTTGCTGGCGATATTCAAGACAGTTATCCGGCAAGTTTTTCGGCGCATAACATCAAAATTCATTGTTCTCAGTTTCATACCTATTTACGACTAAAAAATTACACCCATAAGGTCGAAACGCTTTTTGCTTTGCTACCTGATTCTACCTTTTACACAAACATGGATACGGTCATCTACTATTGGCCAAAAACAAAAAGTGAAGCGCAGTTTCAGTTGTCTTACTTATTACATAACATGGCTAAAGGGAGTGATATTTTTATTGTTGGTGAAAACCGCTCAGGGATTAAAAGTGTTGAAGCTTTGTTAAATGAGTTTGGTTCCATCCAAAAAATAGATAGTGCCAGACGTTGCAGTTTATATCATTTTCAAGCCGATCATCGTTTGGCCTTTGAGTTTGAAAAATGGTGGTTGAGCTATCATTTAACAATCGATAATCACGACATTGAAGTGAAAAGTTTACCAGGCGTATTTAGCCAAAAAGGGTTAGATGCGGGTAGTGAATTGCTATTAAATGCATTGATGGAACATGCAGACATTGTTAAAGGACATGTTTTAGATGTCGGATGTGGCTCGGGTATTTTGGCAACAGTGCTTGCTAAATTATATCCTGATATTACGTTAACACTGTCTGACGTTAATAGTGCGGCATTAGAATCAAGCAAAGCAACGTTAGCGAGTAATCATTTATCAGCCAGTGTTGTTGCCAGTGATGTTTTTTCTAATTTGAATGATAAATACCATTTGATTATATCAAATCCGCCTTTTCATGATGGCAAGCAGACCGATTATACTGCGGTTAATGCTTTAATTAGCCAAGCCAAAAAACATTTAAAATTGAATGGTTATTTGTGCATAGTAGCAAACTCATTTTTACCCTATCAAACGATTTTAAATGACACGTTTAAGAGTGTAGAAGTGATAGCACAAACGACAAAATTTAAAGTCTATTTAGCCAGTCATTAATAAGTAATGATAATCGAATATTCATGCGTGAGTAAAGTGAACTAGATCACGCGTGAGAATTGTTGCTGTCTTGCCATACGGCGCATATAACTATCAAAACACATACATATATTACGAATTAATAAATGTCCTTTGGGTTGTACAACAATGGTATCATCACTAATCATGACCAGACCATCTTGTTGTAATGGTTTGAGTAAAGATAAGTCTTGCGCAAAATAATCATCGAACTGAATAGTAAATTTTTGCTCTATTTGTTTTTTGTCTAAATAAAAATGACAAATAAGCTGTTTAATCACATCACGCCGAATAATATCATCATTATTTAAATTAAAGCCTTTCCATAAACCATTGCCAGTTTGTTCAACTTGGTTTTGATAAATTTTTAGATCTTTTTGATTTTGCGCATAACTATCACCCAGCATGCTAATTGCCGATACACCAAGTCCCAGTAAATCAGCATCACCTTGCGTGGTATAACCTTGAAAATTGCGGTGCAATTTATTTTGCTGCTGCGCGATTGCCAGTTCATCAGTGGGTTTAGCAAAGTGATCCATACCGATAAATTGATAACCAGCTTGGGTTAATTTTTCGATACAGGTTTGTAAAATCTGCAATTTTTGATTAGCGTTAGGTAAATCCTGATCTTTGATCTTTCGCTGAGCGGCAAAACGACTAGGAAGATGAGCATAATTAAAGACACTCAATCGATCTGGTGAAATATCGATAACCTTATTTAAGGTTTCGGTAAAACTTTCTACTGTTTGTTTAGGTAATCCATAGATTAGATCCAAGCTAATTGAATGGAAATGATTTTTACGTGCTTGCTTAATTAATGAGCGGATTAGATTTTCATCTTGTTCACGATTAATTAAATTTTGAATTTCGTGATTAAAATCTTGAATTCCCATACTCAGTCGATTAAATCCGAGGCTAGCAAGATGATCAATAGTTTGAGGAGTAATTTCCCGTGGGTCAATTTCAATTGACAGTTCAGCATTTTGCGCGAAATTGAAATGCTTTCTTAGCGAAACAATCAGGCGGGTAATTTCATCGTTGGTCAAAAAGGTTGGGGTACCGCCGCCCCAATGCATTTGCGAGACAATACGGTTTTTGAATAGTTGTGATCGCTTTTCAATTTCAATATCGAGTATATCTAAATATTTAGTAACTTTTTGAGTCTGGCGGGTAACTAGTTTGTTACAACCACAAAAATAACAAAGCTTATGGCAAAAAGGGATATGAACATAAAGCGATAATGGTCTATCGGGATAACGATTGGCCGCCGCTAAAAAATCTTGGTCATTAAAATTTTCATTAAATTCGAGCGCTGTTGGGTATGATGTATATCTCGGACCAGAATAATTATATTTTTCAATTAATCTTTGATCCCATAATTGCGTTTGAATTTTATTATTATTTTTATTTAATTCGGCATCTAACATTGCTATTTCCATGATTTTTTTTAATTGGTTTTTGTTTAGTTTTGATTTTGGTTCTATTTTTTATACGATTGGTTTTTTTTAAAAATAGTAGCGTACAAATCAATAATCCAAAATATAAACTAAGCATTATTAGTAATGGCATTATGTTCTCATTATTTATCTAAGCTGATTTGTATTGAACAATACCGATTTTAAGGTCATATCAATTAAAATCGCTGTATTTTAATTGATATGACTTAAATACTTTATAATCACATTCACGTCGGATTATGATCATTTAATCGATTTTTAATGACGTTTTAATAAATTGACGATATCGTCTTTCGCTTCATCTTGTTCATCATCAAAATCATCATCACTATAACCAAGCTGTTGCATCAGCTCTTCTATACGGTTTAGTTTGCTATCAAGGTATGACTGTTGCTCTTTGGTTAATTTACTATCACTTTCGACTAAATCAAGTAGTTGCTCTAATTTTGCATCATTTTCTAATTGTTCTAACTCTTCTTGAGGGGATAAGCGTTTTTTTATTGGTTTTGACTCTTTGACTAAAACAGGTTTGCTTGTTGCATCATCCGCAACTAAGGCAATTGGCTTTTTACTACCAATTCGCGGATCTTTAATGGTATTGGATGATTTTTTATGTTGATTATTATCTTGACCATTAAAACGTGAACCGCTCGGTAAACCTTTATGTTTACGTTTGCGTTTCAGTTCACGCGACTCTTCATTTATTTCTTGACGGCTTTTTTTGGGTTTTAGCTTCGATTTAGTTTTTAACATATAATCTCAATTTTATATTCAAGTTAAATTTTACGTTTATATTTTATCAGTAACTCACTTAGATAGCTACGATGAAGCATCAATGCTAATTTGTGATTGTAAAAAATAAGAATTATGTATAATCTGAACCGATTATTTTTGCATTAATCATCAAAGAGAAAAGTAAAATATGAAGAATCATTTGAGTCCTTATATGCAATTTAGCCGTAAAGAGTGGGCAAGTTTGCGTAATGCGGTACCAATGACTTTAACTTCCGAAGAATTAACTTCGTTACAAGGAATTAATGAAGATTTATCGATGGATGAGGTAAGTGAAATCTATTTGCCTTTATCTCGACTACTTAATTACTATATTAGTAATAGCCTTTCTAGGCAGGTTGTGTTATCAAAATTTTTAGGTAAAAGTCAGAAAATCCCTTATATTATTGGTATCGCAGGTAGTGTGGCTGTCGGTAAAAGCACCACTGCTCGAGTATTACAGGCGCTTTTGACACGTTGGCCTGAACATCGCAAAGTTGCATTGGTGACAACCGATGGATTTTTGTATCCAAATAAATGTCTTGAACAACGTGGAATAATGAATAAAAAAGGCTTTCCACAATCTTATGATATCAAAAAATTGATTAATTTTGTTGCTGACATTAAGTCAGGGCAAAAACAGGTCAGTGCCCCTGTTTATTCGCATTTAGTTTATGACATTGTCGAAAATGAAGAAATTATTATAGACAGTCCCGACATTTTAATTCTTGAAGGATTAAATGTTTTACAAGGTTTAGTCAATTATACTCAAGCTAACAATCGGGTATTTGTTTCTGATTATGTCGATTTTTCAATATATGTCGATGCACAATTACCGTTATTACATGATTGGTATGTCAATCGATTTTTGAAATTTAGAGCTGGGGCATTTAGTGATCCTAATTCCTATTTTCACCATTATTCACAGTTGCCAGAACAAGAAGCTGTGAATATTGCTAACCGCCTTTGGCGAGAAATTAATGAATTAAATTTGATCGAAAATATTTTGCCAACACGGGAACGAGCAAGTTTGATTCTAACCAAAGGGAAAGATCATAAAGTTGATTGTATACAACTGAGAAAATAAACAATTGGGGAAATGAATATGAAAAAAGTAATAAAGTTAGTCAGTAAATTAAGTATGTTGACTTTGGTCACAACCTGCTCAATGAACAGCTTTGCGCAAAATCATCAATCTGAAGGGCTAACTTGTGAAAGCAAAAAGCAGGCTATTCAAGCCGAAATTGAACAAGCTAAAAGCCATAATAACAGCCATAAAATTAACGGGCTTGAGAAAGCGCTTGATGAAGTTAATACGCATTGTAGTAATGCCGATTTAGAGTCAAAATATAAGCAAGATATTGCCGAAAAAACGGATAAAGTTGCTGAAAGAAAAAACGAATTAGCTCAAAAGACTGAAAAATACGCTAAAAATAGTAAAAAGTTCGATCAAGAAAAAATTGATAAGTTAAAAGCAAAAGTACAAAAAGCCGAACAAGAATTAGCGGACGCTAAACAAAAACTTGCTGATTATTATCAACAAGTAACAATTAAATAGATGAATTGCTAACCTACTTATTTTTTATCTTCACGCTATCAATTTTAATATTGATAGCGTTTTTAACATCACGTTAGACAGCTATTATCCTAGACTTTTGCCATCAAAAATAGTAAGGTGTGCGCCTTACTACGTGGTTCGTGAACCTCCCACGCTAAAAAACTAAGGAAAATTTAATGAGCAAAATTACACTACTTGGCGACCAATCAGTTCGCTATCCAACAGACTATTGTCCAAATATTTTAGAAACCTTCGATAATAAACATCCTGGTAATGATTATTTTGTTAAATTTAACTGCCCGGAATTTACCAGTCTTTGTCCGATAACCGGTCAACCGGATTTTGCTACGATTTATATTTCGTATGTACCAAATATTAAGATGGTGGAGAGTAAATCACTCAAACTGTATCTATTTAGTTTTCGTAATCATGGCGATTATCATGAAGATTGCATTAATATCATCATGAAAGATCTGATTAAGTTAATGGATCCTAAATATATTGAGGTTTGGGGAAAATTTACACCGCGCGGTGGTATCTCTATCGATCCTTATGCCAATTATGGTAAAGCTGGCACCAATTGGGAGCAGATAGCGATGAACCGTTTGGCTAATCACGATCTTTATCCTGAAAAAGTTGATAATCGCTAATTTTTGTCGAAAAAATCAAATCGGAACAGTTAAAAATGCAAAATCGTAAAGCACTAGTGATATTTTCTGGTGGGCAAGATTCTACCACCTGTTTACTGCAAGCCATTGCAGATTATGGACGTGAAAACGTCGAAACCATTAGTTTTCAATATGGTCAACGACATGCCATTGAACTTGAAAAAGCGAAATGGATTGCTGACGATCTTGGTGTGAAACAAACCGTCATCGACACTTCAGTGATCAAACAAACGACCAATAATGCGTTGATTGATGACGCGCAGGAAATTAAAGCTGCCAAAGATGGGGATTATCCTAATACCTTTGTTGATGGGCGCAATATGCTATTTTTATTGTTAGCAGGCTGTTATGCCAAACAACAAGGTATTAAAGATATTATTATTGGCGTATGTGAAACTGATTTTAGTGGTTATCCGGACTGTCGAGATATCTTTATCAAATCGATGAATGTGTCAATGAATTTAGCTATGGATTACGCTTTTAATATTAAAACGCCTTTAATGTATCTTACCAAAGTGCAAACATGGGAAATGGCCGATAAGCTGGGTTATTTGGATTATATCCGAAACCATACCCATACTTGCTATTATGGCGTAGAGGGTGGATGCGGTAAGTGTCCTAGCTGCATTCTTCGCGAGAAAGGTTTAAACCAATACCTTAATCATTCAAATTAATTGTCATACTGGGTTCACTCACCCCATAAAAAAGGAAAATTTATGTATCTGAACACGCATTCAGAGCAAACAAGCAAATTTACTCACACGCAACAAATGAAAGCCCTTGGCTGGCTTTCGTTTTTTCATATTTTGGTTATTGCTTCAAGTAATTATTTGGTGCAAATCCCGTTTGATATCTTCGGGTTTCATACCACTTGGGGGGCTTTTACCTTTCCATTTATCTTTCTGACTACCGATTTAACCATTCGGGTATTTGGTGCTAGTCTTGCCAGAAAAATTATCTTTGTTGTTATGATACCGGCATTACTGTTCTCTTATTCCATTTCGGTTGTATTTTTTGAAGGGCATTGGATGGGATTTTCAGCTTTGTCTGATTTTAACAGTTTTGTTTTCCGTATTGCCTTAGCCAGTTTTGCCGCTTATTTAGTTGGGCAATTGATGGATATTACTGTGTTTAATTATTTACGTAAAAATAGAGCATGGTGGGTAGCACCTTCGGCATCAGCTGTATTAGGTAATGGTATTGATACGATTGTCTTTTTTGCGATCGCATTTTATAAAACGAGCGATGAGTTTATGGCAACGCATTGGGTTGAAATTGCCGCTATCGATTATAGTTTTAAAATTATTATCTGTGGCTTATTCTTTTTACCGCTTTATGGCATTATTTTGAACTTTATCTTAAAAAAATTAATTATCAAAACATCGTAAATCAGCTATTAATTATCGAATAATATTAGAAAATATAGATATTTAGAGCTTATTGGCCTCATGATAAGTTCTAAATGTCATAATCCTCCTTCAATAACCTCGTTCTGCCAATTTTTTTACTAATTTAAAAAATTTATTTATCTCAAGATCGGCTAAAAATCTTGATAAAGATTCTTTGCTAATGTTTATGCAATAGGACATAATATTGACAATAAAATAACAAGTATATTTACCTGTAATAGTAAGGATTAGATGAAAAAATGAGATTGATAAAACAGTTGGCTGTGTTAGGTTTGTTTTTGACGTTATGTGCTTGTGACGATCAAAAAGAGAAAACTGTCGATTTAGAAAGTACTAATAAAACGGAATTAATTACAGATAATACTACGCATAATTCGAATGGTAATTCGCAATCTCATAGTTCGTTTAATCCAACACCTGAATTAATTGAAAAATATAAAGGTAAAAGCCTAAAAGTTATCGATAGTTCAGAAGTTATTATTGATGGTACAAGTACTTTAGTTGTGACGTTTTCTGTTCCTATCAATCCAAAATTGAATTTTTCAAATTTATTGAGATTGGTTGACAAAGAGAGTGGTGTGGTTGATGGCGCTTGGGAGTTGTCTGATAATGGCCTTGAATTAAAACTTCGTTATCTTCAACCAGATCGTAAATTAGTTTTAACTATTGATAAAATGTTATCAGCTATTAATGATAGTCATTTACCCGAAGTTTATCAAACCGAGATAACCACTCAAGACCGTAAGCCAACAGTCGGCTTTGCAAGTACTGGATTATTATTACCAAGTAAATCGATGAGTGGGTTACCTATTACCACGCTCAATGTTGACAAAGTTGATATAAACTTTTTCAAAATTAAGCCAGAAAAATTATCCAGTTTGATCGATAATTATGGCTTTATTAATATGTTATCCATTTGGCGTTCGCAAGAAATGAGCGAATTTACTGACTTAGTTTATTCCTCAAGATTTGATCTTAATCCTAAACCGAATGCTCAAGAAACCATTATCGTTAACCTTTCTAACATTACTAAACTCAATCAAGAAGGGGTTTATATTGCGGTAATTAATCAAGCAGGAACTTATAATGAATATAACTCAGCAACAATATTTTCAATAAGTAATATTGGGGTTTCACTTCATCACTATAAAAATGGTAAATTAGCGGTAATGGCTCATGGTTTAGATAACGGTAAACCACTGGCCAATATTAATTTATCACTGCTATGCCAAACCGAAAATAGTAACAAAACATGTAAAAACCTGACAGCAACAACAGATAAAGATGGTTATGCTGAATTTACCAAAACAAAAAGCTCTGCCTATAACATATTGACGGCTACTGATGGCCAGCAAACCTCATTTGTGACGATTGATCGAAACGCACTCAATTTAACGGATTTCAATCTATCTGGTACGCCGTTTTATCAAAAACAATTGTTTGTTTTTGGCCCTCGTGATCTTTATCGTCCAAAAGAAACCGTCTATTTCAATGCACTATTACGCGACGCAGATGGTCAGCCATTACCTGAACAACCCATCATCGCTGAGGTGATATCGACTAATGGTCGAGTTGTTGAAACTTTCCATTTAAAAAGTCGTGCAGATACCAATGGTTTATATCAACAACAGTTTGTTATTCCCGATGATGCCGCAACAGGTAATTGGACAATTCGTTTTAATTTAGGTGATGATAACTTTCGCCAATGGAACTTCAAAGTAGAAGAGTTTTTGCCAGAACGTATGGCAATGGAAATTCACAGTGTATCTGATGAGCCAATTCTAAAGGATGAAGATGTTTCCTTTGATATCAAAGGTTGGTATTTATATGGCGCACCTGCATCCGGTAATCGCTTAGATGCGAATCTTTATTTAAAGAAAGCCGACACTATTGCTGGATTAGCTGATTTTAAAATTGGTCCAGTTACTGATGATAATCTATATGAGGATCTAGATTCTTTAGGGTTGGAGTTAGATAACGATGGCTTAACTCAAATTGATGTGAAGAAAGTTTATTGGTCCGAAACGCAATCGCCTGTCAAAGTTGTTTTACAAGCTAGTTTGCTAGATTCTGGCGGTAGGCCGGTTACACGTTATGCAACGCAAACTATTTGGCCAGCACCTAAAATGCCGGCAATTCGAGCATTATTTGAAGACTCGCCTTATTATGATTGGAATAGCGATAATTATTTACAGCGTCCTACTGTAGACATAAATAGTAATGCTGAATTCGAAATCGCTTACGTTGATACGCATGGTGAAAAATTAGGTACAAATTCATTAAAAGCTAGACTGATTCGTGAGCGTTATAATTATTATTGGGTGTGGTCAGATGTAGATGGCTGGAGCCAAAGTTACAACTCCAAGGAGTTTGTCGTTTCGGAAGATCAGTTATCGATTGAGCCAGGCAGTACCACAAAAATAGCCTATCAACCAACCGATTATGGGTCTTACCGTGTTGAAGTTGTCGATACTAACACTCAAGTCGTAACAAGTTTTCGATTCTGGTCTGGTTATGACTGGGAGGATAATACTCAAGGTACTAAATCGGTACGTCCAGACCAAGTTAAGTTAAGTATTGATAAGCCATCTTACAATCCAGGCGATGTCGCTAAAGTTAATGTCCAAGCACCTGTCGCAGGGTCTGGCTATATTTCTCTTGAAACCAACGATGGCACCATTTGGAAAAAAGCCATTACAGTGGGTGAAGAAGGTTTAGATGTCGACATTCCTATTGAAAAATGGGGACGACATGATATTTACATTAGTGCCATGATTGTTCGCCCGTCGACGGACGCTTCAGTGCAAACTGTCAAACGCGCAATTGGTTTGCTTTATTTACCGATTGATACGGCTAATCGTCAATTAAATTTTTCAATTGATGCACCCGTACAAGTACAACCAGAAAGCGTTGTGCCGATTAAAATTAAAATGGATCCATCATCTATCCAGAAAGATAAAAAAGTGACTGTATTGGTTTCAGCAGTTGATTCTGGCGTGTTAAATATTACTGATTATGTCACCCCCGATCCTTATGCTGGGTTCTTAGGGCGTAAACGTTATAATGTCGATATTTATGATGTCTATGGCAAATTAATTGAAGCTACCGGCCGTAATGTTAACATGAGCTTCGGTGGTGATGCGATGGGCGCTGGCGGGAAAAAACCGTCAAATGACGTTCAAATTGTTGCACAACAACTCAATACCATTGAGTTAAATGACGAAGGTGAAGGTGAGATTAATTTACCTTTACCTAATTTTAATGGTGAACTACGAATAATGGCGCAAGCATGGGATGATAACCGTTTTGGTAAGGCGGATAAAAAAATGAAGGTTGCCGCGCCGGTTGTGGTTGAATTATCTACGCCGCGATTTTTATCTGGTGGTGATCGCGCTGTATTAGCGTTAGATGTGCATAATTTGACTGATAGCACACAAACTATGCAAATTGAAGTATCAACCGCGGGTTTGATTAAGCAAAATGAAGCACAAACGATATCGGTTAAACTTGATAGTAAACAAAAAGAGATTATTCAAATTCCTGTAATTGCGGATTATGGTTATGGTGCAGGTTCAGTGACGATAGCGGTCAAAGGTATTTTACTCGAAGGTAATTCAGAGGTTAACATTGAACGTTCATGGTCAATTGGCGTAAGACCAGCCTATGCTGGTACAACGCGATCTTATGTAGCAGCATTAAATGCCAATGAAAGTTGGCAATTACCAGACCAAGCATTAACGGGATTAATTGATAACACTGTTGCTGGGCAGTTGGTTATCTCTAATCAACCACCCTTGAATATTGCTCAATATATCAAAGCATTATTTGCATATCCTTACGGTTGTTTGGAACAAACAACCAGTGGTTTATTCCCATCGCTATATGCCAATAGTGAACAACTTGCAGAGTTAGGCATTCAAACCGATGCTGATGATAAACGTCGTGAAAAAGTACAATTGGGTATTTCACGTATCTTATCAATGCAACGCAGTAACGGCAGCTTCGGTTTATGGAATAGCCATAACGAAGAAGAGCATTGGTTGACTGTGTATGCAACTGACTTCTTATTGCAAGCTAAAGAACGGGGTTATCAAGTTAGTGATAAAGCGCTTGATTTAGCAATGACGCGCATAGGTCAATATATTTATGATGCATCTGCATTTAATAATCTTAATTATTATGGAGATTCGCGTAATCTTGAGTTTACTAAGTTGTCAATTAAAGCTTATGCATTAATGGTGCTAACTAAACAAAATAAAATTACCTCAGCAATGCGTAACGAGATAAATTATTTATCAGACAAAATTAATAGTGATAAATCATTTATCTATTCACCACTACCTTTAGCGCAATTAGCAGTTGCTGCAAAATTGAATGGTTATCAACCTATCTATGAACAATTAATACCATTAATTTTCAGCACGCCATATCAGTATAATAATAACTGGTTAGGTAATTACGGCAGTGAAATACGTGATAGAGCATTAATACTCTCTTTACTGTTAGATAACAATATGGCTCAAAATAATCAAGCTAGTTATTTATTTAATCTATCGGCGTTATTAAATGATAAACGCTATTTTTCAACACAAGAGCTAAACGCATTGTTTATTGCTGGTTGGTCATTAGAACAACATAGCACTGGTCATAAATTCAACGTGTCGATAAATGGTAAAGTTAATGAAGTGACTTCGGCCTTTTCACACGCTTATGATTATGATGGGTTAGCTCAAGGGTTAACGATTAATAATGTAGAATCGGGTGAACCACTTTATATTAAGTTTTCTGTTACTGGTTATTCCAAAATAGCACCAGCACCAACGTCACCTGATGATTTCTTTAATATCAGTCGACGCTATTACGATTTGCAGGGTAATAACATATCACCAACAACTTTAGAGGTTGGTTCAATGATGGTTGTAGTTCTAGATGTAACGGCTAAAAAACCGGTTAATGATGCATTGATTGTTGATTTTTTACCAGCAGGTTTAGAACTTGAAAATCAAAATCTTTCTAATAGTAGCGTAAATTTATCATCAATTCCTGCTATAGCTGATTTAATGAAAGGTGAGGATATTAGTGATATTAAATATCAAGAATATCGAGATGATAGATATGTTGCCGCCGTTAATCTGCAAACATATGTAGCGCGTGATACCTATCGTAAACGTATCGTTTATTTAGTTAGAGCGGTAACGCCAGGCGATTATATGATTCCTTATCCCTATGTTGAATCTATGTATCGTCCAGATCGTTTTGCGATAGGACAATCACCTGATTTGATGACAATTTCAAATCCGAAAAAGGAACAAAATTAATCAAATATCAATAAACTTAACTGATTATTCCGCCAAAGTATTTGGCGGAATTTTTATTTGTAAGTATATTTAGCAAGGTCACATAACAACGATAATGAAAAAACACTTCTATAAATTATTCAAATTTGTATTGATATTATTGGTTTTATTAGTCGGTAGTTTTTTGATTGCTGATTCTCTTTTTCCATTATCTATTTCCCAAAATAAAACTACGCAAACGGTTGTTGCTGAAGATGAAACACCCTTATGGCGATTTGCAGACCAAAATGGTGTTTGGCGTTATTCGGTCAACCTTGATGAAGTGCCCGACTATTATCTTGACGTTTTATTAAATTATGAAGATCGTTATTTTTACGATCATATCGGTATCAATCCGGTTTCTTTAGTTCGTGCAGCTTGGCAAAATATAGCTAATGATCGAATCATTTCCGGAGGCAGTACTCTCTCTATGCAAGTGGCGAGATTATTATATCCACATGATCGAACACTGCTCGGTAAGCTAAAACAGCTTTTTCGAACCCTGCAACTTGAATTACATTATAGTAAAAAGGAGATTTTAACTTTATATATTAATCATGCTCCTTATGGTGGCACAATAGAGGGTATTGGCGCAGCAAGCTGGTCCTATTTTGGTAAACATCCCAAAGCGTTAACAAGAAGTGAAGCTGTATTATTAGCCGTATTACCTCAAGCGCCCAGTCGATTGAGGCCTGATCGATTTCCTGAAAGAGCGAAGCAAGCTCGCGATAAAGTATTAGATAGATTGGCGCAATATAAGGTGTGGCCTAATGATTTGATCGATCAAGTCCGACGTGACGAAGTTTGGGTCTATCCACGAAAAGCACCGCAGTTGGCGCCTTTATTGGCTTATCGTCTAAAACAGAAATATCCGAATGAGGATATTATTCATTCCACTATTGATGCTTCGCTTCAATATAATTTAGAAGATTTAGCCATCAATCGAGCCTCACAACTACCGCCTAAAACATCATTGGCTATTTTGGTTGTCGATCATACTGATATGACAGTTAAAGCGTATATCGGTTCAGCTGATTTTAATGACAAAGAGCGCTTTGGCCAAGTGGATATGATTAGTGCGTTAAGATCGCCTGGCTCTACACTAAAACCCTTCATTTATGCTTTTGCCATTGATGATGGTATGATTCATTCAGAATCGTTACTCCAAGATGTTCCACGTATTACCACTGATTATCGACCCACTAATTTTGATGAGGGATTTAATGGCCCGGTTAGCGCATCGGATGCGTTAAGTAAATCATTAAACTTACCCGCGGTACAATTAATTGAGTTATATGGGCCAAAACGATTTGCCGGTAAATTGGCTGGCATCGGTTTACCGTTATCGTCCATAGCAAATGAACCGAATATCTCTTATATATTAGGTGGCGCTTCTGTAAGAATGGATAATCTTGTCAGCGCTTATAGTGCATTTGCAAGGCATGGTGAGGTGAGTCCTTTGCGCTTTACTCAACAAGCGCCATTAATTACTAAACCCCTTATTTCAGATGGTAGCGCTTGGATAACAAGACAAATGCTAATTAATAATAATTTATTAGCTTATAAAACCGGAACCAGTTATGGCTATCGTGATGCTTGGGCGATAGGTATCAATCCACGGTATTTAATTGGCGTTTGGGTAGGGCGGCCTGATGGAACACCTGTTGTGGGGCAATATGGTTCAATCTCTGCAATGCCAATTTTACAACATGTTAATTCTATTTTATTAAACCGAGAAAACCGTTTAAATCGTCCACTTATTGCTTATCCAAAACCAGAATCAGTATCATCTATAAAAATTTGTTGGCCATTAGGGCAACCGCTTCCTGAGTCAGATGCAAACTGTCACCGCCAAAAAACAGCATGGGTATTGAATAATATGGTTCCACCAACATTAAGCACCTATAGTGAGTTAAAAAATAATATTTATCGTTCTGGTTCGATAACGATTTGGGTTAATGAACAAGGTGAGCGTGTCGCGGCGGATTGCCCTGGCGCGCAAAAAAAACAAGTCGCGCTATGGCCAGTATCCTTAGAAAACTTTCTATTAACCAAAGAGAAAAGACGGGCTTTATTGCCACCAATTGATAAACGTTGTCCGGTAATGGGGCAAGATGTTTTTATGTCACTCAATATTGTTGGACTAAATGATAAACAATTGCTTAGGGCATTGCCCGGCAACAATCAAGTCACCGTTGATTTAACACCAGAGGGGGGATATGGAGAAAAATGGTGGTTTTTAGATGGCAATCTTATTGCACATTCGTTGGATAGTGATAAAGTTGCAGTCACTTTATCACAAAAAGGTGAACACTTTTTATTATTGTTAGATGAAAGTGGTCAAATTGCACGTGTCAAATTTAGCTTCAATTAATGAGGATTAACTTATGGCTATAGAACGAACTTTATCAATTATCAAGCCAAATGCAGTTCGTAAACAGATAATTGGTGAGATTGAAACGCGTATATCACAAGCAAAATTGAATATCATTGCATTAAAAATGTTGAAATTAACACAAGAACAAGCGGCGGGCTTTTATGCTGAACATCAAGGTAAACCGTTTTTTGACAATTTAGTAAAATTTATGACATCTGGTGCAATTGTTGTGCAAGTGCTTGAAGGTGAAAATGCAATTAAACGTTATCGTGAATTGATGGGGCCAACCGATTTATCTAAAGCGGCTGCGGGCACGTTGCGAGCAGATTTTGCTGACAGTGTGACTGAAAATGCAGTACATGGTTCGGATTCAGCAGCATCAGCCGAAAGAGAGATTGCTTACTTTTTTGTCGAAAATGAAATAATAGGAAGCTAAAGCGATTTATAAAATGAAGATGTTATGCGAGTTAGCAACAACATATTGTACAAACAGACATCTAAAAATATTTATGATTAATCATCTACACTATACGTCACCTTTCAATTTACATGAAAGATAAGTTTAATAAAATATATATAATTAATGCCGGCGCAAATATAGTAAATAGGGGATAATTTTTTACTGAAGCTAATACTACAAATAAAGTTTTTTCATTGGTGATCTTTTATTAGTGGAATAGACTATTTTGCAATATGTAATTTAAATGTTTGATTTTTAAGAGCTTGTACGGATTCTATATCAAGATGATTATCAGTAATAATGTCAGTAAAGCGGTTTAGTGGTATAGACGTAAATAAAGAGTAAGAATTATATTTACTACTATCTGCAGCAAGAACAACTTTATCTGCTTTTTCAGCAAAGCTGGCTTTAATTAGTGCTTTATCTTCAGTTGGTGCTGTTACACCTTTACTTAGGCTCCAAGAGTTACAACTAACAAAGGATATATCAGGATTAATTTGTAATAACAAGGAGCGACCATGTTCACCGATGCAAGATTGGCTACTGTCATCAATTTTGCCACCAATTATTGTGACTTCAATTTGTTTAAATTCAGACAAAAATAGCGCAATATGTAAGTCAGATGTAATGACCCTAACTGGCATTTGCGTAATTCTTTTTGCTATTTCTAATGTCGTTGTTCCGGCATCAAGAGCGATTGAGTCACCAGGTTTTATTAGCTTTGCAGCTACATCTGCTATAAGTTGTTTTTCGTTAAAATTTTTATGGATTTTTTCAAAAGTAGTTGGTTGACTAGGAATAAAACGGTTTAGTGTTACGCCCCCATGTGTTCGACTAATGACACCTTGTTGATCTAATTTGATTAAATCGCGTCGAATAGTAGCAGGAGAGGCTTCAGTTGCGATAACTAACTCTTCGACTGTCACCAGATTATGAATTTTTAAGTAGTCCATGATTTGCTCAAGTCGATTGTATTTTCCCACTGAAAATTTCTCCTTCTATTTTTTACTTAGATAACAGTTCCGCTAATCGAATCGATTCTATCATACTATCTGGTTTTGCAACACCTTGCCAAGCAATATCATAGGCGGTTCCGTGGTCAGCGGATGTGCGAATGAACGGTAAACCAGCGGCAATATTTACACCATCATAAAATCCTAATAACTTAAGTGGAATATGACCTTGATCGTGATACATGGCAACGACCATATCAAATTTGCCTTGATGTGCTTGTAAAAATACGGTATCTGGAGCACAGGGGCCAATGGCATCAATTCCACATTGACGCATTTTTTCGATAGCGGGCGTAACAATTTTAATCTCTTCATCACCAAATAAACCATGCTCACCAGCATGAGGATTAACGCCTGCAACGGCAATTTTAGGGTGTTTAATCCCAATTTTTGTAAGGAAATCATTAGCAATTTTAATGACTTTTTCAATACGTTCACTACTTAAGGTATCTAAAAATTTACGTAATGAAATATGAGTTGTGACATGGATGACTTTAAGTGAATCGGTGTAAAGCACCATTGCTACATCTTTGCTATCGGTTAATTTTGCTAATAATTCGGTGTGTCCTGGATACATATGCCCAGCAGAATGTAAGGCCTCTTTATTAAGTGGTGCAGTCGCAATACTTGATACTTCACCATTCAAAGCAAGTTCTGTCGCCTTTTTTACGCAACGATAAGCCAAATCACCAGCTTGGGGTTGAATGATTCCAGGTTTTAAAGTATCAATATCGTCCAATTTAATATCAATAACATTAATAATATTAGGTTGAAAAATTGCATTACTAACCTGTTCAATTACATTAATTTTTACATTAGTAAATAATCCCATTTTTAATTGTTTTTTTAGGACATCCGCAGAACCGACTACAACAGAATGTATATTTTTAAGTACTTCTGATTGTAAAGCTTTTACAATAATTTCTGGTCCAATACCAGCTGGATCGCCCATTGTTATCGCTACGATCTTTGACATCGTATTTCTCCTTTAAATAAATTCTAATGTTCTTAAAAATATATCGTTCGAACCAAAGCCTCCAGCTTTGGTAAATACTCGATATGACAAAAGCTTGTTACTGATTAATTGACCATAAGGTACACCTAGGCTTACTTGCCCTTCAATTCTAAAGCCTATTGCCCCTAAAGACTTGGCTACAGCTATAGCCACATCGCCGCCAGTCAAAAATAGATTTTCAAACTGTAGTTGCTTGACTAATAGACCTAAAGATTGACAAATTTGTTCACCAAGTTGTTCTCGAGTTAAGTTATATTCTTGACAATAATCTTCAACTTTATAACGTTCAGCGATATTAGAACTGGTTCTGACTATGCAATGTTTTTGACAATCTAGTTGTGATTGAATCTCTTTGGCCAATTGGGATAATTTAGATAGTGATATATTGGATAATAAATCTGCAACATTAATATCAAAAATTATCAGATTATCTTTATGTTTAGCTGTATAGTTTATTTGTTGTTGTGTTTTTTCACTCATTGACCCCGCTATGACTAACAATGGATGAGTGCTGCTTTTTAGTTTAGTTGACCTTTTTTCATGATGATGTATAGGCAAAAAATCAATCAGCCCAGCCGATCCAACTAATAAAAGCTTATCTTGTAATGGTAAAATTTGTTCAACAATATGTTGTAAATCATCATTTGTTTCAGCATCAATAACGATTATTTTTTTTTCGTTATTGATCGCATTTTCAATATGTTGTTTTAAAACACCACTTCTTACTTTGTCTAAATAGATCTCGTCACATGAGTGATTGGTTTGTTGTTCAATACAAGCTTTTATGTTTGATGAGTAAATAGGCGTTTTAGGATCACTTGCAAATTCGGTTTTAACTAACTCGATTCCATTTATGTAACAATTGCCATTTATTGTCGTACGATTCATATTGGGAAATGCGGGTATAACCAGTGCAACTTTATTTTTAATATTATCCAGTAGTGCGGCTATTTCAGTACCAATATTTCCCCGTAAAGTAGAATCAATTTTTTTATAAATCTGTTTTAAATTAGGATTATTTGTTATAACAGTTTGTATTCTTTTTTTTGCTTCTTCATTTGATACGGCTCGACTTTCAGTATTCACGACCATAACTTCGTGATTGTCGTTTTTAATTTCTTGAATACCATATTTTTTCGATAAGTTGGCTTTTTCCCAATCGAAAACTACATTAACTACTAATCCTTTATTTACTAATTGTACACCTGCGTCGTTAGAACCAGTGAAGTCATCAGCAATAATTAATTTAATCATTAAGATCCCTTGATCATAAATAATTCCTTTTATTCTGTTGATTATACATATTCTTGATTAAAAATAATAGTCAATATGATTAAAAAAAATCAAAATAATCATAATGTGATCTTTGTCATATTTTTTTACATTTTTCTTGCTCATAATTCAAACATAAATTAATATTTAATGATTAAATTAGATCAATTTGATTTATAGTTTTCATTTTTTGGGGTGGGGATAATTATGCATATAAATAGCACAATTCTTAGTGGGCAAGGAGTTTTAAAAGATCTCTATTTTTTATTGAAAGATCGTAAACATGTTCTGTTTATAACAGATCAAAATATTATTAATTTATCCGTAACAAAAGAACTTATCAAAAAAGTGCAAGAAAATGTCGCTTTAGTAACCATAGTTGATGATATCCCACCAGAACCAAGTCATCATGATGTCACTAATTTATTAAATAAAATGAAAGTTTCTAATGCAGATCTTGTAATTGGTGTCGGTGGTGGAAGTGTACTTGATGTGGCTAAATTGATTTCTGTTTTATGTATCAAAGATTCAAACATTACACTTGAACAGTTATTAGATGGGCAAAAACCAACTAGGCGTTGTACTTCTATATTGATTCCCACTACAGCTGGAACAGGTTCGGAAGCAACTCCTAATGCTATTTTAGCTATTCCAGAAAAAGATACAAAACAAGGGATAATTTCTCCTGTTATGTTACCTGATTATGTCTGTTTAGTACCTGAATTAACAACGTCAATGCCAAATCATATTGCTGCCTCAACAGGTATAGATGCATTATGCCATCTAATAGAGTGCTTTACAGCCAATATTTCTAATCCTATAGGTGACAATTATGCCTTAATCGGTATGCAAAAATTATTTAATTCTCTCGAAAAATCAGTTAATGATAAAACCAATATAGAAACAAAACTGAATATGTTATGGGCGTCTTATTATGGTGGAGCTGCGATTGCTCATGCAGGTACTCATTTAGTTCATGCAATGTCTTACCCACTTGGCGGTAAATACCATATTCCTCATGGTGTTGCTAATGCCATTTTACTTGTTCCTTGTATGGAATTTGTTCGTGATGCAGTAGTTGATAAATTCGCTCAAGCTTATGATCTTTTACCTGATGCCGTTCTAACCTTAACAGCAGAAGAAAAATCACATGCTTTAGTTAACTACTTTAGAGAACTAGTAAAACGCTTAGCATTGCCTTGCAAATTACAGGAACTCAATATCTCATCAGACGATCTACATTATCTAGTTGATGCAGCTCTTGATGTGAAACGTTTAATGAATAACGTACCAAAGCAAGTTTCCAAACAAGATGTATTAGCTATTTATCGATCGCTTTTATAAAAAACTTGGTTAGCAGGAGTAAATATAATGAGAAAAAAAATAGAAGGAATTTTAACCGCTATTGTTACCACCTTTGATGACAATGGTGATTTTTGTCCAAAACGGATGCGTAAACAAGTCCAACGTCAACTAACAAATGGAAACAGTGTTTTTTGCAATGGTACTAATGGTGAGTTTTTTGTATTAAGTACTCAAGAAAAAATTAAAGTGACTGAAGTTTGTGTTGATGAAGTAGCAGGGAGATCGCCTGTTATGGCTCATATTGGAGAAATCTCGACACGTGAAACAATCAAATTAGGTAAAGAGATTGAGAAATTAGGCGTTGATGCGGTATCAGTCATAGCACCTTATTTTATACCCGTTAAACAAGAGGAGCTAATTTATCACTATACGGCTATTGCTGACGCTCTTACTGTTCCAGTCTTTTTATACAATATCCCCGCAAGAACCGGTAACACAATTCAACCAGAAACCGCTGCCAAACTAGCTGAACATCCTAATATTTTAGGGATTAAAGATAGTGCAGGTAGTGCAGAAAGCTTACAAGCATTCCTAGATGTCGCTAATAAAATTGATGGTTTTGATGTATTAACAGGGCCAGATTCGCTTATTTATCAGGGTTTTATTGGTGGTGCAGTTGGATCAATTTCAGGGTTAGCAAATGTTGCACCAGGTTATATTAATGCCATCTGGAAAAATTTTAAAAAAGGTGATCTGGCTAAATCTAAAGCAGCTCAAGATGCGGTTGGGGATTTAAGAAAAAATTTGTATGCAACAGTATTTTCACCAGCAGCTGTTAAGAAAGCATTAACTTTAATGGGCGAAGATGTTGGTGTAAGTCGTTATCCAATTTTGTTCACGGGTGAACATATAGCCACAATTAAAAATATTATTAAAGAATTATAACAAATACTTAGTTTGTAATTATATTAAACATGAAAGGTGATTTATGCATTATTTTGGAACGATTGACACGATAATAATAATTAGTATTGTAGTTCTTTATATTTTAGCTACCTCATGGATGACTTATTTTTTAAGAAGTAAAAATAATAGTGACTTTATGGAAGGTTCTCGAGCTGTACCTGCAATTGTCGTTGGTATTTTATTGATGACTGAGTATATTGGTGCGAAGTCAACTATAGGTACGGCTCAGTCCGCGTTTGATAATGGTATTGCAGCATCATGGTCAGTTATAGGTGCAGCAATAGGTTTTCCTCTATTTGGTTTGATATTAGTTAAAAAAATTTATAACACAGGGGAAATTACAATTTCTGGTGCTATCGCTCAAAAATATGGTAATTCAACTAAGAATCTAATTTCGCTTATAATGATTTACGCATTAATACTGGTAAATGTCGGAAATTATATTAGTGGTGCAGCAGCTATTTCTACTGTACTTCAAATTTCTTTACCCGTTGCCGCCTTTATTACTGCTGTGGTGAGTACATTTTATTTCGCTTTTGGTGGCTTGAAAGGTGTTGCTTATGTAACAATTATTCATAGCGCAGTTAAGTATTTTGGTGTGTTATTTATTTTAGGAACAGCGCTTTATCTTACTGGTGGTTTTGGTCCTATGATTGAACAAATGCCGCCTCATTATTGGACTTGGGATGGTTCAATCGGCGCTAGTACGATTTTTGCCTGGTTAATCGGTACTATAGGCTCAATATTCTGTACGCAATTTGTTATTCAAGCTATATCATCAACTAAAGATGCAAGATCAGCTAAAAGAGCTTGTTGGTATGCTTTCTTTTTCTGCTTACCAATTGCGATAGCAATAGCTGTTATTGGTGTTTGTGCAAAATTCCTACATCCTGACATTAAAAGTTTATATGCACTACCTGTATTTATTCAAGATATGAACCCTTTCATGGCAGGCATTATTACTACATCATTAGTTGCTTCAATTTTTATCAGTGTTAGTACAGTGGCATTAGCAATAGCTTCTTTAATTGTTAAAGATTTCTATGTTCCTTACTGTAAACCAACAGCAGAAAAAGAATTTAAAGCAACAAAAATTATTTCGGTTATTGTTGGTTTTGCTCCATTATTACTTGTACTTGCTTTTCCTGAAGTTTTGAAATTATCATTCTTCACAAGAGCAATTCGTTTATCAATTACCATTGTAGCAATGATAGCCTTCTATCTACCATTTTTAAATAGTACACGAGCTGCAAATATGGCTTTAGTTGGTGCTGCAATTATAACGTCTCTTTGGTTCTACTGCGGTGACCCATTTGGTATTAATAACATGTATGTAGCATTAATTTCACCGGCATTAATTATGTTATTAGACAAAGTGCTAATCAGTCCTTTTGTAAAAACTAAAGTTAAAGCGGATAATTTATAAGGAGATAAAGGAATGACAAAAGTAACATTAGATTGTTCGGGCCGATTATGTAAAAATACTGATGATTCACAACGTGTTGATGCATATTTGCCGACCGAATGTGTGCAAAATCATGCAGCAAATTTGTTGCAATTGCCAAATGGTGATCTACTTTGCACATGGTTTGGTGGAACACAAGAAGGGATTCCTGACATTTCTGCATATTATTCTAGATTAAAAAAAGGGAGTGATACATGGACAAAAGCAGTTAAACTTTCGGACGATCCAACACGATCTGAACAAAACCCATTATTCTTTTTAGATCCCGATAATGTTTTATGGATTTTATATACTGCGCAAATTTCAGGAAACCAAGATACTGCGATTGTCCGTTATCGAAAATCACTAGATTATGGAGAAACCTGGGGGCCGATTGAAACATTATTGGAAGACCCCAATAAAGGTATTTTTATTCGCCAGCCTATTACAGTTATGCCAAACGGGGATTGGTTATTGCCAGTTTTTTACTGTATTGCAAAACCGGGTGAAAAGTGGGTTGGAAGTTATGACACTAGCGGTGTGATGATTTCTAAAGATAAAGGTAAAACATGGTCAAATATTGATGTCCCTGAAAGTCTAGGCTGTGTGCATATGAATATCTTAATGCTAAAAGATAACTCTTTGTATGCTATTTTTCGTAGTCGCTGGGCTGATCATATTTATGAAAGTAGATCAACAGATGGTGGTTATACGTGGACCAATCCTGTTGCTACCATATTACCTAATAATAATTCATCAATTCAAGCCACAGTATTAGATAATGGTCATATTGCCCTAGTATTTAATAACTCAAGTGCCAAAGATGCCAAAGAAAGGCGTGTATCTCTTTATGATGAAATAGAAGATGAAAGCAGTGCACATAAAGAAGAAGCAAAAATTCTTGATGGGCAAAAAAATGCTTTCTGGGGTGCTCCTCGAGCGCCTATGTCGTTAGCAATTTCCACTGATAATGGTAAAACATGGCCCTATATTCGAAATTTGGATGAAGGTGATGGTTACTGTATGTCAAATAATTCTAAAGACAATCTTAATCGAGAGTTTTCATATCCAAGTATCAAACAAGGCTTAGATGGTAAGTTACACATCGCCTATACCTATTTTAGAATGGCAATTAAATATGTTTTGGTTGAAGAAGATTGGGTTAAGTCCACTATTGATAATAAGTCCTAGCAAATTTAAAGGGCTTAAATTTTAAAAGGTAAACTGGCAAAGGGAGATTGAAAATGATTGCTGGTAATACAAAATTTCTACATTTAGCAACACTACCTAAGTCGTTATATAGTATTTTAGCTCGACCAGAAGCTAGCTTTGAATATCTAAAGACTTTACCTGATGGTAGATATCAACTAAAAGGAGAAGAGTGGTTTTATAATATCGGTGATTCTTATACTTCACCTGAGCAAGAGCGACATACAGAGTTTCATAAGCTATTTTTAGATATTCAAATGATCTTAGAAGGTGAAGAAATCATTCGTTACAGTTTGATTGATTCTAGTAATGAACCTTGCTATGAGAAAAAGCCTGATTTGTATATTTTGGAAAATCCTAAGATAAATAATGCTATTTATTTAACTGAAGGAGATTTTGTTACTTTTGCACCTGGTGAGGCCCATCAGGCTTTGTGTATGATTAATGTTCCCCAAAAAGTACGAAAAGTTGTATTTAAAGTTCCTGCAAATATTCTTTAAATTCTTTACAAAAACATCCTACAAAAAAGTCAAAACAAGTTCAGTTAATGAACTTGTTTTTTTGTGATAAACTTTTACCCATTTATCAATGTTTACAATTCTTATTTATATTCAATATAACTATTAGTTATAACCATGTAAAAATTTATTATTTAGTTACCTAAGTTATTTGCTGTTAGACTTTAGTTGTACTTAACTCTATCCTTATTTGGGGAAATCAAGATGAAATTTTTAACTAAAACGCTAACAGTAGTAGCATTAATTGGTAGTTTATTAGGAACGAACTCTGCTTTTGCGGATCGTTTGGATGATATTGAAAAACGCGGTGAAATTAAAATAGCCGTATTTGATAGCAATCCGCCGTTTGGCTTTATTGATGAAAAAACGAATAAAATTGCAGGGCTTGATGTTGATTATGCTAATGAAATTGCTAAAGCATTGAATGTAAAAGTTGATCTTGTTCCAACTAATCCGGCTAACCGTATTCCCTTACTAACCTCACAAAAAGCCGATCTGATTGTAGCAAACTTTACGGTTACTGATGAACGCGCTAAAACAGTCGATTTTAGTTTACCTTACTTTGCTACCGGGCAAAAATTTATTGCCAAAAAAGGGTTATTAAAATCGCCTGATGATTTAAAAAATTTACGCATTGGTGCTGATAAAGGTACGGTAATGGAAATTACTTTACGTGAAAAGTATCCAACAGCTAAGGTGATCTCCTATGACGATACGCCTTTTGCTTTTACTGCATTGCGTAATGGTGTGGTACAAGCTATAACTCAAGATGATGCTAAATTAATTGGGTTACTTGCTAATGTGCCTGACGAACAACGCGCCGCATTTGAAATTTCGCCATTTAGTATTACCCAAGAGTATCAAGCTGTTGGTATTCCAAAAGGGGAAACCCGTTTGAAAGAAAAGGTTGACCAAATACTATTAAAACTTGAAAATGATGGTGAAGCATTAACGATTTATAATCGTTGGTTTGGACCAGAAACCAAATCAGCTATGCCGCGCGGTGATTTTAAAATAGGTCAAGGTTTATAATTTATGTTTGAGCAGTTACTAGAACCACGTTACTTATGGTGGTTATGGGATGGTTTTTTAGTCACTATCGCTATTTCGGTTTTAACAATCATTTTATCTACTGTATTGGGTTTTTTGCTAGTTATTGCTCAACAAAGTCATATCAAATTTATCAAAGGCGTTGTAGTTAGCTATAACGCCATTTTTCGTTATTCGCCATTATTGCCTCAACTGTTTTTTTGGTACTTTGGCATTGGAAGTTTATTACCTGCTGAATTTAAAATGTGGTTATTTGATGAACCACAGATTAATTTATTTTTGTTCACTTTAAAAATGCCGTCATTTGAATTTATTATTGGTTTGATTGCTTTAACATTTTATTCTAGTGCGTTTATTGCTGAAGAATTTCGAGCAGGAATATCTGGGGTGAGTAAAGGGCAACAGCAGGCATCATCGGCACTCGGGTTGACTTGGTGGCAAAGTATGCGTTTTATTATTTTGCCGCAAAGTTTTCGTATCGCATTCCCACCATTAATTGGTCAATATATGAATATTATCAAAAATTCATCCCTGACCATGGCGATTGGCGTCTTAGAGTTGTCTTACGTTTCTCGACAAGTAGAAACTGAATCGCTTAAAACTTTTCAGGATTTTGCCATTGCAACGTTTTTATATATTTTAGCTATAGTGATTGTAGGTACGCTCGGCAATATTTATCAGGCAAAACGACTGCAATTTGGTAACAAGGTTTAGTTATGGAACTTAAAGGTTTAGCACTTATTTGGAATAACCTGGATTATTTAATGTGGGGAAACTTTCCTGGCGGCATTTTCTTGACACTATTAATGAGCATTGCCGCTATCTTTTTTTCTACACTTTTGGGGATTTTAGCTGGGGTAGGCTTAACGGTGACCAAAGGTATATGTCGCTATATATTAATTAGTTTATTGGGTTTTTTAAGAGCTATTCCTGTGATTATGCTAATTTTTTGGACTTACTTTTTATTACCTATATTGCTTGATATTGATGTGCCAGCTATAGCTACAGTGATATTCGCGTTATCCTTAATTGGCGCGGCTTATATTGGTCATTCAGTTTATGCGGGTATGATTGCGATTGCCAAAGAACAGTGGCAAGCAGCCTATTCGTTAGGTTTGACTAAAAGACAAGTTATTATTTTTATTATTTTGCCGCAAGCACTAAAAATGATGTTGCCATCTTTCGTTAATCAATGGGTTTCACTCATTAAAGATACCTCTTTAGCTTATATTGTTGGTGTGGCTGAATTTACTTTTGTTGCAACACAAATCAACAATCGTAGTATGGTTTATCCAACCGAGATATTTTTATTTGTCATTGTCGTTTATTTTATTATTTGCTGGTTGTTGGATTTTTCTTTATCTATGCTATCAAAAAGTCGATTATTTCGTATTCACTGATCATTATTGTTGAACCGCCAAACTAACCATAATTTCTGATTATGTTAAGTTTGGTAAAATCATTATCCCTTTATCAAATATAGCCTTATTCCACTTTACTTGGGCGTATCAAACCGAAATGGAATTTATATTTGAAATTTATTGCATTAAGGTTGTATTAAGATTTATTGATTAAATTAGTTCACATTATAAATAATATTGGTTTTTTTTATGTGGAACAATGTGAATACTCAACTTTTTTTACTCATTAATGCATCAGAACAAGCTTCAAAAACATTTGTCTATTTTGCTGTTTTTTGTGCAAATTATTTAGTATATTTGCCTGTCATTGTTTTAGGCATTTATTGGTTTTTACAGCCTTCTTGTCGACAATTAATTATTAAAATTGCCATTGGTTTAGCTTTGGCATTATTGGTCACGTTTATTCTTCGCCATCTCTTTTATTCACCGCGTCCTTTTGCACAAAATATAGGGACCAATTATTTATATCACGATAAAACAAGTTCATTTCCTAGCCAACATGCGGTTTTTGTTTGGACTATTTGTTTAGTCATTTGCTTAAATTACGGTGCTAAATTAAAAAAACTTCTAATGCTATTTACTGTTGTGGCTATTTTAGTCTGTTGGAGCCGAGTCTACTTAGGTGTCCATTGGCCATTAGACATAGTGGGGGGCTTTATAGTGAGTTTAATTTCAGCTTATGTAATACAAAAGTTATGGCCGATTATTTATAAATTACTATCAATGATTTTTATTCGCTGATCAGTATTTTAATTAAATAAACATCATTCATTTTTACATATTCATTAACGTTGATAGCTAAACACGAACTTCCTTTAGGGATAGGTATAAATGTAGTATAGGTTTTTTATGAAAAGAATAATTCAAATGCTTTTAACTCGTCCTATATCACTGCGTACGCTCATTGTGTCAGTTGCAGTATATCAAGCGACAATTTTGAATATCAGTTTTTACAAACAAGTTTTAATCAAATTATCTTTAGATTCTATTGAAAATATTGCCTTTTTTATATCCATGCCTGTTGTTGTTTTTTGTGTGATTTTTATCCTGCTCACTCTGCTATTAAATCAATGGTTAGTTAAAATAGTAGCAAGTAGTTTAGTCATAATCGGTTCAGCACTCTCTTATTTTATGCTCAGATTTGGCATTATGATTGATCGCAGTATGTTGCAAAATACGTTAGAGACGAGTTTTACTGAATCGGCATCGTTGATAACCTTTGAATTAATAAACTGTATTTTACTGTTAGGGATTTTACCCAGTATTGTCATTATATTTGTTAAAATTAAACCAAGAACGATAGGATTATATTTTTTATTTAAGCATGTCATGATTGTATTATTAGCACTGTTATTGGTTGGGCTTATTGCGCTTATTTTTTATAAAAATTATGCTACGTTTGTGCGTAATAATAGCAAAATAATCAAATATCTACTCCCATCCAATTATATTGGTGCACTATACGGACAATATCAATTTGAACAAAATAAAAATCGCCCTTTTTTAACAATCGGTGATGATGCTCATCGGCAAGTCGTTAATAGTGATAGTGAAGCTATTAAAACAGTTGTTGTGTTAATAGTTGGCGAAACAGCGCGTAGTGAAAATTTTGCACTAAATGGTTATGGTAAAAACACAACGCCTTTGTTAAGCAAACGTGATGATGTTATCTCGTTTCAAAATACAACGTCGTGTGGTACCTATACTGCTTTTTCTATCCCTTGTATGTTTTCGAATATGTCACGTAAAAATTACGATGAAGCTTTAGCTTTGCGTCAAGAAAATATACTCGATATTTTAAACAAACAAGGTATAAATGTAATTTGGTTGGATAATAATACTGGTTGTAAAGGTGTTTGTAACAGGATTGAAAATGAAAATATAACTAAAAAGTATCTAAATAGCGGTAGCAAACTTTGCCAAGATGGGGCGTGTTATGATGAAGTGCTTGTCAATGAGTTAGCCACAAAGCTGCAACATCTTGATAAAGATTCCTTAATTGTTTTACATCCTTTAGGTAGTCATGGTCCAAATTACTATCAACGTTATCCTGAACAATTTAGAACATTCACACCAACATGTGATACTAATCAGATAACTAATTGTGACTTAGGCAGTTTAGTGAATACTTACGATAATACGATTGTGTATACTGATTATATTATCAATCAAACAATTGAACTTTTACAACGTAAGCAAAATAAATATAACACGATGCTGATCTATTTATCCGATCATGGCGAATCGTTGGGTGAAAATGGTCTATATTTACACAGTTTTCCTTATTCAATTGCGCCAACACAACAAACTAAAATTCCATTTATTTTGTGGATTTCAAAGCATTTAGCAAACTTAAATCATATCAATACAGCATGTATACAAAATCATGCAAAACAGGACCTTTTATCGCATGATAATTTGTTTCATTTATTATTAGGCATTTTTGCTATTCAGACTAAAGAGTATAATCAATCACTCGATAGCTTAAATTCTTGTAAAAATGCTCGTGGATAGGTTTTAAAAATCATGAAAATATTAATTGTTGAAGACGATAATCTGTTACAAAAAGGGTTGTATGATGGTATCACCGCGAATGGTTATGTTTGTGAAGTGGCGGCAACAGGGGAACAAGCTGAACAACATTTACTATTTGGACAATTTAGTTTGATTATTTTAGATCTTGGCTTGCCCGATTGTGATGGACTTGAGCTTTTAACACGCTGGCGTAAAAATAAAATTAGTATCCCCGTATTGATTTTAACCGCTCGAGATACTATTGAAGATAGGGTTCAAGGATTAGATCTTGGTGCGGATGATTACTTAATTAAACCCTTTGCTTTGACTGAATTATTAGCACGCATTCGAGCGCTGATACGTCGGCATCAGGGAATTGCCGAAAACCTTATTAGTTATGGTCCTATCACCATTGATATAAAACAACAAAAGACCATTTTGTCTAATCAAGAAGTGATGCTAACCCCTAAGGAATTTATTGTGTTATCTCGATTAATGTTAAAAGCCGGTGAAAAAGTCCATCGAGATCTGTTGCAAAATGATTTGTATGATTGGCAAAGTGATCCGAGTTCAAATGTACTGGAAGTTTATATCCATGGGCTACGAAATAAACTGGGTAAAAATTTAATACGTACTGTAAGAGGTTACGGTTATCAGCTTAATACTCAAGACGATTAACCATGCACAATCAATTAAGAAAAAATGTTATGATCATAAATTCTATCAGTAAAATTCGTCACACAATTCGCTGGAATCTATTTTTTACTTTGGGCGCTATTATGCTGATTTGTCAAATCATCACCGTGTTTTGGTTATGGCATGAAAGTAAAGAACAAATTGATGTTTTAGTGAATTTAACTTTAAGCCAAAATAAAATTGACGAAGTTGTCGAACATGAGGAACTTGAAGCTATCTTTGCTTTGTTTTGTTCAGCTTTTTCGATGATGCTAGTTACGTTATTTTTAGCTTATAAGGCAATTAAATGGATAACAAAACCACTAGAAGTTCTTGAGCACGATCTTAACCAACGTACTGAGGAAAATCTTAAACCCATTGCCCCAATTAGTAATATGCGAGAGATCAAATCGATTACTACGGTATTAAATAATCTATTTTTAAGATTGAATAACACGTTATCACAAGAGCGGCTTTTTACCGCTGATGTTGCTCACGAAATGCGAACACCTTTAGCCGGTATTCGTCTCCATTTGGAATTATTAGAAACTAAACATCACATTGATTGCCATGAATTAATTGAGCGAATTGATCGTTTGGTCAATACAGTTGAACAATTATTGATGCTAGCTAGAGCCAGTCAAAAATTTACTATTGGTCAATATCAAAAAATTAATTTTTATCAAGATGTCATGATTCCATTAACCGATGAGTTAAGCGAATTAACTTCGCAAAAAAATCAGTTAGTTTTGTGGCAGGTTATTGACCATACTGTAACGTTTAATGGTGATGCGACGTTAATTCGTCTATTAGTACGTAATTTAGTTGAAAACGCTCATCGATATAGCCCCGAAAATACTAACATCACTGTTAGTTGCCTTAAGGACGACAAAGATATTGTTATTTCGGTTATCGATGAAGGGATGGGCATTGATGAGTCAAAAAGTGAAAAACTGACCCAAGCTTTTTTCCGTATGGATAGAAAACATAATGGAATAGGGCTTGGGCTAAGTATCGTTAATCGTATATCTAATTTACATCATGGCGTATTCACCCTTAACAATAGACAAGATAATATTAAAGGTGCAGTAGCAACATTGCGCCTTACTGATTCACCTCGTTAACTAATTGAGTGATTAACTGATTGTGTTTGTTTTCTCTGATTAATGAAGCTAAAAACCGTTGCCAAGTGCGTTCAATTTTGGCTCTAGCAAAATAAGAAACATAATTAGCGATAGGAATCAATGTCGAATTACCAATGTTATCAATAATAATTAAGCGATTTGCTTCTGTTGATAAATGTTGAAATAAAATATTTTTACTTTTGATTGTCATGGTAATAATTCGATCATTTAACAATGCTGTTTTTAATGCTTTTAGCGAAATGACTAATGCATCAAAATATTGTTTGGTTAGCTGTTCATCCAACAAATATTTTTCAAGTGGAGTCGCTATTTCACCGTTATAATCACGAATGAGTTCAAACACATGACCTTGGCCATAATTGGTGTTTACCGGACCGTAATATTGTGCTAACGCATCCCATGATATGTGGCGTTTAATAAGATGCTTATAATAGGCTATTTCGCGGTTGGTTTCTTCTTCTGCCCCGTCATTATAATTGACTTTGATGCACTTATTCGGATCATCTGGGTGATGATAGCATTTACGGTGTAACCCCTTGCTTATATAATCTTTATCGGTAAGTTGAATTAAATTTTCCATCTAATTTTTAATGCGTTATTAATAGTTCGCTTAGAGTTTATCAGCAAGTGTTTTCGCATGCCATGATTTTTTATTTAAAATGTAGCGCTTTTATTATATTTCTGTATAATATTGCAACCCACGTTACAACAGTGTTTTTCCCAACACTGTTTTCGGTTGTCAAAGTTAATGTAACAACTCGAAGGGGTTAGTTAGTTAATAGCAACAATCAAAAAGTGTAAATAAATCAAATGATTTATTAACGTGAGATTAATTAAAAATTGGATAATTACGAATGAGTACTTTTTCAGCTAAACCAGAAACAGTTAAACGCGACTGGTATGTTGTTGATGCAGCAGGTAAAACGCTAGGTCGTTTAGCTACTGAAATCGCAAGCCGTTTGCGTGGTAAACACAAAGCAGAATATACACCACATGTTGATACAGGTGATTATATTATCGTTATCAATGCAGAAAAAGTTGCTGTAACAGGCAAAAAACGCACTGATAAGATCTATTATCGTCATACTGGCTACATCGGTGGACTTAAAGAAGCGACTTTTAAAGAAATGATTGAACGTCATCCTGAACAAGTCATCGAAATTGCTGTCAAAGGCATGCTACCGAAAGGTCCTCTTGGTCGTGCAATGTACCGTAAACTAAAAGTTTATGCTGGTAATGAGCACAATCATGCGGCACAACAACCGCAAGTATTAGATATTTAAGGGGATAGAAGATGGCTGATAATCAATATTACGGTACAGGTCGCCGCAAAAGTTCTGCTGCTCGCGTGTTTATTAAACCAGGTAGTGGAAATATCGTTATTAATAAACGTTCATTAGAGCAATACTTTGGTCGTGATACTGCTCGTATGGTTGTGATGCAACCTTTAGAGTTAGTTGAAATGACTGACAAACTTGATCTTTACATCACTGTTAAAGGTGGGGGTATTTCAGGTCAAGCGGGTGCGATTCGTCACGGTATTACTCGTGCATTAATGGAATATGATGAAACTTTACGTTCTTCATTACGTCAAGCGGGCTTTGTTACTCGTGATGCGCGTCAAGTTGAACGTAAAAAAGTGGGTCTACGCAAAGCACGTCGTCGTCCACAATTCAGCAAACGTTAATTGTTTTTTGTACAAAGGTTACAAAATTGTTTGCAAAAACCCAGTTTCGACTGGGTTTTTTTATTTGGATTTTAATTAGATGCTAATTCATAGTCTGACGGGTAAATGTAATTTTGTTAATTGATAAAAAACATTAATTTTATTAATTTATTGTTTTTATTTTAGTTTATTACGTTAATTAAATTCAAGCCTTTGTTTTAAGATGTATATTTATTCTTAAACTTTTGTCAAATTGCTGTTGTTTAGAGAAAGATAACAAGAAAATTAATTTTTTTTAACAAATTTGTTATCCAATTTGCTAGAATAGTTAAATTCTAAACTTTTTTTAATTTTGCATATTTGGAGTGAACATGGTTGTTGCTGTTAATAAACGTTCTGTAATGACATTATTTTGTGATACAACAGATATTTACGGCCATCAAATTCGTTTTGTGCTGGCAGAAAAAGGGGTAACTGCTGAAATTGAGTTTGTAACGGCAGATAATTTACCTCAAGAACTTCTAGATCTTAATCCCTATGGTACAATTCCAACTTTGATTGATCGCGATCTAACATTATATGAACCTCATATTGCGTTAGAATATCTTGATGAACGCTTCCCTCATCCACCTTTAATGCCTGTTTATCCGATTGTTCGTGCAAATTCTCGTTTAACCATGTACCGCATTAAAAAAGAGTGGTATAGCGCTTATGAAACCATCATTGCCGATCCTAATAGCCAAGCTGCAAAAACTGCGCGTAAAAATTTGCTTGATGATTTGGTTTCCATTTCGGTTATGTTCAAAGAAAAACCGTATTTTATGAGTGATGATTTCACATTATGTGATTGTTATTTTGCCCCATTACTATGGCGTTTACCAATGATTGGTATTGAATTGCCAAAAGTAGCTGAGAAGAATTATCTAGCTTATATGGCACGTATTTTTGAACGTCCAGCTTTTGTTAACTCATTAACTGAAGAAGAAAAAAAGATAAGATCTTAAGTAAATTTTTATCTCGTTGATAAAACTGTTGAAATAGGTAGTTTTTATGGATCTTGAACAAATGACACCAAGGCGCCCTTATTTATTTAGGGCTTTTTATGATTGGATTATTGATAATGAACTAACGCCATATATTGTTGTTAATACTTCAATTTATGGTGTGATTGTTCCTCAAGAATTTGTCCAAAATAATCAGATAGTCTTAAATATTGCGCCACATTCAGTTGGTCAATATTTTGCGTCTAATGAACAAATTGAATTTAATGCTAGATTTTCTGGTGTTCCTCAACACATTGTTGTGCCAATGGCCGCTATTGAAGCTATTTATGCACGTGAAAATGGGGTAGGGATGGGATTTGAAGATGAACCTCAATATCATGCTCAGACCAAAAATAGTGACACACAACCTGAATCAACCAATAAAAAAACCACTAATCCATTTAGAGTTGTAAAATAATTAACCTTTCATAATTGTTCTTACTTGCTTAGTGACTGCGTTATAAACCCTACTAATGTCTTGCTTGCACCTCTGTAAGCAAGATCTCATGATGTACTTTATAAAAATTAATCTACAGGTGTAATAGTTATTTTTTAATAGCTAAACGCACAAAAAATATTGTTATTTTATTTTTTATAATTGATAATGATTATTATTATTAAATGAAAGTTGGTTAATTTTATGAAGTCCAGTAATAAAACTGCAAGTTCAAGACTTTGGGAGTTAGCATTTAATTATAAGGTTTTAATGACTTTCGCTTGTCTATTTTCAATTGTTAGTGTAGCCGTTTCTTTTATCCCGTTTATCGCCATATATTTTATTATTTATGAAATAGTAATGAGTATCAGTAGTGGTGCGGCGTTAAATAATGATTTAATTATCAATTATGGTTGGTTAGCTTTTATTTCAGCAGCGGTATCCATTTTATTAAACTTTTTGGGATTATGTTTTTCACATTATGCGGCTTTCAAAACTCTCTATCATTTAAAATATAATTTTGTAAGATACTTATCCCTATTACCATTAGGTTTTTTTTACACGCATTCGAGTGGAGAATTACGTAAGATTGTTGATGATGATATCGAAAAAATTGAACAATTTATCGCTCACCAACTACCCGACATGGTTGGTGCGTTTGCTTCCCCTGTTATGATTTTCATTATTTTAGCTGTCTTTGATTGGCGATTAGGTTTAGCGACGTTATTCCCTATAATGCTTGCCTATATTGTGTTAATCAGTGGTTATAAACGTCAAGATGTTAAACATCATCAACAAGAGTTTCAAAAAAGATTAATTGAAATGAGTAATGCATCTGTCGAATATATTCGTGGTATTACTGTTGTTAAAGCCTTCAATCAAACCTTTTTTTCATTTAAACGCTTTTATCAGTCAATTAAAGCTTACCAGTTATATTGCTTAAAATTTATCTATTGTTTCAAATATCATATGGCTTTTTTCTTATTGATATTAAATAATATTTACCTTTTTATTATTCCAATCATTATTTTATTATTAGGGCATACTGATAATTACGCTCATTTTATACTGTCTGCTATTTTTTATTTGATTTTTTCTTTAGGGTTACCAGCACCGTTCTTTAAATTACTTTATGTTACTAGGAATTTTCAAAATTCAGCAACTAGTGTGCAAACTATGGATGCGGTATTGAATATACCTTTGTTGCCTGAGCCTAAAATAGGTTTAAAAACAGATCATTATGATATATGTTTTAATGATGTGAATTTTTCTTACTCTAACAATCAAATTGATGACCAATCTGTCAATAATAATGCAATCAGTCATATAACATTCACTGCAAAACAAGGTCAAACTACAGCTTTAGTTGGTTTATCTGGCAGTGGTAAAAGTACCATTTCTTTACTGATACCACGATTTTTTGATCCTACCAGTGGGCATATCACTATTGGTGGTGTTGATTTAAAGCAGATGAACAGTGATTACTTGTTATCGTTAGTCAGTTTTGTTTTTCAGGATGTTTTTTTATTTAAACAACGCATTTTAGACAATATCAGAATCGGCAAACCTCATGCATCACTTGATGAAGTGATTGCTGCTGCGAAAGCGGCACAATGTCATGATTTTATTGAAAAGCTACCGGATGGCTATAATTCAGTTATTGGTACACAAGGCTTACATCTATCGGGGGGGGAAATGCAACGTTTGGCTATTGCAAGAGCATTATTAAAAAATTCGCCTATTTTGATCTTGGATGAAGCGACGGCATTTGCCGATCCTGAAAATGAATATAAGATTCAACTAGCATTAAAAGCGTTAATGAAAGATAAAACAGTCATTATGATTGCGCATCGGCTCTCTACCATTAAAGATGCTGACCAAATAATTGTTTTAGATAAAGGTCATATTGTTGAAAAAGGTGCGCACCAAACACTAATTGACAATCACGCAACCTATTACAAGATGTGGCAGTACTATCAAAAAACATTAGATTGGGATATGCCACAAAGTAATCAGGCAGTTGAAGCAAATGATAGGCAAATAAATCATGTTAATGAGGTGCGAGATGTTTAAACGTTTACTGATGCTATCAGATGTGGGAAATAAAAATCTAATTCAAGCTACGATTGCTTGCACTATTTCTAATCTGACATTAATGCTCCCTTTTATTATTTTATTGCAAGTTATGGTGTTACTGATAAACCCATTAATCAATAATGTGCCTATTAATAAAGATGATTTATGGATAATGGTTGCCTTTGGCGTTTTAGCCGCTTTGTTATTTTTATATTGTTATCAACGAGAATATAAAAAAACTTACGCGAGTGCTTTTGGACAAGCCGCTAATACTCGAATTGAAGTCGCCGAAAAAATTCGAAAACTGCCCCTAAGCTTTTTTAATCGTAAGGATTTATCTGAATTGACGACCAATATCATGGGTGACTGCTCAACGATTGAAAGTATGTTAAGTCACGTTATCCCCCAACTAATTGGTTATTCGTGTAGTAGCATAATTACCTGTAGTTTACTTGCTTTTTATGACTGGCGAATGGCTGGAGCCATATTGTGTACATTACCATTATCATTGTTGATTGTGATTATCGGTAAGTTGATTGAAAAAAAACTAAGCCATAAGCATATCGAATCAAAATTAGCTGTGTCGAATGAAGTACAAGAGTATCTTGATGGTATTAAAATTATTAAAGGTTTTGGACGCAGTGGAGAAAAATTTCAACAACTGGATAAAGCATTAAAGAATATGATGTGGGCATCGATTAAATTCGAAGGCATTGGCGGTATATTTGTCACGTTATCTATCATGATGTTACAAGTAGGGCTGGGGGTAGTGGTATTAGTGGGGGTAAAATTAATGGTTTCAGGTAGCTTAGCGCCCATTACTTTTTTAGCATTTGTGATCATTAGTTCTCGAATTTACAGTCCTTTAATTTCGGTATTAACGCTGTTACCTGAACTGTTTCATATGTTGGTTTCGATTGAGCGTATGAAGAGTCTTAATAAAGAATCAGTTATGGAAGGTCGTGATGATGTCGTTTTAAATGATTTCACAATTGATATTAATCATATTAATTTTTCCTATCATCAAAAAACCGTTATTCACGATTTAAGTTGCGTTATACCCTCAGGAAAAATGACAGCATTAGTCGGTCCATCTGGCAGTGGTAAAAGTACGTTATTACAATTAATTGCGCGTTTTTGGGATGTCGATAGTGGCACAATTAGCATTAGTGGATATGATATCAAAGACATCGATCCAGAAACCTTGATGCGTTATATGTCGTTTGTTTTTCAAAATGTTGTGTTATTTGATGATACCATTTTAAATAATATCCGTATTGGTCGCCATAATGCGACAGATGAAGAAGTGATGCAAGCTGCAAAAAAAGCGCGTTGTGATGAGTTAGTTGCACGCTTACCGAATGGTTGGAATACTTTAATTGGTGAAAATGGGAGTAAGCTTTCTGGTGGTGAAAGACAACGTATTTCAATAGCAAGAGCTTTATTAAAAAATGCGCCGATTGTGTTACTTGATGAAGCAACAGCTTCACTTGATCCCGAAAATGAAGTTTATATTCAGCAAGCTATTGCTGAACTGGTGAAAGATCGCACGGTAATTGTGATTGCGCATCGTTTAAAAACCGTCATTTCGGCAGATCAGATAATAGTATTAGATAAAGGTACTCTTGTCGAGCAAGGTAGTTATCAACAATTAATGAATAACAATCAACTGTTTGCTAAGCTTTATAAGCTACAAAAACAAACCTTTTCGTTGGCACCTTGAGTGCCTATATTTCTGAGTTAAATCGGTATATGATATGTGTAAATTATCATTATAGACTATAGATTAATGAACGAAATCGAATTGAAGTTTGAAATAACTAATCGCCAAATTGCTGACCTAACGTTGTTTTTAAACCAATGGGTTAATTGTGATGCTGCTGAGTATATAGATAGTGGGCAAACGCAGCCAAGAATTTCACAATTAATCTTATTAAACACTTATTATGATACTCCAGACTATTATTTGCGTAATAATGGCTGTGGATTAAGAGTCAGAGTAAGTGAACAAGGTTCAAATCAACATTGTGAAATGACTCTTAAGCGTGATTCTCAATCAATAGCGGGTTTGCATCAACGCGCTGAATACAATATTGATTTACCCAGCCCACACCTTGATATAACGGCTTTGCCTAAAGCTGCACTACCAAAAGATTGCGATATTAACCAATTACAAAATCATCTTAAACCTTTATTTAGCACCAATTTTAAACGCCAAGCTTGGTTAATTTTATTTGCTAATAGCGAAATAGAAGTAGCTTTAGACCAAGGTGAAATCGAGTCGAATGGAACAAAATTACCCATCCAAGAAGTTGAATTAGAGATAAAACAGGGTAATAAGCAAGATTTGATTAATTTTGCTATTGAATTAGCTCGGTTTGATTTGCACCTTTTTTCGCAAAGCAAAGCAGCAAGAGGTTATCGATTATTAAAAAATCAACCAATTAACCACAGTGAAATTAATTTAAGTTGTCAACAAAGCTTACCTGATATTTTAAAATTCTGGCAACAAAATGAAGAGTATGCCTTAGCTAATAACGATCTCAACTTTTATCAACACACATTACAACAAGTTCAACAAGCTTTATTAGAAAAGGGTGTTTTCATTGAACCTGAATTCAATCAATGGCAGCATGCGTTACAATCGATTAAATCAGTAAGCGATTTTGCTTATAGTGAGGTAAATACTAAATTGAAGTTAATGTTATTAGCTCAAAATAACCGGTAGTGTTTTAGCAATATGTTTTAAATCATTATGGAACATTAAATGCCCGTTAATTTTTTTAAATTACCTTTATTGACGATATTATTTTTTCTGCTAATTAACGTTATTTTGCTAACAGGTTATTCTTGTTTTTTTGACATTAGCCTGTTTTTTTCACCAACCATTGGGCAAAGATCGTTTTATTGGGTAGTGGGTAATGTGCTTTTAACGCATTTCTTAATTCAATTACCCAATTTATTATTTATTTTTATTATCTCAACGCTGCTTTTATCTCGACAAGCTATTTATCAAATCCATTGGCGTAATGTTAGTTTTATTTTCATTATTTCAATTGTCATCACATTGATAACGCTGGTTAGTCAATACTATCTAAATCAATATGTTGTTCCTCTCTTAAATCAAAGTTCATCATCGAAACCATCTATATTAACCTCATGGATTTTGGTTATCGTATTGATGATAATTGGCTATGTTGTGATAGCAATGATGTTTTATTTAGGCATGAAATTATTTAAAAAATACCTTATTTATACCCATTATTGCCTAACCAGGCAGCAAAATAAAAATTTACATTTATCATTGTATATCGTGCTATTTAATGGGTATTTTTTAACTTTGTTATTTAGTTTTTTTCACCTGCAGAACGTTTTTTATACGTCTTTGTTTGCTAACTTGGTTAGAACTGGCATATTGTTTACTTTTCTAATTGTAGTAAATACATTCGGTTATTTTGCTTTACGTAACGGTTTTACGGCTGTAAAAAACCATTTAGAAATAAAAAAACTGATCTTGAGTTCTTTATGGGCTTTTTTGATTCTTTGTTGTTTAACGTTAGCATTGATGTTTGGATTAATCCAATTGATGGGATTAATCGCAAATGAATATCTATCAGACACCATAGAAATAGGTTTGTGGTACCTATTTCTTTTGATCTTGTGCGTGTTAGGTTGTTTTGTCACTCGGGTATCGGTAAAACTGTTTTTTAAACAGCGTCAACTTATCAATCAACCAAATTTTATATGAGCTAATAATATGTCAGAATTAACTTCACTCCTTAATGATAAAAAACAGAAAATTATCTCACAATTGACTCAATGTGATCCTAATGATGTTCACGTTAATTTAGATATTTTGGTTCAAAGTGATTTTATCGTTGATGCTTTTTTTCGGTTTCCAGAATGGTTGACAGACATTGTTAACAATCCTCCTCAGACTGATGAAAGACGTAACTATCAACAATGGTTAAATCAAAAGTTAGCGTTGGTATCTGATGAATTGACGCTCATGAAAGCGTTAAGATTATTTAGGCGTTATATCTTAGTGAGGCTTGAATGGTCACAATTAACGCAAACCAGTAGCGATGAGCAAATTTTATTGCAACTTACTCACTTGGCAGAGGTGATTATCATCACCGCACGAGATTGGCTTTATGAACTGAGTTGTAAAGAGTGGGGTACGCCGTGTAATTTGCAAGGACAAGCGCAATCTTTACTTATCCTGGGCATGGGAAAATTAGGAGGGGGAGAACTTAATTTTTCATCTGATATTGACCTTATTTTTACTTATCCTGAACATGGACAAACACAAGGCGGTCGTCGCGAATTAGATAATGCTGTGTTTTTTACGCGTTTGGGACAACGTTTAATTAGAGCGTTAGATCAAGTTACCGAAGATGGTTTTGTCTACCGAGTTGATATGCGCTTACGTCCTTTAGGCGATGGTGGCCCGCTTGTTTTGAGTTTTTCGTCGATGGAAGACTATTATCAAGAACAAGGTCGTGATTGGGAACGTTATGCGATGGTGAAAGCAAAAGTGCTGGGTAATCAACAAGATCATTATACTGTTGAACTATATCAACTTCTCAAGCCATTTGTTTATCGTCGTTATATTGATTTTAGTGTATTACAATCATTGCGCAACATGAAAAGTATGATTGAACGCGAGGTTCGTCGTCGAGGTTTAAAAAATAATATCAAATTGGGTGCAGGTGGCATTCGTGAAATTGAATTTATTGTACAAGTTTTTCAACTTATTCGTGGTGGACGAGTTGTTGGATTACAGACTCGCTCACTGTTAACCGCACTACAAATCATTGAACATGAACAGTTATTGAATTATCAGGAAGTCTCAATTTTACGTGAAAACTACCTATTTTTACGTCGTTGTGAAAATGTATTGCAAGCAATCAATGATGAACAAACACAAACACTTCCTGACGATGAATTAAATAAAGCTCGGTTATCATTGTCTATGGGGTTTGGCACTTGGCAAGAATTTGAAACGGAATTATTTGTTCGAATGCAGGCGAATCGTCAAATATTTAATGAATTAATTGGTGAGGATGACAATGAATCCTCAACTAAAACTAAACCTTATAATGACCAATTTGATGAATTATGGGTGCCTGATTTGCAATTGAGTGATGTGCAAGCACTATTACCTGATTATTCAGATGAGAAAGCTAATCAGCTCTACCAATTACTTTTACAATTCCGTAATGATATTGGTAAACGTACTATCGGCGTACGTGGACGAGAAATACTCGATCAACTCATGCCACGTTTACTTGATGCTTGCTGTAATGATAGTCATAGCTTGATGGTATTATCACGTATTTTGCCATTATTGGTAAATATTGTAAGCCGTACCACCTATTTAGAACTGTTATTAGAATATCCAACAGCATTAAAACAATTAATTCGATTATGCAGTGCATCGCCTATGATTAGCGATCAGCTTGCACATTATCCAATTTTGCTTGATGAACTAATTGATATTAATTCATTGTATCAAACACTTGCGCCACAAGAGTATAAAAATCAGCTCTACCAATACCTATTACGTATTTTATCGGATGATGAAGAACAACAACTTGAAGCACTACGGCAGTTTAAACAGATGCAACTACTGCATATCGCGGCGGCTGATGTTGAACATGTATTATCGACCATGAAAGTCAGCGATCATTTAACCTATGTTGCAGAATCGCTCCTTGATTTTGTTGTTCAAATGGCCTGGAATCAGATGGTGGGTCGTTATGGTAAACCTGAACATTTAGTGGATAATCAAAAAGGGTTAGTTGTGATTGCTTATGGTAAATTAGGTGGATGGGAACTGGGTTATGGCTCAGATTTGGATTTAGTTTTTTTACATGATTGCCCCGTTCATAGCATGACCAATGGCGATAAGCAGATCGATAGTCGTCAATTTTACTTACGACTAGTACAACGAATAATTCACCTATTTAATGTACGAACCAGCTTTGGTATTCTTTATGAAGTTGATGTCCGCTTGCGACCACAAGGTGATGCTGGACTATTAGCGTGCAGTTTAGATTCATTTGAAGATTATCAGATGAATGAAGCATGGACATGGGAACACCAAGCTTTGGTTCGAGCAAGAGCTGTTTATGGCGAATCCGCACTCATTGATCGCTTTAATCAGATTCGTCATAGTATATTAAGCCAACCTCGAGATGAAAATCGATTAAAAACTGAAGTAAGAGAGATGCGCGAAAAGATGAGAAGCCATTTAGGCTCCACACAATCAGACTTATTTAATTTAAAAATTGATGAAGGTGGAATTGGCGATATTGAATTTTTGTCTCAGTTTTTGGTACTTAACTATGCTCATCAACAACCTAAAATGACGCAATGGAGTGATAATGTGCGTATTTTAGAGTTGGCTGCAAAATATCAAATTATGGATAATGAGCAAGCGCAGCAATTGACAAAAGCTTATATCGACATGCGTAACGAAATTCATCGTTTAGCCTTACAAGTTTTACCCGGTACGGTTGATAATTCTTGTTTTACACAGGAAAGAGCAATAGTAAAACAGAGCTGGAATAAATGGTTAAATTGAATGTTTAATATTGGTTAATAAGCGAGTTTGATATCAAAAAACAATGATGCTCGATATCTTATTAAAACTAACCTACTAGTTAGGCTTCATTTGCAAGTTTGATAAAGGTTCAACAAACTTATATTAAATAGAGTGATGATCTAAGGTTCAAATAAGATTTTAATATCAATACGTTACCATATAGTTAGTTAAGTTGAGTGGGTTATTACCGGTTATTTATGGAGTTTAATATCAATGGCAACGATTAAAGATATCGCTAAGATGGCGGGTGTATCACATGGTACGGTGTCAAATGTACTAAATGGTCGCGGTAATGTCAGTGTCAAAAAAATTAAACTTGTTGAGCAAGCCGCTCAAGCATTAGGATATCAACTAAACTTACAAGCAAAATTTTTAAAACAAGGAACGACCAAAACGATTTCGGTCTTGTTACCCAATATTACCGCTGAACAGTACGCCGATTTATATGATGGGCTTTTTAGTTATTTAAATCGATTAGGTTATGGATTAACCTTATATTTAACCTATGATTCAAAAGAGTTTGAATTACAACTCATTCAAGAAATTGCTGTAAAACGCGATTATGCGGTGATTGTGGTCAGCGCTTTAGACAGCGCACAAAGTTATTACCAAACGCTAAAAGTAGATAAAGAAAAAATTATTTTTGTTTACCGTAAACCAAAATCTGCGCTGAAATTCATATCATTAGATTTTGAAAAAGCTGGGCATGATATTGCCTGCGAAATGATAAAAAATAATTATCGGCATATTGGTTTATTTAGTAATTCTGATCAACATACTCATTCACAATCTTTTAAAAAAGGGTTAGAGCAAACCTTTAAGCAACAAAATTATCGTGTCGAGATAAATTGCATTACTTCAATGCCTTCAAATAGTACCTATAATTTATCATTCAATTTTTTTGCAAATGAGCAAGTAGAGTATGATGCTATCATTACCATGGATATGGAGCGCGCACATTTTGTTCGTAATGCTAATTATTTCGGAAGTTTACAATCTTGCCCACCCATTTATACATTAACAAATCATAGTTTTTTTTATGAAAACCATTTTTATCAATATCATATGAATTATGGGATATTAAGTCGGCAAATTGCCAACTTAATTGAGGACCAGCCAGTTACTTTACCTGAAAATAAAGGATTTACCTTACTTCCTGATTCATTGCCCCACGACAAGACTAACGATGGTGATACAGTTAATTTTTTAATCCTTCCCAGCCCGTCAACCCAAGCCGTAGTCAAATTATTACCTCACTTTAGCAAAATAAGTGGTATTAATGTTAATTTAATAGTTAAGCCATTTGATGAGATTTATCAAATACTTAATCATATAGAACATCATCAATATCTGGATATTATTCGGATTGATATGGCGGGTTTGCCTTGGTTTGCCCCTTCAATATTTAAACCGCTATCTGAACTGCAAATTGATTTATCCAATATTTTTACACGCTATACGCCTGAAATAATAGACCGTTTTAGTTATGTGAATAATATCGCTTATGCTTTGCCGTTCGATCCAAGTGTACAAATGCTGTTTTATCGTAAAGATCTTTTTAATGATCCGTTAATTAAACGCGCTTATTTTGAGCAGTTTCGTCAACAACTTGATGTACCGGCAAATTTTGCTGATTTTAATCAAATATCGGCTTTTTTTAATCGACAGCAAAATGGGGAGTCACAAGTAGAGTTTGGTAGTTGTTTTACCTCAGGTAATGATGAACTCATCGCTTCCGAATTTTTAGTCCGCTATTATGCACAAGGTGGAAAATTATTTAATCAACCCCAACCTCAGCTCGATACTGCTATAGCACTTACAACGTTAACTCAATTACACTCTTTTATTAAACTAGCCAAAAATATTAATGCCACTTGGTGGCAAGATTCAGTGAAATTATTTGAACAAGGCAAGTTAGCGATGCTAATTGTTTATATGAATTTGTTTAGTTGTATAAATCATCGTAACATTTTGCCGTTGGTGGGGTATGCTAAAGTGCCGGGTAATAAGCCTTTATTTGGTGGTGGTTCTTTAGGCGTATCAAAGTATAGTCAAAAAGATGCGGCTATAAAATCTTTTTTTGAGTGGCTATATTCGCCAGAAATTAGCGAACAGATTGCGTTGTTGGGTGGGGCAACGGCACAAAACTCTATTTTTCAAAATCAACGCATTATCAATAGCTATCCGTGGCTCACTGTGGCTAAGCAGCAGTACGCTAACGGTATACGTGAAAATAGTATAAAAGGTAAGGCTGTGAATTTAAGGTGTGTTGAAAACATCATAGGTAATTATTTATCAAAGTGGATGGCTAAACAATACGATTCAAAACAAGTTATTGATTTGATTAATGATGAGATAAAAAAACAATATTGCTAATGATAAACACACTAACAATATTGTTTGATTTGATAATTAAAATCAGATTATTTTGATTTTTCTTTCGGGGCCATTATTACATCTTTATCTTTGAACAATAACCAAAAACCAATCGCAACAATCGCTGCCACTACAGCAGGATAGATCCAAAATTCTTGCCATTGTGGCCCAGCATTTGGCAGCGTTTTTTCGGTAACTACGCGATTGTTGATAAATCCACAAACTGATGCGGCCATAAATACGCCAAAGCCGTTAGAAACAATAAAACGTAAGCCTTGCGCTTGTGCTTTGATTTCTGGTCCTGCTTTTTTATCTACATAAATATTACCAGCGGTAAAGAAGAAGTCCCAACAAACACCTTGTAAAAGTAATGTGCCAATAATATAAAAGAACATCGTACTACCATCAGCAGTCGCGGCTAACGATAACATTAAACTACGAATAACCCAGCATATTGCGCCAAATAAAATGATTTTTTTGAAACCAAAACGACCTAATAAGAAAGATAGAAGGAACATAAATAAGACTTCAGTGGCGATAGCTATTTGCATCATTGATGCAGGCTCTAATCCTAAAACAGGGAGATAAACCGGTAAATAAGCACTATAAGCTGTTTTAGTTATCATTAAGATAAAAGTGGACAACATAAAAATAGTAAAGTATTTATCTTTAAAAAGTGATAATGCATCTAAACACATCGCATCGCGCAAAGAGAATTTTTTATTTTTGCTGCTTGGTGGTGTATTAGGTAGTGTGAAGCAATAAATGCCATAAACAACAGATGCACCTGAAGCAAGTAAAAATAAATTGATAGAACTAGAAAAACCTGTGTAACCAAGAATCAACCCTACAATCATAAAGCCGATAGTACCAAATACACGAATAATTGGGAACCAACGTACACCATCTATATGTCTAAAGCTGTTGTTGGATAGAATAATAAACCAACGATGAAAATCATGATTAAAAAACCAGCAATATTGCCGTTTTCAACAAAGTTAGGAATCAAGAATAATACAACGGCATTGAGAATATGCAATATGCCCATCACTTTTTGTGATGCAATAAATCTATCCGCAATCATGCCAATAAATAACGGTGAAATGATGGTTGCGATACCTAATACAGAGTAAGTTGATCCAACAATCTCTTTTAATCCATAAGCAGCGAGGACTGCCCCAATAACCATATTCCATGCACCTTGCACAAAATATTGTAAAAACATCATTACCAGTAGACGTGGTATTTTAAACATAAAAAACTCCGTGTTAAATTGTTTTTATTAAGCCGTCATAAGTGACTTCTATATTATGAGGTTTGAATATTTCCACTAATTCATCGTGCATAAAGCCACTACTATGTGAATGATGCGACGTTATTAGTTGTGTTTTATTATGAAAAATATTTTCACTAATCATGCGTTGTTGTGCGGCGATCACAGTTTCAATGCTCATATGATTATTGGTGCGGTCGTCTTGTTTATAGCCATAGGTACATTCAAAGATCGCTAAATCAATTTTTTTGCCGCTGTTTTTGAGCCATTGCCAAGTGAGTTCAGGAAAATAGCCAGAATCATGACCATGAAGAATAGTTTTCCCCTCTTTTTCAATTAAGTAGATAAAACAAAATTCCCATTTTGCATGATTCGATAGTAAAGGCGTCACATGATAGCCAGCAGAGCTGGTAATAGTCTGATAAGGGACCAATAAATTAAACACAAAGCGTTCAGGGCTGTAACCTGGTAGCACATGTAAGCATCCATTTATTGCGATATCATTGCCGTAGATATAAAGCGGGTGATCAATGTTAAAGCCATAATCTACCATGCGGCTAAATAGATCACCGACATTAAAATGGTCTGGATGAGTATGCGTAAATAACAAATCTTTAATTTTAGTTACATCAATATTTTCTCGCATAACTTGGTAACTAAATTCGGGTGCAAAGTCAATTTGCATGATGTCATCAATGATAACGGAGCTTCGGCTCCTGATATTTTTACCTTTTTGTATGCGGGTTTTCTCGCAGATTTCACATTTACAAAAAGGATTTGGGATACCTTCCGAGGCCGCTGTACCCAAAAACTGTAGTTTCACATTGTTCTCCTATAATTCAATGATTCAAATTGTTGTCATTTTATTTGGTGATATAAAGCATTTAAAATTGGAACGTTCCAATTTTATTGAAATGACTTGAATTCCACAATAAAATTAATTAATTTTTTGTTAATTCGTGAGGAAGATCAAAATTTGTAAGGGATGATGAGTGTCGAACTCTAAAATTAATGAGGGGAAAGATTATCGGCGAGTTTACTCATTCGCCGATAAATGGTTATTTAAAAGTAGATAATGACGTAATATTTAGTTTGCTTCTTTCCAAAGAATTAAGTCTTGATCCTCAAGGTCAGATGGATCAAATCCAACTACTGGGGGGGGATCTTCGCGATCAAACGCCATGTCGCCACCATTGACATCAATATCCCCTTTTTTGATACCTTTAAAATCATAAAGGTTGGTATCACATAAATGTGAAAGCGTAATATTTTGCGTGGCTCTAAACATGGTTTCTATACGACCAGGAAACTTTTTATCCCAATCGTTTAGCATCTCTTTAATCACTTGACGTTGTAAATTAGGTTGTGAACCACAAAGATTACATGGAATGATTGGAAATTGCTTAATTTCAGCATATTTTGCAATATCCTTTTCTTTGCAGTAAGCAAGCGGTCGAATAATAATATGCTCGCCGGAGTCATTAACCAATTTGGGTGGCATTGCTTTAAGTTTGCCACCATAAAACATATTTAAAAATAACGTTTCTAGAATATCATCGCGGTGATGACCTAACGCAATTTTCGTTGCGCCAAGCTCTGTTGCGGTGCGGTATAAAATACCACGACGCAAACGAGAACAAAGTGAACACGTTGTTTTGCCTTCAGGAATTTTTTCTTTTACGATACCATAAGTATTTTCTTGAACAATCTTATACTCAATACCTAATGACTCTAAGTACTGTGGCAAAACATGTTCAGGAAAACCGGGTTGTTTTTGATCTAAATTGACGGCAATTAGTTCAAAATTGATCGGGGCACTGATTTTCAAATTTAATAAAATATCGAGTAGCGTATAGCTATCTTTACCACCTGATAAGCAAACCATAATCCGATCACCATCTTCAATCATATTGAAGTCGGCAATGGCTTCTCCAGTTAGACGACGTAACCGTTTATGTAATTTATTTTGATTATATGTATTCATCACGATTTTATAGATTATTCAGCTCGGCTCATATAACGGCGTTCAGCAATATGAATTTTCACTTTTTCGTTGTTATCAATGTATTCTGGAACCTGAATAACTAAGCCAGTTGATAAGGTTGCCGGTTTTGTGCGTGCACTGGCAGACGCACCTTTGATGCTAGGTGAAGTTTCAATGATTTCTAAATCAACCGTTTGCGGTAACTCTAATGCAACTACCTCGCCATCAGCCATTAGCACTTGAATACCGTTCATTCCCCCTTCAGGAATAAATAATAGCTCTTCTTCGATTTGCGCTTTTTTGAAGATAAACGGCGTGTAATCTTCATTATCCATAAAGACATACTCATCACCATCGATATATGAAAAACTAACCGGACGACGAATTAATTCAATGGTTTCGATAATATCATCACCTTTAAAACGTTCTTCGACTTTACCGCCAGTTTTTACATCAGTAAATCGCATTTTATAAAGTGTACTAGCGCCACGTGCACTAGGGCTTTGAACATCAATATCTTTAACCAATAATAATTTACCGTTATAAGTGACTGCATCGCCACGTTTTATTTCATTTGCTTTAGCCATAATATCTTCTTCGTGATTATTAAAAATAGAGTTGAAAATTAGCTCGCTATTTTAGCGCTATCTTGCTATTGTCACCAACAAAATTTACCGATTAATGTCAAATTATGAAAAAAACAACGGATAGCTTATTTCAATGTCGAAAAAACTGTGGTGCTTGTTGTATTGCGCCTTCAATTTCGTCAATGATTCCTGGTATGCCAAATGGTAAACCCGCTGGAGTTGCATGCATTCATTTAAATGCTAATTTTCAATGTGACTTATTTGGACAGTCATCTAGACCAAAAGTTTGTGGTCGGTTAAAGCCTTGTATTGAGATGTGTGGCAACAATCGAGTACAAGCTTTAAATTATTTAACTCAATTAGAACAGTTAACTAGCGTTTAACTATTGCTAATATTTAATAAACGAGTTTTATTATTAGAATTATTTATCTCGCGTCGTTTTTTTTTTGATAAACTTCATCGCATTTCATTATTTAATGATAAATGACCATATTAATTAGATTAATCTTTAGTTAATTGTTGTTAGGATTGCGGTATTACACTATTAACTGAATTTTTCTTATTGTCTTTTTTAATCTTTTTAAACAGAAGAATATTGTTATGAATAATAAATTAAAACGGGACTTAAAATCTCGGCATTTAGCCATGATTGCTATTGGCGGTTCAATTGGTACAGGGCTTTTTGTTGCTTCAGGCGCAACGGTTGCTCAAGCGGGTCCCGGTGGTGCATTACTTTCGTATGCTATCATTGGTATTATGGTGTACTTTTTAATGACCAGCCTTGGTGAACTAGCGGCGTATTTGCCGGTGTCAGGGACCTTTGCTACTTATGGCGCTCGTTATGTTGATGAGGCTTTTGGTTTCGCAATTGGATGGAATTATTGGTATAACTGGGCAATTACTGTTGCAGTAGATTTAGTTGCTGCTCAGCTTGTTATCTCTTATTGGTTTGATGCAGGTAGTTATAGTTGGCTTTGGAGCTTGCTGTTTTTAAGCATCATCTTTTGTTTAAACTATATTTCTGTAAAAGGATTTGGTGAAGCCGAGTTTTGGTTCTCATTAATTAAAGTTGTCACTGTTATCGTGTTTATTGTGATTGGTTTGTTGATGATTGTTGGCATTTTAAAGGGGAGTGAAAATGCAGGTTGGCAAAATTGGACTATTGGTGATGCCCCATTCGTTGGTGGTTTTTCCTCGATGATAGGGGTTGCGATGGTTGTTGGCTTCTCATTCCAAGGTACGGAGCTAATCGGCATAGCGGCTGGAGAGTCAAAAGATCCAGAAAAAAATATTCCAAAAGCGATGAAGCAAGTTTTTTGGCGAATTTTACTGTTTTATATTTTTGCTATTTTGGTCATTAGCTTAATCATTCCTTATACGGATCCAAATTTATTACGTAATGAAGAAACCGACATCAGTGTCAGCCCATTTACCTTAGTTTTTCAGCATGCAGGACTATTATCCGCTGCGGCAATTATGAATGCGGTTATTTTAACATCGGTATTATCGGCGGGTAATTCCGGTTTATATGCCTCAACACGGATGCTTTATGCATTGGCTAAAGAGGGGAAAGCCCCTAAAATCTTTTCAAGGCTATCTTCATCAGGGGTACCTAGATTTGCACTTATCGCAACAACAATTATTGCTATGCTATGTTTTTTAACTTCGATGTATAAAGATCAAGAAGTTTATTTATGGTTGCTTAATATGTCTGGCATGACAGGTTTTATAGCTTGGCTTGGTATTGCAATTAGTCACTACCGTTTTAGAAAAGGTTATATTGCACAAGGATTAGATATCAATAAGTTACCTTATCGTTCAAGCTGTTTTCCATTTGGTCCAATATTTGCTTTTGTCCTATGTTTGATTATTACACTAGGTCAAAATTATGAAGCATTCTTACAAGATACTATTGATTGGAATGGCGTAATAGCAACATATGTCGGTTTACCACTATTTTTGGTAATCTATTTTGGCTACAAAATTGTGAAAAAGACCAAATGGGTTAACTATTCAGAAATGGATTTTTCACAAGTAAATTAATTAGCATAATAGTATTAAAGCTCTTTTTTCCGTCGACACAAGTCGACGGAATTTTATTAAAAAAGAGAATAAACCGTTTTAGATTTAATAATGATTAAATAACAATTCTGATGATAACGATATTAGCGACTACGGAATATGATACGTGCTTTAGATAGATCGTAAGGTGTCATTTCAACGGTAACTTTATCGCCAGTTAAAATACGAATATAATTTTTGCGCATTTTACCAGAAATATGTGCAGTAACGACATGACCATTTTCAAGTTCAACACGGAACATCGTGTTTGGAAGAGTATCAAGTATGGTACCTTGCATTTCAATGTTATCTTCTTTTGCCATTGGGGCCTCTTATTAATAAATACAAATTAAATATACTCATATCATCATCCATTTATTCCCATATTATCTGGGGATAACGTGACAACTAAAAACTTTTTCAAAATTGCTGTTATCGACTTTTGTGCATATAGATTAATTGACATTGAGTATAAGCTATAAAATCACTGAATTTATAATATATAAAGACAGCGGCAAAATAATGCCGAAAAAACTGACAGAAGTAAAGACCTTTCTAATTTTTCTTTGCATTATAAAGCCCTTGCTCACAAATATAACGCCATACTTTGGGGGGTAATAACTTTTTACAACTTTGTTGATTATGAATATTTTGTCGAATTTCTGTCGCAGATATATTTTCTAAAGGGGTATGTGCAAAATAGATGTAACCAGCTGGAAAATCATGCAAATCGTCAATATTGGTTGTTTGATGTTGAGTGATAAACGCTTGAAGTTCATTGTCAGTCGTTTTTTCGGTATAACCTGGACGTCTACAAATAAGTAAATGACAGTAATTAAGTAGTATTTTCCAATCTTTCCAGGTGGGTAAATTTATTAAAGAATCTTGTCCCATGATAAAGGCTAGACCAGACTGATCACCATGTTGGTCACGCCACTGTTGCAGTGTTTCGATAGTGTAGGACGGTCGGGTTAAATTTTGTGGTAGTAATTCTCTGGTATCAATTGAAAATAACGGTATATCGCTTATGGCTAAATTTAACATAGCTAGGCGCTGTGCTATCGTTGCCTCAGGTTGCGGTTTATGCGGGGGAATATGGTTGGGTAATAAACTAATTTTCGTTAAGCCAACCTCTTTTGCGAGCGCAATTGCTGGGTAAATATGCCCATAATGAATTGGATCAAAAGTGCCGCCGAACAATGCTGTTAACATTTATTTAATCCCATAAATTGCATTGTTAAAGCCGATAGCGCATCCCACACTCGTAGTTGATTATCATGTTTCAAGCTGATTTCGATTTCAGTAAGTAGAGCTAGCGTTGAAAATAGATCTTTAATATCATTACGATTTAAATAATTGGTATACATTGCTCTTTTATTTTGCCAAATTTTATATTCATCAAAAATTTGTTTTAACGGTTTTGATGATAAGCCTTTTTTTAGATTGATGATCAAAATCAGCTCACGTTGAATAATTCGGAGTAATATTAATGGTTCAAAATCATTCATTTTTAATTGCTGTAAAATGTGGGTTGCTCGCTTTGTTTTGTGAGCAACCATTGCATCAATCCAGTGATATGGGGTAAATATGGCTGAATCATTAATATTACTTTCAACCTGATCATAAGTTATTGTTTGATTTGTATATAATAACTTTAATTGTTCAATAATTTGCGTTAATGCCAGTAAATTTCCTTCGTAATAATAACAAAGAAGATCGATAGCTTCAGGTTCAACCACTATTTGCTTTTGTTGAAGATGATTTTTAATCCATTGTGGTAATAAAGCTGTGTCAGGCGTAGTACAATTAACGACGACTAAGTTATCGGATAATTTTTTATACCAAACTGCATTTTCTTGAGTTTTAGTAATTTTGGTTAAACTGATAATTAATGCAATATCAGGATTGAGTATTTCACTTAAACTATTCAGCTTTGAACTCGCCGCTGCATTGATTGTGTTTTCACCAAAATCTAAAAAAATAAGCGTATTGGTTGAAAACAGATTCATTGCATGACAGCTATCATAGATAGGCTGCCAATCAGTTTGATTATCTATGTTAAATGTCAGTTGTTCATTAAAGCCAGCTTGTTTAAAAGCGGTTTTTAGCTGCGATTGGCTATAATATTGTAAATAAGGATCGTTGCCTAATAGTAAATAATAGGGCGATCCTAATTTTGTCGTAATTTGGTCTGCGTTGATTTTAATCATGTCAAAAAGTTAATTAACAGCATCAACCGATTTCAATTTACGAATAATTTGCTTAGCGGCTTGTTTATACATTTCATCTTCAATTAAATCTTGCTCGGTTGTTTTAGCAAGTGCTGCTGTTGGGTTATCAAAAAATGTACGGAAAATACGAACACTAATTGGGTATACCTTTTCACTCGCAACAATAACTTGAGCGTCAACATTTAAGACTAATTGATATTCCGCCGCCTTACCATCTTGGTAAATAGATATCGTACTACGATCAATGGACTCTCTTATAATATTTAAAGAGGGATAATTGTGTGATACATCATTGTTAGCTAATGTAACTTTATTATCCTTTAATAACTCTTTAATATTTCTTGAAAGCTGTCCATAAGGATCATAACTGATATAAGCCATTGTTTTAAATCGTGCCGGTATTTCAGTTTCATTTTGTAGATGAAAACCACAACCCGTCAGTGATACTGCCATTAGCATAAATAAGGCTATATATTTTTTCATAAGTATTACCACCCATGTTTTAATTTTAACAGTATCAACCAACAACAAGATTTAATAATTTACCCGGCACATAAATAACTTTACGAATAGTAACGTCCGCTAAGTATTTTTGGATATTTGGTTCTTGTTTTGCTTGCGCCAATACCAAATCTTGATCAGCATCAGCAGGAACGGTAAACTTACCACGTACTTTACCATTAATTTGCACAACAATCAGTTTTTCATCTTCGACCATGGCTGACTCTTCAGCTATAGGCCATGTTGTATTATCAATTGTTTCACTATGACCTAAAGCTTGCCACATGACAAAACAAGCATGAGGCATCATTGGGTAAAGTAAACGAACAATCGCATTTAAAGCTTCATCCATAAGCGCATGGTCTTGTGCTGATTCTTGTGGTGCTTTTTGCAAACGATTCATAAACTCCATTACCGCAGCGATAGCAGTATTGAAGGTTTGACGACGACCAATATCATCACTGACCTTAGCAATTGTCTTATGTAATTCACGTCTTAATGCTTTTTGATCGGCATTTAAAGCATTAACATCAAGTTTATCCGCACTGCCTTTTTGCGCATGTTCATAAACTAAACGCCAAACACGTTTTATAAAGCGATTGGCACCTTCAACGCCAGACTCTTGCCATTCAAGGGTCATCTCAGCCGGTGAGGCAAACATCATAAACAAACGTACAGTATCGGCGCCATATTTTTCGACCATTTCTTGCGGATCAATACCGTTATTTTTTGATTTAGACATTTTAGTCATACCGGCATGCACCAGCTCATTACCTTTGCTATCTACCGCTTTCACAATACGACCTTTTTCATCACGTTCGATTGTGACCTCAGTTGGCGATACCCAAATACGTTCATTGGTTGGGCTGGTATAATAAAACGCATCAGCTAACACCATACCTTGGCAAAGCAAACGCTTAGCCGGTTCATCTGATGATACTAGACCAAAATCACGCATTAACTTATGGAAGAATCTAAAATAAAGTAAATGCATAATGGCATGTTCAATACCCCCTACATATTGATCGACTGGCAACCAATAATTGGCAGCTTTTTCGTCCAACATGCCTTTGTCATAATGTGGGCAAGTATAACGAGCATAATACCAAGATGATTCCATAAACGTATCAAAGGTATCCGTTTCACGCAATGCTGGTTGTCCATTTACCGTGGTTTTTGCCCAATTAGGATCGGCTTTAATTGGACTGGTAATACCGTTCATTTCAACATTTTCTGGTAAAATAACTGGCAGCTGATCTTCTGGTGTAGGAATTGTGGTGCCATCTTCAAGTGTCACCATTGGAATTGGTGCACCCCAATAACGTTGGCGAGAAACCCCCCAATCACGTAGGCGGTAATTAACTTTACGTTCACCAATACCTAACGCTATGAGTTTATCGGCAATGGCATTAAACGCTTGCTCAAAATCAAGGCCATTAAACTCACCCGAATTAAACAATATACCATGTTGAGTATACGCATTTTCGGAAAGATCCGGCGCATTGCCATCTTGATCTAAAATTACCGGTTTAATTGGCAAATTATATTTACTTGCAAACTCATAATCGCGTTCATCATGGCCTGGTACTGCCATTACTGCACCGGTTCCATATTCGATTAAAACAAAATTAGCAATCCAAACTGGAACTTTATCGCCTGTTAATGGATGAATAGCAAAAAATCCTGTCGCCATGCCTTTCTTTTCCATGGTCGCCATATCGGCTTCGGCAGTTTTAGTATTTTTGCATTCAGCAATAAATTCAGCAATTTTGGTGTTATTTTGGGCTGCTAATTGCGCTAGTGGGTGTTCTGCCGCAACAGACACAAAACTCACACCCATTAATGTATCTGGCCGCGTAGTATAAACTCGTAACTTATCAGCATAGTTTTCAACCGCAAAATCAAACTCTACACCTTCAGAGCGGCCAATCCAGTTACGTTGCATGGTTTTAACTTGTTCTGGCCAGTTTTCTAATGTATCTAAATCGTTAAGTAACTCTTCGGCATAATTAGTAATTTTAATAAACCATTGTGGGATCTCTTTGCGTTCAACGGGGGTATTACAGCGCCAACAGCAACCTTCAACCACCTGTTCATTAGCAAGGACGGTCTGATCGTTCGGACACCAGTTAACAGCGGATGTTTTTTTATAGACTAAACCTTTTTCAAATAGTTTAGTAAAAAACCACTGTTCCCATTTATAGTATTCAGGACGGCAGGTTGTCACTTCGCGATCCCAATCATAACCAAACCCTAATAACTGTAGTTGCTTTTTCATGTAAGCAATATTTTCATAGGTCCATTTAGCCGGTGCAGTGTTATTTTTCACTGCCGCACCTTCTGCCGGTAAACCGAAAGCATCCCAACCAATAGGTTGTAAAACATTTTTGCCATTTAAACGTTGATAGCGTGAAATGGTATCACCGATAGTATAGTTTCGAACATGACCAAGGTGTAACCGCCCTGATGGGTAAGGTAACATTGATAAGCAGTAATACTTTTCTTTTGAGGGATCTTCGGTAACATGGAATGTTTTATTTTCTTGCCAATGTTGTTGAACTTTGGCTTCAATCTCATCGGGGCGATATTGTTCTTGCATGACGAATTAATGTCCTATCTATTATTGCTAATAAAAATAATTTGCTAATTGTATTGGTTATTGTCACGTTTTACAAACGATATGTGAATGTATGAATAGATTTATTAAAGGGGATAATTTAGGCAACTCATTAATAAGATTAACAAACAGAGTAATTGCTGGCTGATAATCTTAGTGATGGGCGGGTAATTATCCCGCCTCTTACGGCTTTAGTTACCATTAAATACGCTGGTTAAGCGTGATAAAAATGAGCGCTGTTCTTCTTTAGGCATGTTTTCAAGATTTGCTTGTATAAGCGTATCGGTTTTTTGTGTTTCATTAGTCAAGCCTAGTTCATTATAGGCATCGCGCATTAACAGTAGACCTTGTTTAGTTGAATCCGTATCCGGAAATAACGCAATCATTTGGCTAACACGATTAATAACCGCAACATAAGCACCGCGCTGAGTATAATATTCCGCTATTTTAAGTTGGTATCTTGACAGTCTATTTTTCAAAAATACCAAACGTTTTTGTGCATCAGCGGCGTAAATACTGGTTGGAAAACTTGAAACCAGGTAAGTAAAATCTTTAAAAGCAGCGGTAGCAAAGTCAGGATCTCGGTCTGAACGATCAACATTGAACCAACCTTGGATCATATTGTTGTCCTGAGCCATATTGGCTAAACCACGCATATAAATAACCCAATCGATATTAGGATGAGTCGGGTTTAATTTTAAAAATCGGTCAACCGACGCGATAACTAATGGGAAATTAGCAGATTTATAATAAGCATAAATTAAATCAAGTTGCACTTGTTGCGAATAAGGACCAAATGGATAATTTTTATCCATTGCCTCTAATATAGTGATACTGGATTTTATGTTACCACTTTCTAGCTCGGTTTGAGCTTTGTTGTGGAGTTCTAATTCTGATACATTTTCAACATCAGGCTTTGTTGTTGTGCAGCCAATTAACATGCCACTTAAAGCAATTGCTAACAAAGAGTGTAAACGTAGTTTCATTCAGTTCTCAATCCAAAATATAAATAAACATTAAAGTCTATGAATAGTATATAATACTCTAAAACATATCAGCTTAAAATAGATAAATTACATATGCTCGAGTTAAAATTATCAACAGAAATAGAACAAACACAACTCGGAATGCGTTTAGATCAAGCGTTATCCGAGCTTTTTCCTGATTATTCACGTTCAAGAATAAAAGAGTGGATTGTGAATAATAAAGTGACAGTCAACGGTATTATTGTTAATAAGCCTAAAGAAAAAGTATTAGGCGGCGAAAAAATTACCATTAGTGCAGAAATTGAGCAAGAAACATATCATCAACCTGAAAATATCAAATTGAATATTGTTTATGAAGATGATGATATTTTAGTTATTAATAAACCGCGTGATTTAGTTGTCCATCCTGGTGCGGGCAATCCTAATGGTACCGTATTAAATGCATTACTCTATCATTATCCAGAAATAGCACGAGTTCCGCGCGCCGGTGTTGTCCATCGCTTAGATAAAGATACCACCGGTTTAATGGTCGTTGCCAAAACAATCATTGCACAAACACATTTAGTTGAATCGTTGCAATTACGTGAAATTACGCGGGAATATGAAGCCGTTGCCATGGGCATTATTACCGCAGGTGGGACGATTGATGAGCCGATTACACGTCATCCAACAAAACGAACACACATGGCGGTATTTCCAACGGGTAAACCCGCTGTTACTCACTATCGGGTAATGGAAAAATATCGGCTCCATACGCGCTTACGTTTAAGACTCGAGACGGGACGCACACACCAAATACGTGTGCATATGGCTCATATTGCTCATCCACTAGTTGGTGATCCTCTATATGGTGGACGACCAAGACCACCAAAAGGTGCAAGCGAATCATTTATACAAACTTTACGCGATTTTGATAGACAAGCCTTACATGCTGCTATGTTACGGTTATTTCATCCTATTACTGGGGAGCAGATGGAATGGCATGCACCTATCCCAGAGGATATGCAAAAGTTAATTGTAGCGCTTCAAGACGATACCCAACAACATAAAGATGAATTAGATTGGTGAGGTGAGCATCATGATTAAATCGATTTCTCCTTATTGGCCAGCCCCGAAAAACATACGGGCATTTACCACCACTCGAAAGGGTGGGGTAAGCCTAGCGCCTTTTGAAAGTTTAAATTTGGGCAGTCGCACTGGTGATGATTTAGATCATGTTGCGGAAAATTGTCGGCGATTAATCAAAGCAGAACAGATTCCCAGTGAACCTTATTGGTTAAATCAAACGCATAGTACAGTTGCATTAGATATTACTGAAGTGGAATTGCAACCGGCTATCGGCATGATTGCTAATGATAGATTTGAAGCTGATGCGTCGTATACTCGGCAGGCTAAGCAGGTAAGCGTGGTGTTGACAGCTGATTGTATGCCAGTACTGTTTTGCTCGGTTAATGGCGATGAAGTTGCAGCGGCTCATGCTGGTTGGCGTGGACTTTGCAATGGAATTTTAGAACAAACTATTAAAAAGTTTTCATGTCCTAAAAATCAGATCCTCGCTTGGATGGGACCGGCTATTAGTGCAAAAAAATTCGAAGTAGGCGGTGAAGTGAAAGCACAATTTGAAGCAATTGATCCTCAAGCTGAACAGGCTTTTACATTGATTAACCAAACAGAACAAAAATACCTTGCTGACCTCTATTTAATCGCCAGACAAAGATTAACTGCCATGGGAATAAATAAGATTTTTGGTGGTAATTTCTGCACTTTTACTGAACAGGATTTATTCTTCTCTTATCGTCGTGAAAACAGAACCGGTAGAATGGCATCGATGATTTGGTTTGAAAATCCATAACCATCCCAGTTTTTCAAAAGCGGCAACATTCTGAAAAATTATAATAATAAGGTATTAACTAGATAGATGAAATTTGATAATCCTCAGCCAAAAACACGATAACAATTACAACAGAATTTCAAATCTGAAGATGTTTTTATGATTACCGAAAGCCCAATTGCTTTTAGCTTTTTTTAAACAAGATTGGCGATGAGCGTAAATTATTTGACTTATAGGATGACGTTTAGGTGTGCTCATTAGCAGCAACCGTTTTAGCACATACAGCCAGGGCAAATCACACATTGGATAAAAAAATCGACAAAGTTTTAATAGAAAACTTGCTGACTCAGTCGTTAGTCGTTGCGTGTAAAATGCATTCGATGCTATCGAAATCTTTTGTAACAAAGTTTTTAATCAATACTGAAAATTCAAGCAATACTACATTTATTTCATTGAGTTAAATAATTTAAAAAAATAATTTATTCATCATTCGATATTCGCAAATTTATGGGTTTGAATACTAAGTAACCATTTATTTTCGCTACGCTGTTGATTTATTTTGCCGAGTAATTCAATGGTTTCAAACATGTTAAATTCACCATTGTTTTCACAAGGTGATAGATAGTAACGTTTGGCTTTGATATGTTTTTCAATATAGCGGCAAAAAGGTAAAAATTCAGGGTGGTTTTCTGCCACAATTCGCACTTCATCTGCGGTGGATTGAACAATTTTTTGATAGCGTGTTTGATAACAGAACTTCGGGCTTAAGGCAATATAATCGATTAATGAATCGACTTTACCTAAACCATTACTTTCAATTGCAATAAAATAATTAGCTTGCTTAAGTGGTGCTAACAATTCGGCTAATGCTTTTACCATTGTTGGTTCGCCACCAGTGATAATAATATTTTTACTTTGGTAACTTTTTACTTTAGCTAATATGTCCGCTAACGTGTATCGTGTAAATTGACGGAAATTGGTATCACACCACTGGCAATTTAAATTGCAACCAGCAAAGCGAATAAAAATAGCTGGCATGCCTGTATTATAACCTTCGCCCTGTAGAGATTCGAAGATTTCAACAATGCGAAACTCTGTCATTTTTCGCCCCGATGATATTCACAATAAGAAGTGGGTGTTTCCCATAATTTAATCATCGAAACGGGTAGGTACTGTGACAAACAATCAAAAATAAATTTACTCATTGCTTCGGCTGTCGTCCGACAAGGAAAAGCAAAAGTTTTTCGATTCATTTCGTGTAATAAAGCCGCGATGCGACACTCATTTTCATTGTTTTGATTATAAAGGTAAGCGTGATCGAGTGGATCAACAATATGTTGCGTGACTGTTGCCTTTAGATCTGCGTAATCCATCACCATATCAGCACTTGAACCATCGGCAATAAGGTTACCACTAATCTCAACCAATAATTTATAAGTATGGCCATGAAGGTTGTGACATTTTTTATTATGCCCATCTAACATATGACAAGCATCAAATTGAAACTCTTTAGCTATTTTAAACATGTTAAATCCTAGTTTTTTTTCGTGGGATGGGTTACGAACCACGGTTAGATAATCTAACAACATTGGGGAAGCTAATATAAAATATTCCTAGTGTTTTGTCATTTAAAATCATTATTTTGAATAAACATGGTAATGATTATATTTTTTATATTAGGTAAGTAACTTAAGTAATATTAGCAATATAGATGCCCCAACATTTTGTTGGGCAATTTAAAATTAATTGCCAAATCTCGTCAAACTTTATAAAAAATAGCGCTAAATTATACTTGGGTTAAAATTAAAGCGCTCATACATCAGTACATAAAATTCTATTTTAGAATTGAGGTTAGCTTTATGTTGTCGTATCAATAATTGATGTATCGAACGATTGTGGTGTTTTGTCTATTTGGTTAATTGGCAAAGATGTATCAAGTCGCATAGATTTTAATCTCGCTTTGCTTAATGATGATTATTCCTTTCTATACATTTTGAATTATTTTATGATAGTAATAATTCATGAAAATTGATGCGGCTGTAATGGTACAGATAATCAACAAATTTTAAGACCAAATCTAGCCAGCTAAACGAATAATATTAACGTTTATTACTCAATTTTTTTAGTGTTTTCTTAGCTCGCAACTGGCGGTGAATGAGGTTATTTTTATTCGAAAGTAATTTCATGATTTTTAACTTTTACTTTGATTTTAATCATATAAAAAAATTTTTTTGTAGCTCTTGAAATTTACTCTTCCACACTTATTTAGTGATCATGCAAATGGTTTAAATGTTTTATGCATTTATACCAAATTTATTGCTCAGGAGAGAATAATATGAGGTTAGATAAACTCACTAACAAGTTTCAACAAGCTTTAGCTGATGCACAATCATTAGCATTAGGTAAAGATAATCAATATATAGAGCCGGTACATGTGTTATCAGCAATGCTTAATCAGGAAGGTAGCAGTGTCAAACCATTATTGGCAGCAGCGGGAGCGAATGTTGCTGCTTTGCAACAAGAATTAACCCAAGCAATTGATCGATTGCCACAAGTACAAGGTGTGGGTGGTGAAGTATTGCCTTCACAAGAGTTTGTTCGTGTATTAAATCTTTGTGACAAATTAGCGCAAAAAAATGGCGATAGTTATATTTCGTCAGAACTGTTTATATTAGCTGCTTTAGAAGAAAAAGGCAGTTTAGGTGATATTCTTAAAAAATCCGGTGTTACAAAAGACAGATTAAATCAGGCCGTCAGTCAAATAAGAGGAAGTGATAACGTGAACGATGCCAGTGCAGAAGATCAACGCGGCGCGTTGAAAAAATATACTATCGATTTAACCGAGCGTGCTGAACAAGGCAAACTCGATCCTGTAATTGGGCGCGATGAAGAGATCCGTCGTACAATTCAAGTATTACAGCGTCGTACTAAAAATAACCCGGTGTTAATCGGTGAACCAGGCGTGGGTAAAACCGCTATTGTCGAAGGACTTGCACAGCGCATTGTAAACCGTGAAGTACCAGAAGGTTTACGTAATAAACGTGTGTTGTCTTTAGATATGGGCGCATTAATTGCGGGTGCGAAATACCGTGGTGAATTTGAAGAACGTTTGAAAGCCGTTTTAAAAGATTTAGCCAAAGAAGAAGGGCGCATCATTTTATTCATTGATGAAATTCATACCATGGTTGGTGCAGGTAAAAGCGATGGGGCAATGGATGCAGGTAATATGTTAAAACCAGCATTAGCCCGCGGTGAATTACATTGCGTTGGTGCGACTACCTTAGATGAGTATCGTCAATATATTGAAAAAGATCCCGCTTTAGAGCGTCGATTCCAAAAAGTCTACGTGGCTGAACCAACTGTTGAAGATACTATTGCTATATTGCGTGGTTTGAAAGAACGTTATGAATTGCATCACCATGTACAAATTACAGATCCAGCAATTGTGGCAGCAGCTACATTATCACATCGTTATATTTCCGATCGTATGCTTCCAGATAAAGCGATCGATTTAATTGATGAAGCTGCATCCAGTATTCGTATGCAAATGGATTCAAAACCGGAATCATTAGATCGACTTGAACGCCGTATTATTCAGCTTAAACTTGAGCAACAAGCGCTTAAGAAAGAGTCTGATGATGCAAGTAAAAAACGACTTGAGATGCTAAACGATGAACTTGCTGAGAAAGAAAAAGAGTATGCGTCACTTGAAGAAGAGTGGAAGTCAGAGAAGGCTGCTGTTTCGGGTACTCAGACAATCAAAGCTGAGTTGGAAAAAGCACGTACTGAAATAGAACAAGCGCGCCGAGCTGGTGATCTTAATAAAATGTCTGAGTTACAATACGGCAAGATCCCTGAACTGGAAAAGAAATTGGCATCGGCAACACAGCTAGAAGGCAAAACCATGAAGTTATTGCGTAATAAAGTTACCGATAATGAAATTGCTGAAGTGCTTTCTAAATCAACGGGTATTCCTGTTTCAAGGATGCTTGAAAGTGAGAAAGATAAATTACTGCATATGGAAGATGCACTACATAAACGCGTGATTGGTCAAGACGAAGCCGTTGTTGCGGTAGCGAATGCAATTCGTCGTAGCCGAGCAGGACTTTCTGACCCGAATAAACCAATTGGATCTTTTTTATTCTTAGGACCAACTGGGGTAGGTAAAACTGAGCTTTGTAAATCATTAGCTAACTTTATGTTTGATAGTGAAGATGCCATGGTCAGAATTGATATGTCCGAGTTTATGGAAAAACACTCTGTGGCACGTTTAATTGGCGCACCTCCGGGATATGTAGGATATGAAGAGGGCGGTTATTTGACCGAAGCGGTAAGACGTCGTCCTTATTCTGTCATTTTATTGGATGAAGTCGAAAAAGCGCATCCGGATGTCTTTAATATTTTATTACAAGTATTAGATGATGGACGCTTAACCGATGGGCAAGGACGCACTGTTGATTTCCGAAACACAGTGATTATTATGACATCTAACTTAGGTTCAGATTTAATACAAGGTCATGTTGAATTAAGTTATGACGAAATGAAAGCATTAGTAATGACTGTTGTAACAAAACACTTTAGACCAGAATTTATCAATCGTATTGATGAAACAGTGGTATTCCATCCACTTGGTCAAGAAAATATCAAAGCGATAGCTAGAATTCAATTGGCTAATGTGGAAAAACGTTTGGATGAACGCGGTTATCAATTGGATATCTCTGATGCAGCGTTAGAGCAACTTGCTAAAGTTGGTTTTGACCCAATTTATGGTGCAAGACCATTAAAACGTGCAATTCAACAAGAGATTGAAAACCCATTAGCACAACAAATCCTATCTGGTAAACTTGTGCCAGGTAAAACCATTCATTTGGATTTAGTGGGTGATAACATTGAAGCTAAACAATAATCAATTTTGATTATTGTTGAAAATAATACAATGTGAGCATATAAAAAGCCTGAGATTATTTTCAGGCTTTTTTATTTATCAATTAATCATTATTGTTGAAAATAATTGAATTAAAGAGGACTGACTTGAAAAAATCTGAGGGTATATTCAGGCTCTTTTAATTTATCCTCTAAACGCATGCTTGATTCATCAATACAAGTATAACTATCTTTAAAAAAATTACCTGAAAACTTAACTTTTTGCCTTTTCTTTAAATTTGAAACTGTATCAAATAACGGTGTAGCAGGTTTAATTAATGTCTTATGAAGCGAATCTGAAATGGTTTTATTCTAAGTAGTAATATAAAAATTTTTTGCTATTTTAATTTTCAAAATGCCACGAGTATTTGATTTAGAGGTAATAGATTATTGTTCCTATCGATGCTTTGATTGTTAAAAGGGTGACATTGATATACAGTTGTTCTGTTTTTTTCAATTAAAGCACTATTTTTTTGCCTATTATTATCCGTTTTGGGGTTTGATTAATAACCCCTAAACAAGCATTGATAAGCGCGGTTTGATTAACGGAATAGGGAAGTATCGATTCAGGATCTTTTCTATAATTAGCTATTTTATTGGTTGTTGATGCTCGATGTTGATGCTTTTTATATGGCGGGTGATAATTGGATTTTCACTAACTTTTATGACATTCTTCGTTGTTTATTAATGCTCAGCATCTTAGTAATTAATCTTGAATTTATTAATCATTTTGTAAAAGACTTGTTTGAGTGTGTTTTGATAAATCTCAAAGCAAAAGTGTTATTTAATCTTGCTAAATCCATCACAAAGCATCATACTAAATCATATTGATAAAATCTTTATTATTAGCATGAAAGGAAAAATATATGATTAAATTAATTATCAGTGATTTAGACGGGACTTTTTTAAACGAACAAGGTGATTATGATCGCCAACTGTTTGCTAAAGTGTATAAGCAAATGGCAAATGAGAATGTCCATTTTGTTGCGTGTACAGGTAAACAGTGTGAGCGGGTCGAGGAACTCTTTGGCGATTATAGTCAACATATTTGGATCGTTGGCGACAGTGCTACAGCGATTAAATTTAATGGAGAATTTGTCTATCGTTCCTTTTTAGCCAATGATTTAGGACAACGTATTATCAAAACATTGGAACAAGCCAGCACCGATCATGTCATCATTGCCTGTACAGCAAAAGGGGCAGTGATTCGATCGGATTTACCAGCAAGATTAAAACAAAAAGTTCGTGGTTCTTATGCTTCCATTATCGAAGTTGATGAACTGAGTTCAATTTCTGATGATTTTATTAAAATCACGGTCTATGATGAAACAGGTCAATGCCCTCAAACGCGTATGCATTTAACCCCTTATGAGGATAATGTCTATATTGTTGTATCAGAAGCAAATTGGATTGATATTACCGATTATGATGTACATAAAGGTACAACTATCAAGAAATTACAACAAATGCTTAATGTAACTACACACGAAACTATGGCATTCGGTGATGGTTATAACGATATTGAATTGTTAGAACAAGCGGAATATAGTTTTGCCATGCGTAATGCATTTGAAGAAACGAAAGCAAAGGCAAATTTTATAACGGGCTATAATACTGACAGTGCTGTTCTAAAAACAATTCAATTGCTATTAAATCTACAAGCAAAATAGCTAAAAAAGAGATTTGGTCGACCTTAGAGCGAATCTATTAGGCGACCTCTATTTGTAAATCAACCTGCTCAAAACCTTCAATTTTAGTTTCTCGACTGACGACAATGATATCGAGATCTTCACACTTTGCCACTTTATAACGAGCTATTTGTAACATTTTATCGGCTATTACAGCGGCGACAACTTCATTACTTTGGGCAATTACCTCTTTTTTAAAACAAGCATCTTCATAATAAACAGCACTTAATCCAGCTTGTGGATCAAGTCCACACACGCCGATAAATGTTTGATCAAAGACCATGTTACGGATCTGATTTACCGTATCTGCACCCAGAGTGCTGCCGGTTTGTGGATTTACTTTTCCACCAAGTAAAATAAGCTCTCCCTGAGTTCGACTACTAAGTAATGAAGCGATTTGGGGGGAATTTGTCACAATAGTTAACTCAATATTTGTAGGAATATAACTTGCCATTGTCAAATAGGTTGAACCTGCGTCAATAAAAATACAAGAATTGGCTTTGATGAGTTGAGCGCATCGTTTAGCAACCGATGACTTTTCACTAACGCTTTGTGTCATTCTGGTTTCAAAGCTTGCAGATTGTTTTAATTGGCTGACCGCACCACCATAAACACGTTTGCAGATACCATTACGTGCAAGTTTTTGTAAATCGCGGCGAATTGTATGTTCTGATACACCAAGTAATTTAATTAAATCGGCATTGACTACTCGACCTTTGTCTTGTAACAGCTGCTGAATATAAGATTGTCGTTGCTCAGGAAAAGCATCATAATCAATCATCTATCACTCCATCAATTAATTTACCTTTATCCCACGCCATATTCTTGTACAGTATATTATCTTCACCAATTACATTTGGATTTTCACGATTAATATTATTGCGGTTTAGTAAACAGGCATTATATTCGGCATCTAAACAATTTCGTTGGGTTTTGTTGTCAATATTAATGATTTGACAACGATTTTTTACAAAAATATATTGATAGTTTTTGTATTGATAAACACTTTCTATTTTAGTCTGGACCCTTTGTTGTTTATCATCCAGGTCATAACAATCTTTGCTACCTATGGCGGATTTGTCTTTGGGATTAAACTCTATATTACTCCCCCATAAATGGGTTGGTGTAAATGCTCCCTTATCATTAATATAATAATCCAAGTTATCACCTTGCCTTGAACGGTATTTTTTAATAGCTAAATCAAGTATTCCATCAAAATTGATATCTTGTAAGTCGATGCTCATAAAACCATTATCACTATAGTTTAAATTTTTGATTTTTTGTAATAACTGATGGTTATTTTTCGCATAAACATTAATGCCAACTAACTTAATTTTATCCATTTTTTGTTTAGAAAAGACGGCAGTAAAATAGTGATGATCAGTTGACGCTAATTGTAATAATTCAACATTAGTAAATTGCGTATTACTGTCTTTATCTATCACTAATTGTTGAGAAAGTTTTACCGGATAGTGTTGATTATTACTGCCATTAAACCAATAACCCTCTAATGTTTGATCTAACAATGTTGTTTCTTGATTTTGTGTTAGATGAATATCATTAAAGATAAAATAATGACTTTGTTTTTTGGCTTTTATTTGTTGATTGTCAGGATCGATATAGAGATCGTGTGCATCATAAAGTTCTAAATTGGTTTGATGAGTTAACTGTGAGCAGGAATTATTTAATTCACATCCATAGTTTAATTTATGTTGTATCTGTTTAGGATCATCATCATAAACCCAAAAAGCTTGACTTATCGGCTTTAGATATAAAGTCATTTGTTTATCTGCTATATTACCTTTATAAACATAGATAGTGCTAAATGCCGGTGAAGATACCATCAATAATAAAAGTAATATTATTTTTTTCATGCTTTTTATCTCTTAAATAATGTTGATTATGTAACATTCCTTATAATAGGGTTATTAAGGAAGACGTTTTCATCAACATATTACAATCTAATTTAATAATTGTAATGTAAATCTGCTTTTATGCAAAAGGGTATAAACTAAATGAATTTATCTATATTTCAACTTAAAATCATTTTTTTAAATTTTTTTATTATGTTATCTCTGAATCTATCAAAGATAGTATTAAAATTAAACGTCTAGTGTAAAGACAAATGTCACTTTATTTGAGTGATAACTTAACAATTCTTTACTGAAAAGCTCATTACAAACTCAATTAACTATTCTAATATATTACGCTAAAAGTACTTTAGTATAAATTGGTACTAAAGGTTTAGAGCAAAATTAATTGATGATTAAATTAAACTCAATCATATGAATTTTAAAGAAAAAATTTAGATATTCACTACAAGGATTGGTAAAAATATGTTAAAATGTGGTCTTAATCGGGCATCGGGCATCGGGCATCGGGCATCGGGCATCGGGCATCGGGCATCGGGCATCGGGCATCGGGCATCGGGCATTATTAGATAGTCTAGTTACAACAAGTCATCGCGTCAGTGGATTATCCTCGCACTTATCGTCTTTTATCTCTTTTTTCACATTTTTAAAATTTTTATATTTCCTTAAACACTTTTCGAGCATTATTTCGTTAAATAATTCATATGTAAAAGTTTATTTTAAATTAATTCAATCGACATTAGCGCAATGTTCTTTATTGATATTTTTTGTTTTATTGCCGACTCATACCGCTCAAGCATTAAGTACAACGACAGCGAAAGCGATAGAAGGTAGTGCGCCGGAAGTGATAAATATCGATTTGGCAGCGAATAAGCAAGGATTTACGGTTAATGGTGTTTTTTACAGTGAAGCAAGCAACAATATCAAGGGTGATGTAATTAAGGAATTTAGTGGTGAGTTAAGCCCTGCTGATTTTATCGTTAAGAATTTTTACTATAATTCATTGGATAACACATTAAATTATGCGGATAAAGATGGTGATGGGATAGATACATCAAAGCCGTTTTTACTCTCATTTACCAGTAAACAGTGGTATGACGGTAATGGAAAATTAATTACAGATATTAGTAAAACAATGGGGTGCGGAAGTGGTTATCCGATGCCATTAACGCTTGAAATAACAACACAAGTAAAGACCTATTCTAAATATGGCATGCCGAGGGAAAGTGATTATGTGCCAATAGTAAAACGTTATCAAATTTCTTCTAAACCTCTACTTTGTTATGCTAAACCTAATGCAACAATTGTTAACAAATCTAATCAATGGATTAGTTATAATGCCGATGGCAGTGGTGAAGCTTGGAATGATGTTAATCGTACCAGTCGTCATCCGATTCACGGTGGTGGTTTTACGGCAGATTATGTTCCAGATATGGGATTTAAGGTCAATCCTACTGTATCGAAAGCGACGTTTCCAACAACTGGTTTTCCTGGCGCTAAGTTTCAGTTAGTTATGTCAGGTGCACAAACTGATTATAGTTATAGTATCATAGCTAACCCTGGTGGGCAGGTTTCGGTTGATCCGCAAGGATTTGTTAAAATCAAAGATAAACCGACTGGTAATGTAACAGTAAGTATTGTCACCAAAAGAGATAACTCCAAAGTTTTTACTTATACCTTTAATCCAACAAGTATTTGGATAATTCCACAAGGTAGTAATTATATGGATTTTGAGAGTGCAAAAAATCGATGTGGTGGCATCCAAAATATACCGGCTATTTCAGTGTTTACTAATTCACCACAAAATAATATAGCGCCTAATGTTGATTGGGATACCAGTATGAACACCTTTACACGGGCGATAGGACAAGGCGTGTTCCCAGAATGGGGATTTACAAATTTTGCTGCTTATCCGGATTCGCAATGGGGTAACTTTGTACAAGCTTTGGATGGAAAAGCATTCTATTGGACATCTAGTGTTCATCTTACTGGTAGTTATATGTTTGTTGCTGATGCAAGAGCAGGTAATGTAAATACTTATTCTGTTACTTATCAACATTTAGTTGCCTGTAAAGGCTAAATAATTTTTACAATGGTATATTTGATCGTATTATGATGGTTAGTGCCATCTACTAATGGGCTATGCAACTTACAAGGGTAAGAAAAAACGCATTGTGATGATTATATTATTAGAGAGAAAACAAAATTTTGTCTTGTCGCTAAGCGACAAGCAAAATTTTTTAAAATGAATGCATAAAAAATAAACAGATAACGGTGCTTTATTGATAACTTAGCAACAGTTAAAAGATACTTCAGTTGAGCGTAAATAATAATTATAGATAACTGTGCTAAACAGATAAATTTTTTAACTTAATTCACTTAAATTTATATTGGAATTAATCGCTAACTTTTTATCATTTTCATAAAAACGACTTGAGTTAAGTGAATTACAGCCATCTATTTACCAATAAATCTTACATATTTAACCAGTTAAACGACTAGGTAAATTTAAACTGTAGGTTATATAGTCATGTTGTTCATTAAGTTATGTATGATAAAAGTAGCGTATTGATAAATAATAAAATATTTATGCTGATTTTTTAATCTGTAAGTGGGATTTTTAGTTCAGCGTTTACCAAAATAAATCAAGGCAATGTCTAACAGCAAAGCGCTTAAAAAACACCATAATCTTTAAGCAATCACCACGATAAATGAATGATAATTTGCTAGATAACGGTTATTTTTTCAACCATTAAAAATGGATCAGTGTAGTCATCTGATTTACTTTTAGTCGATTATTATTTTAACTTTTAAAGTGCTGTACCTTTACGGGGAGTAAAAAATTGTGTCATATCTAAGCCTTCTATTTCAAGTAGTTTAATTTTTTTATCTATGCCACCAGCATAACCGGTTAAATTACCATTGGCACCAACAACTCGATGACAGGGGATAATAATGGATATAGGGTTATGGCCAACCGCACCGCCAACGGCTTGGCTTGACATGCTAGCCTTATTTGTTTGTAGTGCAATTTGTTTGGCTATATTGCCATAGGTGATTACTTGCCCGTAAGGGATCTGACACAAAATTTGCCAGACTAAGTGTTGAAAAGGGGTACCTTGTGGCGCGAGTTCAAGTTGCTTAATGTTAGGTTTTTTCCCTGCAAAATAATCATCAAGCCATTTTTTTGTCTGATTAAAGATGGGTAGGTTTGCATGATATTGTTTTTCTGCTTTGAGAATGGTACCGAAATATTTTTGTCCTTCAATCCAAACGCCAACTAATTTATTTTGTTGACTTGCTAGACTGATTGAGCCCATAGGTGATTGGTATTGAGATAGATAAAACATGCTGACCTTTTTAATGTTATCACTTGAAATAATTGATTAATTGTGCAGGTTTATTGTAACAAATTCTATCATTTTTTTAATTGCAAAAAGTATCCTGAGTTAAAGATGCCCCAATGTTGAGGGGGCATCTTTTAACTGTTAGATATTATTGTTTGCCTTTTTCGACATAACTCATATCACCTAAACTTTCAACAATAAATTTGCCATCATCGGTATAACGAATTTTAGTTACACTTGCATTACCTAAACCTGCGGTTATCGGTTTATCTAACAGCTCTTCAACCATTGCCATAATTGCCAAACCATGCGATACGACTAAAACGTTACCGCCACCTTGTGCTTTGGCTGATTCTGCAATCATTTTTAATGATTCTTGCATGCGAGTTTTTACTTTATTATAGTCTTCTGCTTCACCTGATTTTTCAACTGCAGCAATCGCATCGATCATTTTTTTAAGTGTTACTTTACCTTTTGCTAAATCGTCCATAAGATCTTTATCAGATGCGTAACCTAAATGTTTTGCTGCCGGATTCCACATATTAGGATCAAGATCACCTTCATATTCGCCAAAGCAATTTTCCCGTAATCCTTCCATTTCGTTTATTTGCACTGGCACACCTTTTGTTTCGAGAATGATACGTGCGGTTTGCCTTGCTCGTCCTAAATCACTAGAATAGACCGAAATAAAATCAACATCTTTTAACCCTCGACCAAGTTGCTGAGCAACGTCAATACCAGGTTTGGTTAATGGGGTATCAGACCACCCCTGAACACGATGTACATTATTGAACATGGTTTTACCATGTCGAGTAACATAAAGATAGACATCTTGAGCGAAAGCATTTGTTATCGTAAAAAGAAATACCAATAACAAACTTGAAGATTTTATTAATGTTTTCATAAAAAGTACCTCATCTTGTTCTGATTCATAATAAGTTAAAACGGTATTCTGCAATAAATTCAGCACCTAAGAACGGTGCAGTTTGCGATTTACCATTTCGTAAAATGGGTGTGCGATTTTTATGTTTATAAGACCATCCAGGTCCAACCATTCCCCAAAGGGTTAGCCCTTTTAAACTATTATTGGTCGGGATCCAGCTGGTGAACAAGTTAAATTCGCTTGAGCGTACGGTTGTGTGCCTGAATTTAAACTCCCCATAATTGGCAGTTAAACCAAGCGTTAAATCGGGATATAGCTTATAATCAATGATAGTTGATAATGCTCGTTCGCCATGTCGTAAATAATCTTCGCCTGCTTGCGTCATAGACATAAATGTACCGCGTGAATGGCTAGACATATGGCGATGATAATAGCCTAACTGCCCTTGACCTTTTTTAGCATCAGTATAGGCAATGCCAATTTTAGCTCCCCACTTATCATCTTGCCATTTGACATCAGCGGCATAGTGATTGGCATGTTTATCAAAATAACGTTTGCTCAGTGCCATTTTTTTATAATTATTTAGCGATTTGGTAAAATATAGTTGGGTGCCAATTGTTAACTTATCGATTGGTTTAATGCTACCTAAAAAGATTTGACGGCGTAAATAGTCTTTACTTTCACCAATGGCATATTCAGCGCTGTAAAATTTATTTTTTAGTGAAATATCGCCTGTGGCAATATAATCAATAGTATGTTTGCCATCACGACTTTTAAACTGTTTTTTATCGGGAGAGTCACGAGAAATTGAATGCGTTATATAAGCCCCTTTTAATGTCACTTCATCGTAATTTAATGTTGCGCTATAGCCTTGATAAGTTGTTGGCGATAGGCGAGTAGTATTAGAAATAACCCCAAAGTTTTTCATTGTATGCCAGCCAATATTACCATTAAGATTAACATCAGCTACTTTCGTTTTTAATTTGACATAACGTTGGCCTATTTTAGTGTAGCCACCGGCATTGCTACTTTTGGCTTTATTGCCTTTATTGTAAAGTACCCCTCGACTTGCAAAGTGATCACTGGCAGCTAAACGAAATGCTCGATAAAAATCAGCATTTAAACTAATAAAATCAGCCAAATAACCGGATTGATAACTTACTGCAACGCCATGCCCCCATGCATTGTGAACTGTTTTTGGATTTTCGGCTTCTTCTTTTAAATACTTCCAATAGTTTTTGGTTGATAGCACGATTTTGGTATCTTTAAAAAAAGCATTATCAGCTATTGATTTAGGCTCATATTTTGATGTCGATTCATTAGCTACTACAAGACTACTCGTCAAGCTAAAAAGTATAACAGTGAGGGATTTTAATTTCATTCCTAAATTCCTAAAGTGTTTATATTCAAAGTTCAAAATAATTAATATTTATAAATTTTTATTTTTTACTAAACATTTAGGTTTTGCCTGCCTTGGCAGTAACAATCCAGTCTGCTCAATTTTTTGTCTGTCTAATTTTTTAAGGTAGATTTTCCGTTTTCAACATAATGCATGTTGCCTATTTCAACCACGTTGTATTGGCCGTTTTTGTAAACAATTTTAACGACTGTTGCATTCGATAATGGTTTATTTTTATTGCTGTTGTCAGTAAGATCAGAGATCATTACTTGCATCGACATTCCAGATGAAATCGCTAATACATTTTTTTGGTGATATTTAATTGCATTATTAACGATAGTCTTTAGCGCTGCTTGTGTACGCTGTTTAACTTGTTGATAATCTTCGGCTTGATGTTTAGGATCAGCTTTGGCAATAGCATTCGTCAATGCGGCGACAGAAATCTCACCTTCTTTATAGCTTTTATAAAAACTTTCGACTGATTTATAACCCAAAGAATCCATACTGGCGTTAACCATTTTGGCATTCGGCCCACCTTCAAAACCACCATAAAATACTTCACGTAAACCTTTTAGTTCTTGTATTTTATAATCTTTTATCCCTTTTTGTGCTAGCAATACCTGCATCGTTTCGCGCTGGCGACCTGCATCACTGGTATAGTAAGCATCAAATTTAATATCTTTAAGGCCTTCACCTAAATAGCGAGCAACTTCAATACCTTGTTCAGTTAAAGGCGAGTCAGCCCATCCTTGAACCAAATCATAACTATTGAAAAGTGTTTTTCCATGACGAGCAAAATAGATGGTGATAGCGTCTTGTGATGTATTAGATGATAATTGAGCACAACTCGTGATTAATAGGCTCGATGCGATCAAATTTACGGTAACGAGTGCTTTTATGATTATTTTTTTCATATTCTAGTTCTAACTTTTTAGTAAAGTAGCTAACCGTTCTGCCTTGACACAATAATTAACTACTTTTTTACTCGCAATTAGTCAATGATAGACTAGTCACTTTATCGTTTATTTTAATGTTTCACCATTTGAGGCGATGACAGATTGATACCAATAAAAACTTTTCTTTTTGTAACGCGTTAAGCTACCGGAACCATCTTGATTAAGATCGACATAAATAAAACCATAACGTTTGGTTACTTCTGCTTTTGAGGCACTGATAAGATCAATGGGTCCCCAACTCGTGTATCCCATGACTTGCACACCATCATTGATTGCTTCTCGAATTTGCACAAGGTGATCATTCATATAATTAATTCGATAGTCGTCGTTGACAGTGCCGTTATCCTCAAGTTTATCTTTAGCACCTAAACCATTTTCGACAATAAATAGCGGTTTTTGATAACGTTCATAAAGCATATTAAGTAAATAACGAATACCAATAGGATCGATTTGCCATCCCCATTCAGAAGCTTTTAGATAAGGATTTGGCACCATATCTAAAATGTTACCTTTCGTTTTTTGTGATTCATCCGCTGTTGCGCAGCAACTCATATAATAACTAAATGAAACAAAATCGATCGTTTCTTTAAGATCTTCATGATCTTGCTCTGTTATTGTTAGTTTAATATTGTTCTCTTTAAAAAATCGGTGCATATAGGTTGGATAGTATCCACGCACTTGTACATCACCAAAAAATAACCAACCATGATTTTCTTGATGAGTAGCCCATACATCTTCTGGTTTTGGTGTAAGTGGGTAGGCAACAGCACCCAATAGCATATTACCGATTTTTGCATCAGGAATCATGTTGTGGCATAGTTTTACTGCTCGGCTACTTGCGACAAGTTGATGGTGAATCGCTTGGTAAATTTGTGCTTTACTGCTATTGCGAGCAAGCCCAACACCAGTAAACGGTTCGTGTAATGACATGTTGATTTCATTAAAGGTTAACCATAGTTTTACTTTATTTTTATAGCGTTCAAAAACCGTTTTAGCATAATGGGTAAAAAAGTCGATCACTTTACGGTTTGCCCAGCCGCCATATTGCGTAACTAAGTGGTAAGGCATTTCGTAATGAGATAAAGTAACTAATGGTTTGATATTGTGTTTTATCATTTCATCAAATAGCTTATCGTAAAAAGCAAGCCCAGCCTCATTAGGTTGAGTTTCATCGCCATTTGGAAAGATCCTAGTCCATGCAATAGATGTGCGTAAACAGGTAAAACCCATTTGTGCAAATAGTGCAACATCTTCCGGATAGCGGTGATAAAAATCGATTGCTCGATCTTTAATACTAGTAATGTTATGTTCATTACGATCAACAATATCACCAAATAGTCCATTAGGTGTACAGTCCGAAGTCGATAGCCCTTTGCCATCTTCACGAAATGCCCCTTCTACTTGATTGGCGGCAATCGCACCGCCCCATAAAAAATCATCAGGAAATTTTGTTGACATGTTTTACTCCTTATTTGTCGATAATGCCAATAATGCATCACCAATTTGAATATTATCTTGTTTAAAAATACATTGAATATCTTGATAATTATCTGTATTTGTAACGATAATTGGTGTAGTGACTTCAAATCCAGCTTGTTTAATAGCATCTATATCAAAGCTAACAAGTAGATCACCTTTCTTGACTTTACTGCCAGCTTGTACGTGAGCTTCAAAGTATTGACCCTCTAATTTAACAGTATCAATACCAATATGAATTAAAATTTCAGCACCTGAATCAGTTTGTAATCCAATCGCGTGTTTAGTTCTAAATAGTGAGACCACTTCACCATCATCGGGTGCAACAGCTTGACCAATTGTTGGTATTATCGCTACACCTTTTCCCATTAGTTCATTGGCAAAAGTAGGGTCATTAACTTTATTTAAAGCAATTAACTCACCTGTCATTGGGCTAAATAAGGTAACGCTGCTGTCATTAACTTTATCATGTTGTTTTTCAGTTTGTTGTTCGTTTTGTCCGATTACATCGCGTTTATCTTTCGCAATTCCAAAAAGATAAGTAGCAATCAAGGCAAGCATAAATGAGATTAAACAACCCACAACGACCGCATAAAATCTTTCATCGATACCTTCAGCTGGAATTAATTGTAAAAATGAAAAGATACTAATAAAACTAAATGAGTAAATTACCGTATGGAAGTAACCCACAATACCGCCACCAACTGTAGCGGCTAGACAGCCAATCACAAAGGGTCTTTTTAACGGTAAATTAACACCATAAATAGCGGGTTCTGTTACCCCAAAAATGCCCGATAAAACGGATGAACTGGCCAATGCTTTAAATTGTGGATCTTTTGCTCTTAGCATCACCGCCAAAACAGCCCCCACTTGTGCAAAAACCGCTGGGAATAAAATTGGTAGCATAAAATCTTCGCCACTGATAGATAAGTTATTCATGGCAAACGGGACTAACCCCCAATGAATACCAAAAATAACCATCACTTGCCAAACTGCAGCTAAAATCATTGAGGCAATAATTGAGTTGAGTTGATATACATAAATAATACCAGCAGCTACAATATCGCTTAAAAATGAGACCACAGGACCAATAACTGCAAAAGTTAATGGCACAGTAATTAGTAACCCAAGCAGGGGCGAAATAAACTTTTTAAACGAGTCATGTAATATTTTATTAAAGCTTCTTTCTAATAAGCAATAAAACCAACTCGCTAAGATGATTGGAAAGACAGAAGATGCATAGGGAATAAGGTTTATCGGAATAGAGAAGAATTCCGTTTTAAGGGCTAAAGCACTCCCCATCATATTGACTATATTGGGGTGGACTAAAGCGCCGCCAATTGCCATACCAACGTAAGGATTACCACCAAATTTTTTCACGGCAGAAAAACCTAAAATTAGTGGTAAGTAGTAAAAAGGCGCATCGGCAATCGCAAATAAAAAATTATAGGTTGGTGTCGCAGGCTGAACAAGATTCAATACTTGCAATAATGATATGAGGCCTTTTAAAATACCGCCCGCAACGATGATAGCTAATGCAGGAATAAATATACCAGAAACTAAATCAATTAATTTAGATAAAATGCCCGATTTTTTACCTGATGAACTGTTTGGTTGAGAAATTTCATTTAATTTGGTTAATTCCATAATATCGTTAAACACATCAGCAACATTGTTACCAATAACGACCTGAAATTGCCCACCGCTTTGTACAACAGTAATTACACCTTTTTGTTTTTTTAAAATATCGGCATCAGCTTTATTGTCATCTTTCAATACAAAGCGTAATCGAGTTGCACAATGAACTAAACTGGTAATGTTCTCTTTTCCACCAACGTGTTGAATAATTGATTCGGCAAGCCCTCTGTTTTTCATACCTTATCCTTATTAAAAGCAAAAAAAAACCTAACCACCTTTGTTCAAGGTGATTAGGTTTTGCTTGCATAATTTATTGTTCTATTATGCAATAACAATCCAAAAATTATGAAGTTAGGCTAACATAAATTGTGAAAAGTAAATATCACTTTTTGAAAGTCATTACAAAAATGTGATCTATTTCACATTATTGCGTTTTAAGCTCATTACGTAAACGTTCAATGTGGATGGTTAAATATAAACTTTCGTCATCGGTAAGAGGGTGCTGATATTGTTGAATTAGATGTAAGTCTATTTGTTTGGTACAAAGGTAAGCGTGCTCATATTTTTGCCGAATTATCTGATACAGTGAAGCATCTTGTTGTACTTGTTTGCTTTGGTTTAAAATTCGATGAGCAAAAAATTTCAAATGTGTTACAAACCGCTGATAAGATAAACAATCTTCATCATATTCGAAGTTGAAATGATATTTTACAATATTAAGGATTTCCCGCATAATCTTTGTCATTTTGACGATATTTGGCATGGTATCATTTAGCTGTGCATTAATAATATGAAAAGTGATAAAGCCGGCTTCGTCTTCGGGTAATTCAATATTCAAACGATCTTTTATTACCGATAAAGCGTATAACCCCATTTGGAACTCTTTGGGGTAGAGTTTTTTTATTTCCCACAAGAAACTATTTGGAATGTCAAATCCTTGCTTATGACGCTCTATGGCAAAATGAATATGATCAGTGAGTGAAATATAAATACTATCTTGTAGTTTTCCTTCTATAAATTGCTTGGCATGTTGAATAATAATTTCTGAAGTGGTGAGTACTTCAATTGGAATTTCAGAAAGTAACTCAGCAAATTTGGGCAAAGTTTCTTTATTGGTTAATGAAAACTGCTTTTCAATTAGGGTTGGATCAATTAAATCACCTTCACGTTTTTTAAAGCCAACGCCTCTACCCGTTACAATTAATTCATTGCCTTTAGCATCAAGCGTAATAACTACATTATTATTAAGTATTTTATGAACTTTCATAGCTTAGGATTTAATTTATCGGTTAAAATATTATGAATAGCTAATCGAAAATGGAAAGTTAAAATATCAAAAAGTGTGATATTTATCATAATTCCAACAAAATTTTATTGCTTTTTGAGGAAAAAATAACAAAAAACCCGATACATTGGTCAATATCGGGTTTGCACTTTAACATTAGATTAAAAAAATTATTGAGCCAGTAACTTATTCATTGTCTGAATAAATTTACTCGGATCACTAAGCGAACCTTTTTCGGCAAGCAGCGACTGATCTAATAATAATTCAATCCAATCCTTGAATGCAGCTTCATCTTGGGTATCGGCAATGCGTTTAACCAAGCTGTGATCAGGATTAATCTCGAAAGTATATTTTATATCTGGCGCTTTTTGTCCTGCTGCGGCAAAGAGTTTAGCCATTTGTGTTGTCATTTCATCAGCAGCCGTAGTCACAATTGCTGGCGTATCCGTTAAGCGATGGGTTAATTTGACTTCTTTAACTTTATCACCTAATACTTTTTTGACTCTCTCAATAAATGGTTCAAGTTCTTTTTCAACTTGTTTTTGTGCTTCACTATCTTGATCGGCTAATTTTTCGATTGATTCGTCTGATTTGCTGATTGATTGGAATTGTTTACCATCAAATTCAGTTAAATTGCTCATCATCCATTCATCAATACGATCAGAAAGTAATAAAACTTCAATACCTTTTTTACGGAATAACTCAAGATGAGGACTATTTTTTGCTGCGCCATAACTATCAGCAGTAATATAGTAAATTTTTTCCTGACCATCTTGCATGCGGCTAATGTAGTCTTCTAATGAGACAGTTTGTGCATCACTATCACTATGGGTTGTAGCAAAACGCAATAATTTAGCTATCGCTTCACGGTTAGCAAAGTCTTCACCTGTACCTTCTTTTAATACTAAACCAAACTCACTCCAGAATTGTTGATACTGTTGTTTGTCGTCTTTGTCTAATTTTTCAAGCATCTGTAATACACGTTTAGTACACGCATTACGTAAACTTTGGGTAATTTTATTGTCTTGCAGAATTTCACGCGATACATTTAGTGGTAGATCATTTGAATCAATTAATCCCTTCACAAAACGTAAATAGTTAGGCATAAATTGTTCCGCATCATCCATAATAAATACGCGTTGAACATAGAGTTTTAAGCCGTGTTTGTTATCACGATTCCACATATCCCAAGGTGCTTTAGATGGGATATAAAGTAAACTAGTATACTCTTGTTTACCTTCAACGCGATTATGACTCCAGCTTAAAGGATCGGCAAAATCGTGAGAAATATGTTTATAAAACTCTTTATATTCTTCATCAGTTATTTCAGATTTGCTTCTTGTCCAAAGCGCTTGAGCTTTATTAACTTTTTCCCATTTAACTTCTTTACTTTCTTCGTCTGTGGTTTGTACTTCAACCGGAAGAGAAATATGATCAGAATATTTGCTGATAATTGATCGTAAACGCCAGTCATCTAAAAACTCTTTTTCATCGTCTTTTAAATGTAATGTGATTTCAGTTCCTCGGGTTTCTTTATGATCATCAGAAATAGTGTATTCACCTTCTCCGGCTGATTCCCACATGACGGCTTCATCTGCATTTGCAGTAGCGGCGCGCGTTCTAACGGTCACTTTATCAGCAACGATAAATGCGGAGTAAAAACCGACACCAAATTGGCCAATTAACTGACTATCTTTAGCTTGATCGCTACCAATTGATTCTAAAAATGCTTTGGTGCCTGACTTAGCAATAGTGCCAAGATTTTCAATGACTTCGTCACGAGTCATACCAATACCGTTATCCGAGATTGTTAGCGTACCAGCATCTTTATCGGTTGAAATACGTACGCCTAGTTCACCATCACCGGCGTATAGATTTGGGTTTTCTAATGCTTTAAAACGGAGTTTATCGGCAGCATCAGATGCATTAGAGATTAGTTCACGTAAAAATATCTCTTTATTAGAATATAAAGAGTGGATCATTAAATGAAGAATCTGTTTAACTTCGGATTGAAATCCTCGTGTTTCGGTTCCTTGCTTACTCATTGACTAGTACCTCTTACTCTATTAAGTAAATTCAATTAACGATTGCGACCATAATGATTGTTAACTCATTGATATACTTTAACGATTATTTTAAAAAAATATCAATACAAAAGGGTATTAACGTTAATCGAATAACATTGTTTTAACCATATGATTTATTATTGTATTGGTATATGGGAATAAAAAAATCGTTTTCAATAGACGTTTGCAAATTTAGTGGGTAGTTTGCTGGTTTTTTGTAAAGTTGCCAAAAAAGCCCTGACATTAATTCAGGGCTGATTAACAACTTTCTAATGATTATTCTGGTGTAAATCCAAAAATAAGAATCGCGATAATTGCTACTGGAATAACAAATCGTGTCAATAAAGTCCAAACAATAGTCCAGAATGAATTTAAGTTGAGCTCTTGACGGATGCGTTTTTGATTCATCATCCATGCACCAAAAATAACCGTACCTAGTCCTGTGACCGGCAACATAATTTTACTGGTTATGTAGTCAAGAATATCAAAAATATTTTTGCCAAATAGCGTTACATCGGCCCATTTGTTGAACGATAAAATACAGGCAATACCTAATGCCCAAATAATAATACTACTTACAGCGGTTGCTGTTTTACGGCCCATATGTGTTTTTTCTTCTAGCAATTCAACTGTTGGCTCAAGTAAAGAGATAGAAGAGGTTAATGCAGCAAAAGTTAAAAAGATAAAGAATAAAATACCTAAAATTAAACCACCACCCATATTACCAAATGCAATTGGTAACGTAACAAATATTAAGCCTGGACCAGAACCTGGTGTTAGATTGTTGGCAAAAACTAATGGGAAAATCGCTAAGCCAGATAAAACAGCCACAATAACATCTAATATCACGACTGTACGGGCGGTTGATAACAAGTTAACATCCTGTCCTAAGTAAGAGCCATATGCCATCATAATACCCATACCTAATGATAGACTGAAAAATGCATGTCCCAACGCAGCTAAAATAGCTGTGCCGTTTAATGCTGACCAGTTAGGTGAGAATAAGAATTCACAAGCTACACCAAAAGACGGTCCACTTGCATAAGCCGCGTAACCTACTAATACTAATAGTAAAATGCCTAAACCTGGCATCATCACTTTACAGCCACGCTCTAAACCTGCTCCGACACCTAAGGCAACAATAAATGCAGTTGCAAACATAAATACGGTATGCCAAGTGAGTAAACTAGTCACATTACCAAGGAAGTCAGTAAAAATTTGTCCGGTAATTTCGCCTGTTGCGTTTTCAAAGGTCCCTTCTGCTGCCAGCACAATATAATCTGTAGCCCATCCACCGATTACACTATAAAAAGATAAAATTAAAAATGAGCCAAGTACACCAATAATACCAACCCAACGCCATGATTTAGAACGTCCCTCAGAAGCGGCGACATCTTCCATTGTATGAATCGGATTTTTTTGCCCGCGGCGACCAATTAACCATTCTAAAACTAAAATTGGTAGTCCAATCATGAACATGAACAGTAAATAGGTGAGTACAAATGCTGAACCACCCATTTCACCTGCCATATATGGAAATTTCCAAATATTACCTAAACCCACTGCAGAACCCGCCGCTGCAAGCATAAATCCCATGCGAGAGCTCCACTGCGAGTGACTTTTCTTCATAGTACCTGTACTCATGAATATCTTTTCCTTTACTCTTAATTAAACGTTTAATTTTAGTGTAAACAAATGCTCAAAAAGCTTTTTTATTAAAAAAATTAAGTGTTAGATCATGCCATGAAACCAAGCTATAAACAAGAAAACATTACTTTATTTACTATATCTGTCTAAAATTTTAGCTTGACGTTATTAGTAAATTAGCATCTATTACTGAATAATTTTTATATTAATTATTCTATTAGATTGACTTTGTTCATTAAATTAATGTCAATAAAAATTAGCCTACAAGTAGAGTAGAAAAAACTTATTTTGATAATAAAAATAAACGATTGAATGAACGTACCCAGCCAGCTGTAATTTCTATTAGGTTTTTATTATGATCATCATAATTAATGAACTAAGAATAGTTTGGGCAATTTGTTGATAATTACTGATAGTTAGAATATAGTTAATTTCAGTTTTGATAATCTTATAATACATAATCATGTCACAAAATATCGATATTAATGAAATCAATAAATTTTCACAGATGGCTGCCCAATGGTGGGATCCCAATGGTAAATGTAAGCCACTACATATTATTAATCCATTACGAGTAGACTATGTTAAGCAAAAGTGTGGCTCATTAGAGCAAAAAAATGTATTAGATGTAGGATGTGGTGGGGGAATTTTATCTGAAAGTTTAGCCAAACTCGGTGCTAATGTTACGGCAATCGATCTAGCTGATGAATCATTACAAGTGGCAAAATGCCATGCACAACAAAGTGGTCTTTCTATCACATATTTAAAACAGACCGTTGAAGAGCATGCTGACCAAAAAAGTGATTATTATGATATGATTACGTGTATGGAATTATTAGAACATGTTCCCGATCCCTTTTCTATCATTAACGCTTGTGCAAAATTACTTAAACCTGGCGGAAAACTATTTTTATCAACCATTAATCGCAATTATAAAGCTAAATTAATGTTGATTTATGGTGCTGAATATATTGCAAGACTAGTACCAAAAGGCACACATGACGCCAATAAATTTATTCGTCCGTCAGAGTTAATGCTATGGGTTGAACAATCAGGTTTAGTGGTTAAAGATATTATCGGAATGGAATATCATTTACTCAAAAATCAATTTACATTAGGATCGAATGTCGATGTGAATTATATTATGATGGCGCAAAAAGAGATTAATAATGATTATGAGTAAGTTAAATTTTTTGATATGTAAGTGAACAAACACTTAATAAAATATTAAATTTAACTAGTTTTTCATAAAAAAGAAAGGTAGAATACGTCGGCAATATTTTATCAACAATTCAACTCAATGGTGAATATTGTCATGTCTCGTATCGTAAAAGAAGCCCTCACATTTGATGATGTGTTATTAGTTCCCGCTCACTCATCTGTATTACCTAACACTGCTGATATTAGTACTCAATTAACGAAAACAATAAAACTTAATATTCCAATGCTTTCAGCTGCAATGGATACGGTTACCGAATCCGATCTGGCTATAGCCCTTGCTCAAGAAGGTGGAATTGGTTTTATTCATAAAAATATGCCAATAGACGTTCAAGCAAATCATGTTAAGCGTGTTAAAAAGCATGAAAGTGGTATTGTACAAGATCCAGTTTCAGTGTTACCAACAGCAACAATACAGCATGTTATTGATCTTGCTAAAGAGTATGGCTTTGCCGGTTTTCCTGTTGTCACCAAATCGCAAGAATTAGTGGGGATTATTACTGCACGGGATGTAAGATTTGCCACCGATTTGTCGTTACCGGTTACTGCAGTGATGACCCCTAAAGAACGTTTAGTAACGGTCAATGAAGGTGAAAAACGTGAAAGTGTTCTGCAAAAAATGCATGAACACCGCGTTGAAAAAGTATTAGTCGTTGATGATAAATTCCACTTAAAAGGCATGATCACCGTTAAAGATTACAATAAAGCGGAGCAAAAACCGAATGCTTGTAAAGATGAAAAAGGACGCTTGCGTGTCGGTGCTGCGGTAGGTGCTGGTGCTGGAAATGAGGAGCGCATTGCTGCCTTAGTCGAAGCGGGTGTCGATGTGCTGTTAATTGACTCTTCACATGGTCACTCCGAAGGCGTTCTTGAACGTATTCGTCAAGCTCGAAAAGCGTATCCTGATTTACAAATAATAGGTGGTAATGTTGCAACGGCCGAAGGTGCAAAAGCCTTGATCGAGGCGGGTGTGAGTGCAGTTAAAGTTGGGATTGGTCCAGGTTCAATTTGTACAACGCGTATTGTCACTGGTGTGGGCGTACCACAAATTACAGCGATTATGGACGCTGTAGAGATGGCACAAAAATACAATATCCCAGTTATTGCCGATGGTGGCATACGTTTTTCGGGTGATATTGCTAAAGCGATTGCAGCAGGTGCTTCGTGTGTTATGGTTGGATCGATGTTTGCTGGAACCGAAGAAGCACCCGGTGAAATTGAATTATTCCAAGGCCGAGCTTATAAATCTTATCGTGGAATGGGGTCATTAGGTGCAATGGCGAAAGGTTCTTCAGATCGATATTTCCAAACTGATAATGCCGCTGATAAATTAGTACCTGAAGGGATTGAAGGTCGTATCGCTTATAAAGGCTTATTGAAAGAAATCGTCCATCAACAAATGGGCGGATTACGCTCTTGTATGGGATTAACTGGTTGTGCCACAATTGATGAATTACGCACAAAAGCTAAATTCTATCGTATTACTGGTGCAGGCATGAAAGAAAGTCATGTACATGATGTACTTATTACTAAAGAACCACCTAACTATCGTGCAGGTGTTTAAAATCCAAAAAAAAACAGGGATCATTGATTAAATGATCCCAATCTAACATAATTAATTCTCTATAAAACAATTTGTTATTTTTAAATAAATTGTTTCAGTTATTGCATAGTTATATTTTCTGCGTTTGACTACTCTAGATAAAATTTAAATATCAATCTCTCTGCTAGATTCTTTTAAAACTAACAACGTTTGTCAAAATTGCTATCAGTCATTCAATAAATCTCCCTGTTTGAAATTAATAGGAACAAAAAATCGTAAATTTGAAATAATTAACAATCAATGACAATTTTTAACATAAATAACCGTTACAGGTGATATTAATTACTTTATGATACCCAAATCATTTTTACTTTTATAGTATTGAAATATATGAAAAAAATAATTTTTAATTAAACGAAAATAACCATATAGATTTCTGCCAAAAAACAGGTATAGCGTTACAAGGAGCGGTAAAAATATGATTGAAAAGGGATATCGTTTTATATTATTTTGTCTTCGATCGGGTGTGATCCCCATATCTAAGGGTTTAACAAAAAAACAATTATTGACTTACTTTAAAGCGTCGTTATTAGAACATTTTTTTATTTATTTTAAGCTTGTTAACAAACCTATAGGTTTAATGCTTAATACGCTTTATCTTCATCTCTTTTTTAAAAAGACAACCCTAATAATTGTTGGCTTACTGTTACTCCCTTTTACTTGTGCCAACGCATTGATCGCCGCGACAGCGAAAGCAATAGAAGGGAATGCACCGCAAGTAGCCAATATAGATTTGGCCGCTAGTAAACATGGATTTACCGTAGGTGGTGTATTTTATAGTGAAGCAAGCAGTAATATGAAAGGGAATGAAGTTAATCTTTTTGACGGTAATTTAAAACCATCAAGTTTTGCAGTTAAAAACTTTTACTATGATTCGTTAGATAATAAATTAAACTATGCCGATAAAGATGGCGATCAGATAGATACTTATAAACCTTTTCTACTCAGTTTCACGAGTTCTAATTGGTATGATGCAAATGGTAAAGCGTTAACCAATATTAGTCAAAGATTGGCTTGTGATAATGCGTATACACTGCCATTAACGTTAGAGATTACCGCACAATTAAAAACTTATTCTAAATATGGCATTCCTAAAGAAAGTGATTATGTGCCAGTGACTAAACGTTATCAAATTTCTCATAAACCGACAGTTTGTTACGCACAACCTAATCTAGCAAACGATTCAAGTAATAATACGCAATATCAAGATTTAGATGGTCCCGATTGGGGCAAAGGAAAAGGATTTATTCCACAAGATATTAATACAGCTGCTAAAAATTTTCCAAGTACCGGTTCAGATAATTTAAGATTTTATTTGTTATTAAGCGGAATAACACCGCAAGAAGTCGTCAATATCAATGGTAGCACAATTAAATCAAGTTCAGGTAATGTTACGTTATTGCTATCAGCGGAAAATACGCCGGGTTGGGGTAATAGTAGTAGTGTAAGTGCGGTAAAAATAGTACTAAAAGGGCCAACAACTTCAACTGCCAATAAAAGTTTTTCTCCGGTTACCTTTCAGTTATATTCTGACAAAGCTAAGCAGAATATACTCTACAGTTTTACTATACAACGTTGGTATCTCACCCCATCAGTTGATCTTGTTTCAAATCAGAGTAGCGCAATATCTTATTGTCGAGGCATTGGTTATCGACTGCCAAGTGTGGCTGATTATACTAATGCTAATACTTCGATTTGGTCTGGCGGAATACCTGGGCGTAATATAAATGGTTACCGTCGTCAATTAAGTTATAGAGGAACGAACGGCAAATGGATAGGCGGATTATTTAACGAATGGGGAACCATGTTTAATCAACCTATTCATTATCCTGGCACAAACTGGGCTTCTGATCATCCTGGAGATTGGTATTGGGCGATGGAGACTTATCAAGGTAATCCAATAAGAATTGATGCTGGTGATGGGGACATGTGGTATAACGAACCAAGCTTTAGTTCATATCATATTGCTTGTGTTAGTCCATAACTGTGATGATATTATAGCCTCAATTTTGTTATTAGTTGTTTTATATACTGAGTTGAGGTGGGGGTATTACAAAAATAAAAAACACATATTGGCTTAATAAACGATTTACCACTGTTCAGATCATGTTGTTGTGTGTTTTATACTCTAAAAAACTTGATAATTGAGCCCTGATGAGGGCAAGATTGCCAACAAACTTAGAATCTATTATTTATAAATGAGTGAAGTAAAAAATTTGCCCAGACACAAATAGTGATCTGGGCAGAATTTTTATTGCTGTACAAATTGTTATGAACACGACAAACAACTCAATAACCTTTGCTGATTTTAAGTTAAATCAGCAAAATACATGGCAGTTATTTGATAGCTTTGGCAACAATTTCTTGCGCTTCTTTTTGTAATGTTGCTAAATGATCGTTACTGATAAAACTTTCAGCATAAATTTTGTAAGCGTCTTCTGTGCCTGAAGGTCGAGCTGCAAACCAACCGTTTTCAGTTATCACTTTCAATCCACCAATTGGTGCATTATTTGCCGGCGCCGTAGTTAAACATTGGGTAATTTTTTCACCAGCAAGCTGGTCTGTCGTTAACTGGCTGGCATCAAGTTTAGCTAATTTTTGTTTCTCAGTAAAAGAGGCCGGTGCTTGGAGCCGTCCATAATATGAAACACCAAATTTTGCTTCAAGTTCTTGGTATTGTTCTTGTGGATTTTTTCCTGTTTTTGCCGTCATTTCAGCTGCTAGCAAACATAAAATAATACCATCTTTATCGGTTGCCCAAACTTTTCCATTCGTTCTTAAAAAAGAGGCGCCAGCACTTTCTTCGCCGGCAAAACCTAATGTTCCATTGTAAAGACCATCAGCATACCATTTAAAGCCAACTGGATATTCTAAATATTTTTTATTAAGGCTATTGGCGACGCGGTCGATCATTGAACTCGTTACTAATGTTTTACCAATAGCTATGTCTTTATGCCATTGTGGACGATTTTGGAATAAATAATTCACACAAACAGAAAGGTAAGCATTTGGATTCATCAATCCTTTTGGCGTTACAATACCATGACGGTCAAAATCGGTATCGTTACCAAACGCTAAGTCAAACTTATCTTTTAATTGCAATAATCCCGCCATTGCCCAGCGACTAGAACAATCCATTCTAATCACTTCATCATGATCAAGGTGCATAAAGCTAAAGGTCGGATCGATTTTATTGTTGACAATATTAAGTTTAATACCATATTTGTCAGCAATTCTTGGCCAATAGGTGATACCGGCTCCCCCTAATGGATCAACGCCAATATTAAGATCAGAAGATTTAATTAATGCTAAATCTAAAATGTTTTCAAGATCATTTACATAATCAGTTTCGTACTCTTTAGTATGTATGTAAGAGGAGTTAATCGCTTTGTCTAAAGAAACACGCTTCACGCCATTAAGTTTATTTTTTAGTAATTCGTTAGCGCGATTTTCGATTTGCTTAGTGATATGCGTATCGGCCGGACCACCATTAGTCGGATTATATTTAATACCACCATCTTCAGGCGGATTATGCGAAGGCGTAATTACAATACCATCAGCCAATTGTGATTGTTTGCCAAGGTTATACGTTAAAATAGCATGTGAAATAACTGGCGTTGGGGTAAATCCCCAATCTCGAGCGATAACAACGGTTTGTTCATTAGCGACAAACACTTCTAATACTGATTTTAATGCCAACTCTGACAAAGCATGGGTGTCTTGACCAATAAAACATGGACCCGTAATATTATTTGCCTGACGGTATTCTGCTATAGCTTGAGCAACGGCTAAAATATGATCCTCATTAAAGGTACCTTTGTTGGAACTACCGCGGTGACCTGAGGTACCAAAAATCACTAATTGACTTGCGTTTTCTATATCAGGGCTAATGCTATAGTAATTATTTCTTAATGCTTCAACGTCAATGAGATCAGACGGTTCAGCTAATAATCCTGCCCGGCTAGGGTTTGCCATTTTATACTCCTCTTTCATAAATTATCTATTTATATCTATGCTACAAGCTATAGTTGTTTATTCTTTAATAAAAGCATGTAATTTTATTTATTCTGCGATGAAAAAATTTCAATCACTCGATTAATCATATTTTCTGATATACCCATATCACTCATAATTGATTCAATAATATAGATTTTTCGGGCTGTATTGGTATTACTGATCACCCAATACGGTGTACCAATTACTTCACGCGGCTTTGTATTTTTACCGGATGTTTCTAATGACTCTTTATCTTTTGCCAAATATTGCCGTTTACTGCCATGCAGTGATGTAGCCGCAATTGAAAATAAAGCTGGGTTATAATTGTAAAGCGCACCAAGTAACAATATAAACCGATTTATAATTGATTTTTCATTAACAAAAGTATCACTCGTTAGTAAGTCATTAAATAAGGTATATTGATTGTCTGCTTGACTGGTAGTACTAATTGTTGTTTTTACAGGTTGATTGATCTTTAACAAACGACGCAAAATACTTGATGCATCTTCACCAATATGTTTAGTTTGTGCTGCAATAAATTGATATAATTCTTCGTCTATTTCGATGGTTTTCATTATGTTAATTATGCCTATTAAGTTATTTTACGGGACACCCTTGCGCTGCAATTGCAATATTGTCGAGTTGATGCAAATTACTGCCTGCATTCTCTGATAAACAATCTTTATTTTTACTCTCAACAATTGCTTCATTATCTAATTTTTGTTGTTGATTGGTATCATGGCAGGCACATATCATAACTGATAATATTAATTGAAAAAATAACCGTTTCATATACTTATTGTATGGTAGATAAACTATTAACCTGAGTATAACTCAACTTGCTAAGAAATAATATTATCTAGTGATAAAATAGTGAAAATGATATTGTCGTTTTTATAAAAGAATATTATGCTAAAAAATAGTATGAGCATGCTCATACTCAAATTATATGAGGAATAAATTATGAAAAAAATCGTCACTTTAGCTATTTTAGCAGCAATTTTAACGGGTTGTGGTAATAGTGATATATATTCTGGCGATGTTTATACAACAGATCAAGCAAAACAGGTTCAACAAGTTAGTTATGGTACAGTTGTGTCTGTTCGCCCAGTGAAAATCCAAACTAATGCCTCTGATGGTAGCAGTGAAAATATTTTAGGTTCATTAGGTGGTGCAGTACTTGGTGGCGTTTTAGGTAATACAGTCGGTAATGGTACCGGGCAAGCTGTGGCGATTGCAACTGGTGCAATCGGTGGTGCAGTGTTAGGTAGTGCAATTGAAAATCAAGCTAGCCAAACCAGTGCTGTTGAGTTAGAAATTCAACGAGAAAACGGCGGCAATATCGTTATTGTACAAAAAGGATCTGCTAATGATTTTTTTGCAGGGCAAAAAGTACGTTTAGTCAGTAATGGTAAACAAATTAGCGCATCACCTCGTTATAATAGCGAAATTAAGAAGTAATTTTCCCTTTTTTCTAAATAAAATAGACTTTGCTTGTTAGCGTTCTAAGCGAAGTCTATTTTCGCAAAATTATTCATTTAACTATCTTCAGTAAGTCGTGCACCAATAAAATCTTCAAGGCTTTCTCTTCAATCCATATCAAATATTATCAATATGCAAATTCAGGCATAAAAAATTTGATTGGCTCGTTGTGAATATATAAAATTATTGAAATCATTATTACTATAAAAGGAACAATAAAGCGATGCGTATATTACATACTATGATTCGTGTTGGTGATTTACAACGATCAATTGATTTTTATACTCGTATAATGGGCATGCGATTATTAAGAACGAGTGAAAATACAGAATATAAATATTCACTTGCTTTTGTTGGTTATCATGATGAATCAGCCGGTTCAGTTATTGAACTGACCTATAATTGGGGAACACAAAGTTATGATCATGGTAATGCTTTTGGGCATATTGCTATTGGTGTTGATGATGTTGCGCAAATGTGTAGTAATGTCAAACAAGCAGGTGGCAAAGTAACGCGTGAAGCCGGTCCAGTAAAAGGGGGCAACACAATTATTGCATTTATTGAAGATCCCGATGGTTATAAAATAGAGTTGATTCAAAATGATCAGGCTGATAAAGCATTAGGTCATTAAAATTAAGGTAAATCATATCGCCGATCAAATTCGGCGATATTGTTGTAAAAAATGAATTTACTAATTTACGTTAAGGCTTTTATGTCAAAGCTAGCAAAATTATATAGCGCTAACCTATGAGTTACTATTTTGCTAGTAAACTTCTAAGTAGGTTTTGATTAATCATTGCTTGTTTCTGCTGTTCTAAACGTGTAGCTGTGATAATTGAATTTAATGAATTTAATGAACAATCAAAATCATCATTAATAATAATATAATCATATTCATCATAATGTGAAATTTCGGCTTGAGCTTTTTGCATTCTTTTATCAATTACCTGATCATCATCTTGTCCACGCTTCTTGAGTCGATTTTTTAGCTCTTCAATTGATGGTGGCAAAATAAAAATGCTTTTTGACTCGGGCATTTGCGCTCGTACTTGCCTTGCACCTTGCCAATCAATATCTAAAAAAACATTTACTCCATCAATTAAACTTTTTTCGATCTCATCTTTTGAGGTGCCGTAATAGTTTTCAAATACATGCGCATACTCAACAAAAGCTTGTTGATTGATCAACGATTCAAACTGTTGATGATCAACAAAATAATAATGTTCACCATGTTGTTCACCAGGCCTTGGTGTGCGAGTTGTATGAGAAATAGAAACTCTAGCTGGATGATGATCTTTTTGCGCTAAATAAGCTTGAATTAAACTTGATTTACCCGCACCACTTGGTGCTGAAATAATAAACAAGGTTCCTGTATACATAAAATTTTATCACTTAGTATGAAAAGGTTGATTAGATAACTAAAATAAGATAACTAAAACGAAATGCAAATATTATAACAAAATAATTTGCTAGATTGTGGTATAGCAAACATCAAATTACATATGTTTATACTGGATGCAATGATAGGTTGTTAAAGTTTTTGCAATTTAATAAGTTAACAATATACTGACAATACATCAAAACGACTATAAAAATAATTGAATTGAATTTTGTTAATCAAAAAGATAAATTTGATCAACCGCTAATTTTAGCAGTAATTTTTTAAGGTATAGATATAAAAAATATAACAATACAGTTTTGATGAAGGTATCAATAAAATAGTACACAAAAATAATAATTGAAAAAATTTTGTGCCATATTCATGTCTGGTTTATCTCTATTAGCAATAAAATTTTTAACTATCATTGAATCTAGGGTGAATAATATAGCCCATATACCCCTATAACAGTATTTTTCTTCGTTTAACCACGTTATATCAAGCAGCGAAAGGCTAAAGATAAAATTACTGCTCAATGATGAAAAACATAATATTGATCAAAAAAGGATAACTAGTAATATGACAAATACCAAAATAAAGAGAGTAAGTTAATCAACAAAATCAATTTAAAAATAACTATTTAAAATGATTTGATTTGTTACTAATTAAATTTTAGTTAAAACTGTGATGACTCTATGTCATAATATTGTCATTTAAACCAGAGCTAAGTGGAGTGAATTATGCCATTAAAATATTATGGTGCCAATGCAACGCTTTCAACAATAAATACGACCTCATTTAGCCCTTCACCTATCATAAAAACTGAATATAAAGCGAATAAGACTATGACTGAAAATAAAAAAATGCCAATAAATGCCCAATCTAGTCCTGAAGTAGAAAAAAAATCCAATTTATCAGCTACTAAAAATAATTCAAATAAAGTGCCCACTTCAAAGTTAGCCATCTTAGCGATTGCTTTAACAATCGGTTTAGGCGGCTTTGTTTTTTATCATGGACACTTGCAAGTCGAAAATCAAAAAAAGACAATTGCAAGCCTACAAGTTGAACTTGCCAATTTGAAACAAAGTACCAAAGATAGTATTGTTCATGATTTGCAAAATAGCATCACCGATGCGGTAAACAAGCAAAATCAACAATTTTCATCGCTGGAACAGCGCGTTGATCGCCAACTCAATGAACAACAAAAAAATCAACAACAGTTAACCAATCAAATCAATGACGCCTCAAAATTAACTGAACAAAATTTGCATAATTTAAACGAGCGTCTTTCGGCCATGTCAACAACAGATAACAGTGTGTGGTTGATTTCACAAGCAAATTATCTGGTGCATCTAGCGGGTAGAAAAATTTGGAATGATCAAGATTATACAACCGCTCGATTATTGCTTAAAAGTGCCGATGAAAGTTTAGCGCAAGCTGATGATCCTAGTTTGATACCGGCAAGGCAAGCGATTAATCAAGATATTACTTCACTGTCAAAAGTCAGTTTTGTTGACTATGATGGTATTGTGATGAATTTAATCGGACTTTCTGAATCCCTAACGGAATTACCTTTGGTTGGAAATTACAAAGAAATAGATTTAGGGATGACACAATATAATGATGACATATCATCAGCACAATCAGTTAATACGCCGACTAATTCAAAAGAGGTAACCGAAGAGCCAACAGAGAAAAATAATCATCGCGAAATAACGTCGTCTGTTTTCGATTGGTCGAATAATTTATTGACTAATGCTCAGTCATTTTTGGATAAATTCATCACCATTGAAAAAATTGATGAAAATGAGAAAAATTTTGCTACTTGTTTATCTAAAGCTCAAAAAGATGAAAAACAGATTGTGAGATGTCAAATATTGAAAACACCACTAAATTTAGAACAATCACTTTATTTACGCGAAAATATTCGTTTTCGTTTATTGATTGCAGCTCAGGCTGTACCAAGACATCAAGATCTTGTTTACCAACGCGCTTTAAGTGATGCTGCATTGTGGGTTAATGCTTATTTTGATGGTAATGCGCCTGATGTTAAGGCTTTCTTAGATGATCTTGAGAATTTACAAAGTCAATCAATCAGTAATCAATCTGTTCCAGATAAGTTGGCAAGCGCGACGGAATTAGAAAAATTAATGCAATCGCGTGTGCGTTCAATGATGGCTAAATAGGAGAATAATAATGCTAAAAATATTGATTATTTTTTTAGTGTTGGTGGCGGGTTTTTTATTAGGACCGCTATTACAAGGTCATCAAGGTTCAGCTGTTTTTGAAGTTGCAAATTATAAAGTCAGTATGTCATTTAATTCATTTGTCATACTTGAGTTATTAGCTTTATTTTGTTTATATATTGTTTATTGGTTTTTAAAGAAAATTTTTAATTCCAAAACAATTTTAGGGGAATGGTTACGTTCAAAATCACCTAAAAAAGTTGTTAAACGGCTTGAGATGGCACAAATTTCACTACTTGAAGGCGATTATCAACAAGCCAGTAAGTTTTTTATGAAATCAGCTAAAGTATCGAACAATTCGGCATTATCTTATTTGCTTGCTGCACAAGCGCAAATCGATAATGATGAATTGGTTTCAGCCAATCAATCTTTGGAACAAGCTGCACAAAACTGTCAACCTAACGAGATATTTGCTTTCAAACTGGTACAGATACGTTTACAAATTAAAAACCGTGAATATGCTTCAGCGCGAACAACAATAGAGCAGCTATTGAATGAAAAACCACGTCATCCAGAAGTATTAAGACTTGCCGATCAACTCTTTTATGATATGGGTGATTATCAAGCTGTGATTGATTTAATGCCTGCTATGTACAAAGTTAAGGCTTATAGTGAATCTCAATTAGATCAATTTAAACAAGCCGCTTATATTGGTCGCATTAAGCAATTGTCAGCTGATAGCGATCCATTAGCATTAATAAAATGGTGGAAATCACAACCTAAAGCAATTCTAAATAATATGGCGTACCAAAAAGCAATGGCGAATTATCTTAATCAAGTAGGACAAACAGCTGAAGCTAATAAGATTATAAATGCTATCAATAAGCTTGAAAATAAAGAGAGAACATAATAAGCAGGACAGTTGTCCTGCTTTTTTCAATTTATTAGGTTAAAAAGAACCGTATCGCTGACATCGCACACATGCCTGTTACCACAATTAACATTAGATTTTTAGTCAATAGTGCCACAATAATCGTTGGAATCGCCGCTAAGCAATATTCAAGATTAAACTCAGGAAACGCGCCAGGTTTTACAATAAACAGATTTTCTACAAATAAGGCAGTTAATATACATATAGGAACATAGGATAAAAAACGAGTCACAATGTCAGGTAATTGTAATTTTCGTACTAATATGAATGGAATAATTCTAGGTAACCAAGTCACTAACCCTGATCCTAATATAATCAGTAAACTATAAATACTCATGCTTTACGCTCCATGGCAACGCCGATAAAACATCCTGCAAACGTACTGGCCAGTATTGCCAATTCAGCGGATAAAAATCGTAATAAAAAAATTAATACGATAGTTACAGTCAACATTGCCAATAGTCGATTTTTCATGCGTTTATTTTTATCACTTATAAGTTGTAAATATAAAAGACCAATAAACATAGCAACTAAAGCATAATCTAAGCCAAACTGGGCAGGATCGGGTAACCATTTGCCAATTAATGCTCCAATCAAACAAGATAAAATCCAAGCTAAGTAAGCGGTTAAATTCAGGCCATGCATCCATGCACAATTGATTGGATTTTTATTCGCAATTGCATTCATCGCGACCGCAAAACTTTCATCGGTTAATAAGCTGCCTATTGCAATATTATTCAATAAAGAATACTTTTTAAATGTTGGTGCAGTTGCCATGCTCATTAAAAAATGGCGAGAATTAACTAAAAAAACTGTAAAAATAATAGCTGAAATTGGTGTTGCAACAATCATTAAACCGGTAATAATAAATTGTGCAGCGCCCGCATAAACCATTACTGCCAATAAGGTGACTTCTAAAATGGATAAATTTGCTGCTTTACCCACAGCTCCAGCTGCAATGCCAATACCAACATAGCCAAGTAATGTTGGTATACATGCTTTAACGCCGTCATTAAATGTTAATGCCATCGTATTCTCTTAATCATTAAAATTTTATAATTTAAAAAATGTAGCTAATCAATTGGTAAGTTTTATCGCTTTTATAATATCAAAAACAATTGATTAGTGAGTAATTATATTTTCATAAACTTCTAATTAGTTAGCTTGATATATTTTTTATTTTATTAGCGATGAATTCTTTTCGGTATTAATCGGTAATTTGATCCTTGCCTCTTGATATTTGATATAACGCGGCAAAATTTCTTGTGGTATCTTCAACTGCTGAGCCTTAATTGCATCCATTGTAGCCTTATTTTACGGTAATCCGCTGTCGATTTAATACTTGGGTGCGGCGTACACAGCTTTCGGCAAACCGTTTTCAAAGAACCGGATTACGTCCTTATTCTGTTGTGACATATGTGATAAATATCTGGTTACAAGGTAAAAAATGTACCGTGATATTTACGACTTTACCAAAATCATCGCGGGCTGATGGGGGTGGTAGTGGCAATGGCATTTCGGTCGAGTCACTTTTATCATATTGTTGAATGATATTTATTTCATCATAATCCAAATTCATGGCAGGTAAGTTTAACGCGCAGGTCCTCATCTTAGATATGGCAAGACGACCCAATAAATCTTGATCGTCATACTGGGATCCAGTTAGCTCTTAATACAGCAGCGCCACAAGTTGAGCCGCCGCCCCTTTTTTTACCCACATCTTCGTCATCAATTTCTGGCGTGTTAAGGGCACCACCACTACCATTTCGGTCAGAAGTAAGATTTTTATAATTACATTTAATTGTTTCTATCTGTGTGCATAGGTTTTATTGTTACTCAAGGCCGATTTTTACAATCGGCTTAAAACGATTGGCACAACTTGTTAATAGAAGTGGTACTGCTAAAAGAGTTTATAGGTGTTTTTATCTCATTTTTCCTATTATTTTTCATCATGTTGATAACTTATGTGACTAGAACCATTTTTGTTTGAATTGGGAAAGTTTTGCATGGCAGCATTGAGTATATTTTGATTATTTGCGCCATTTACTAATAATACGTTTTGCCATAGATGCTGCTTGGCAACAGTGAAAATTCTATGACTTGTTACAATTAGATGGGTCAGCTGTTTATGCTCTAAATTGCTGTACAGTTCAAGTTGGTTTAAGTGTTCCAAACTGGTAATAATGATAGTTTGTTCGGCAATGTTGTGAGATAAGATATCGGTTGGATAGATTATTGGTTCTCGGCAATAACATTCAATTGGGATTACTTTTGCGTTTCGACCAATGAGTTCTTGTGCTAATAGTTGCCTGCCGACATTACCGCATAATAGTAATACAGTATGATTTTCTATTACTTCTGACTGCAGTCTGATTAAAAGTCCTTCGCTGTTTTCTTGAACTGGGTAATTAACGTTTACTGTTGTCATTTGATTAAAAAGGTCAGCTGACTTTTTACCAATTGCAAAATAACGGACGTTAGTGGGGAGGTTTAAACGGCAAAGATAAGTCTTTATTACATAGCTTACTTGTGGTGAAACTACAATAACCATATCATGAGGACGGAGTTTAGTGAGTTGTTCTTGTAAATTTAACAGATCACGACCCGGTAAAATTTTAAAAAATGGCAAATGCTTCGCAGGTAGATTTGCTTGGTTTAATAATTGGGTTAGTTGTTCACCCTCAGGTGAGGGTCTAGTGACAAAAATCATCCGTCATTTAATTCCTGTAATATAGATTTGGCACCTTGTTTTAGTAAATGTTCAGCTAGTGTTTGCCCTAATTTTTCAGGATCGTTAATGCTACCTTCTACTGTTGCTTTGATAATTTTCGAACCATCAATACTTCCAACTAGACCTTGTAAGGATAATATATCATTATTTAATTGACTATAGCAGGCGATAGGGACTTGGCATCCCCCTTGCAAAGCTTTATTCATCGCTCTTTCAGCTTGAATGCAAATCCGGCTATTTTTATCATCAAGTACAGATAGAATGTCTAATAATGGTTTATCATTTGCTCGAGTTTCAATACCAATGGCACCTTGACCAACGGCGGGTAAAATTGAGTTGATATCGATATATTGCTTGATTCTATCTTGTAAATCTAATCGCTTTAATCCTACTGAAGCTAAGATGATTGCATCATACTCCTGATTATCAAGTTTTGCTAATCGGGTTCCAACATTTCCACGTAGATCTTTGATCTGTAAATGGGGGTAGTTAGCTCGTAGCTGGCATTGGCGGCGTAAGCTTGATGTACCGACAATTGCACCATTAGGTAGTTCATCTAAATTGGAATAGTGATTAGAAATAAAGGCATCGCGCACATCGTCTCGTTGACAAATTGTCGCAAGGGTTAAACCTTCAGGAAATTGTGCAGGAATATCTTTTATTGAATGAACCGCAATATCAGCTTGGTTAGTTAATATAGCTTGTTCAAGCTGTTTAACAAAAAGACCTTTACCGCCAATTTTGGCAAGTGGACTATCAAGTATGATATCACCTTGAGTCATCATAGGTATAAGCTCGACAGTTAAATTCTTATGTGCCAAGAGTAGATTTTGTTTAACAAAATTAGCTTGCCATAATGCTAAAGGGCTTCTTCGAGTTGCAATGCGAATCTTCAATTGATTTTCCTATTGTATAGCTAAGTGTAGTTGTTTTTTTAGTTTAAATGAGCTCATAGTTTAGTCTGAATAGCAAAATGCTGTTACTATTCAGACCGTTTTTCAATGATTAGAGCTTATCTACAAAATTCACCGCATAACCAATATAATTAGCTGGTGTTAGCTGTTTTAATCGAGTTTTTTCCTCTTCAGGTAAATCTAAGGATTCAATAAACTGTTTCATGCCCTCTGCATCAACTCGTTTGCCACGTGTTAATTCTTTCAATTTTTCGTATGGTTTTTCTATACCATAACGGCGCATCACTGTTTGGATTGGTTCAGCTAATACTTCCCAATTACGGTCAAGTTCGTCAAGCAAGTATGCTTGGTTTACTTCTAACTTATTTAGGCCTTTTAAGGTTGATTGGTAAGCAATAATCGCGTAGCCAATCCCAACGCCTAAGTTTCGTAATACAGTCGAATCGGTTAGATCGCGTTGCCAACGAGAAACCGGCAATTTACTGCCTAGATGATTCATAATGGCATTGGCAAGACCTAAATTACCTTCTGAATTTTCAAAATCAATAGGATTGACTTTATGTGGCATGGTTGACGATCCGATTTCGCCTGTTACCGTTTTTTGTTTGAAGTGATTTAAAGCAATATAGCCCCAAACATCGCGATCGAAATCGATCAGGATAGTATTAAAACGCGCAACACAATCAAAAAATTCAGCGATATAGTCGTGTGGTTCAATTTGAGTTGTGTAAGGATTCCATTTTAGGCCTAATGAACTAACAAACGCTTCGCTTAAATTGTGCCAATCAACATGCGGGTAAGCAACCATATGCGCATTATAGTTACCGGTAGCCCCATTTATTTTTCCTAATATTTCAACGGATTGAAGCTGATTAAATTGGCGTTTTAATCGATAGGCAACATTGGCAAACTCTTTGCCAATAGTTGTGGGTGTAGCGGGTTGTCCATGGGTTCTAGCTAGTAAAGGTAAGTTGCAATACTCTTTTGCTTGCAACGTAATTTTATCAATTACTTGTTGCCAATAAGGTAGTAAAACAGTCTCTTTTGCTGTTTTTAGCATCAAAGCATAAGATAAATTATTAATATCTTCAGAAGTGCAAGCAAAGTGAATAAACTCATTAATAGCATGGAGTTCTTCATTCGTACTGACTTTCTCTTTTAGAAAATATTCAACGGCTTTTACATCGTGATTGGTTGTTTTTTCGATCGCTTTAATACGTAATGCGTCGTCTTGATTAAATTGTTCAACAATTTGGTTTAAATGATGAGTGGCTGACTGACTCAGTGCTGGAATTTCAGGAATATTTTCTTGTGAAGCTAATTTTTGTAACCAACGAACTTCAACTTCAACGCGGTATTTTAATAAACCAAATTCGCTAAAAATGGTACGTAATTCTATTGTTTTATCACCATAACGACCATCAATAGGTGAAAGGGCTGTAAGTGCAGATAATTCCATCGGTTCAACTCCGTGACTCTATTTAAGTATCATATAAAAATATAAATTAAATTGTTGTATTGATATCTTGTAATAATTGTTGTGCCGCATTATTGATTCGTTTTCGACAAAATAAAAACTGTAATCGACCACCTCCAACTTGATACCATAACATTGCAGAACGAACACAACCCAGTAGCGATGTTCTTACTTTAGCTTGCACTAGTGAGTTTTGTAAAAATTCTGGTTTGCCTATAACTTTTATTTTGGTCGCTAAAGGACTAATAATATCGGAGTAGATCCCCGCTAATGAGTATGATAAATCTTCAATATTGTTATTAATGGTATCAATATTTGTATCGGGGTAAAGACTCGCAATGCGTTTAAGTCGCTGATCGATCTTATCTAAAGCATCATTATTTTTTATTAATTTGCTGGTAATATTTAATGTGCCAAAAAGATAACGAATAATTTCGATCTGTTCTTTTTGCCCTGAAGAGAGCAATTGGATAAGTGTTTGTAATCCCGTTTTTATGTTTTCAAGTCCATCATAAACATCTGCTGTTGTTCTGGGCGAAGTTTCAAACACGCTTTTAATTGATCGTTCATAAAGCGCGTTACTGCATACCCCTGTATTGGCCAGTTGAGGAATTAATATCGCACTTTGTGCAACACCGGCAAGGGCTATAGCAATATGATGATATTTATTATTCATTTTAAAACTCCTTATTGCCCATAATTCTCTCTTCTATAATACCACCCCCAAGGCAAACTTCACCTTGATAAAAAACAGCGGATTGTCCTGGCGTTACGGCGGCAACAGGATGAGCAAAGATCACTTCAATTTTATCCTCAGATAAAGGATTTACACGGCAAATAATATCTTCTTGACGGTAGCGAGTTTTTACCGTGCAATTAAATGGCTCAGTGACGACTTGCCTATCTACCCAATGCAATTGACTGGCAATTAATCCATTTGAAAATAGGGCAGGATGATCGTGTCCTTGCGCTACAATTAATTCATTATTGATAAGATCTTTATCAACAACATACCAAGGCGTATCATCGGCTTGTTTTAAACCACCAATGCCAAGTCCTTTACGTTGTCCTAATGTGTGATACATCAAACCTTGATGTTGACCAATGACTTTGCCATCCACGGTTCTGATAGGACCGGATTTAGCCGGTAAATAGCGCGCTAGAAATTCAGTAAATTTACGTTCGCCAATAAAACAGATTCCTGTTGAGTCTTTTTTGGCAGCAGTGGCTAAACCTAATTGTTTCGCTATTTCACGAACTTTAGGTTTTTCAAGTTCACCAACAGGGAAAAGGCTTTGACGAATTTGTGCTTCGCTTAGTGTGTAAAGAAAATAACTCTGGTCTTTGTTGTTGTCGATGCCCCGTAATAATTCGACCTTGCCGTTGTGCTCACGTTTGCGTACATAATGCCCTGTTGCAATAAAATCTGCACCAAGATCTTCGGCTGCATATTCCAAAAATGCTTTAAATTTGATTTCTTTATTACATAAAATATCCGGATTAGGTGTTCGACCTGCTTTATATTCGGATAAAAAATGTTCAAATACATTGTCCCAATATTCAGCCGCAAAATTGATTGTGTGCAATTTAATATTCAATTTATCACATACGGCCTGAGCATCAGCTAAATCAACGGATGCAGAACAATATTCTTCGGTGTCGTCTTCTTCCCAGTTCTTCATAAATAATCCAACAACTTGATAACCTTGTTGCTGTAATAAATATGCTGAAACAGAAGAGTCAACGCCGCCAGACATGCCGACAACAACTTTTTTGGATGTATTTAAATTTGGCATAATAACAAAATAATTAGACTAAAAATTTAGGACAATTCTATCATATTTGGATAAAAAAGCATAAAGCTATACCTGTATCAATTTGGTTAATTCTGCAAAGCTTTTTGCAATAGTTGGGCCTACGCAATATTTTGAACATTTTTAAACGCGATTTTTTGCTCGACATTTGCACGGAAAAAAACGAATTTGTCTTTTTTTGAGTCACTTATTCATGCATGAACAAGTGACTTTATTTATGATAGTTAATTTAGTTTTTTCAGAAGATAAACAACATGACCAATAATTTCAAAATCGAGTGGTGAATTTTTATTAACCATAATAGTTGGATATTTCGAATTGTCACATAATAAGGCTAAATTAGAACCTTGATTTTGAATTCGTTTTATACTGATTTGATCATCATACTGTACTGCATACAAATAACCATCAATAGGTTTGCAATATGCTTTATTAATGATAAGAATGTCGTGGTTTGCGATTGTAGGTTCCATACTATCGCCTTTAGCCCATACCGCAGTTAAATCATCATTATGACAATCTTGATGTTTAAGTAAGCTCGTTTCGAAGGGAATAGATTGAATGTCGGCTAAAGAATTACTCGTTTTATTTAGATTGTGGAAAGGTATATGTATTGATCCTCGATTTTGTGATTCACTTAACAATCTACATTCGCCTTTTCCTGTTGCTAACCATTCTATTGGAACTTCACACTTATGTGCAATGATGGCCAAGCGATTAAGTGAAGGATAAGTTTTACCAGATAGATAATCTCGAATTACAGCTTCAGACATACCTACTTTTTTAGCAAAAGCATTACCCGATAGTCCTTCTAAGACTAATGTTAATCGATTTTTGAAATTTATCACCCCTGTGTTTATTAAAATCGACGTTTTTTCTTGCTCATTAAGTGTTTTAAAGTTCTTTTTGTTCATTTTCTATTCCATTTCATGTGTTTTTTTTGTTTTTGTAGTTTTGTTTCGTTTTTTTATATGTTATTCTCTGCCGGTAAATTCATATCTATTCAGCGTTGTAATACCGATAATCATTACAATAGCAAAAAAATTAACCAATAGAGGATCTCATAATGAGAGAACAAGATCAAGACTGGTCACCATCAAGAGTCGTGGGCGAAATTAAAATTAGAGGTGGAAATTTAAGAGCTTTATCAAGAGCGAGCGGATTACAAGCTGATACTTTAAGAAATGCGCTATATCGTCATTGTCCTAAATACGAAAGAATTATTTCTGAATATTTGCAGGTTCCGGTTGAAACTATTTGGCCTTCTCGCTATGCCCCAACTGGAAAAAAATAGTTTAAATAAAATTCTATAAAAAAAGACGCCCTTACAGGCGTCATTAAATTATTTTTTAGCTTGTTCTGCTGCTTTAACAATCGCTGCAAAAGCATCGGCTTTTAGTGATGCACCACCGACTAATGCACCATCAATATCTGGCTGAGTAAATAGCTCTGCTGCATTTTTATCATTTACTGAACCACCGTATTGGATGATAACTTGCTCAGCAACATTAACATCTTGCTTAGCGATATGTTCACGAATAAATTTATGTACAGCTTGGGCTTGCGCAGGGGTAGCTGATTTACCTGTACCAATTGCCCAAACCGGTTCGTAGGCAATAACTGCACCATTGAATGCTTGTACTCCTAATGCTTTGATAACCGCGTCAATTTGACGAGCACAAACCGCTTGTGTTTGTCCTGCTTCGTTTTCAGATTCTGTTTCACCAATACAAAGTACCGGCACAAGTCCTGCATCTTTTAACACGCCGAATTTTTTAGCAATATATTCATCTGATTCTTTATGATAAGTGCGTCGTTCAGAGTGCCCAATAATAACATGTGTTACACCAATTTCTTTTAACATGTTAGCTGATACTTCGCCCGTAAATGCCCCTGAAAGATTCACGTCTACGTCTTGTGCACCTAAAATGATATTTGAACCGCCTAACTGATGTTTAACAAAATCAAGATAGACAACAGGTGGTGCTATAGCGATACTGCATTCAATATCAGTAGATAGCTCATTTCGAAGTCCTTCTACTAAGTTTTTAGCCATATCAATGCTACCATTGAGTTTCCAATTCCCCATGACTAGTGGTTTACGCATAATTTTCTCCAACTTAAAGTTTAAAATAGTGTTGATTTTAGAATGAATTCGCTATAATGGTTTGCATTATACACCAAATATTTTGAGCTTGAGGAAAAATATGTCATTAGAAATTTTGAACCAATTAGAAAACAGAATTCAACACACTGTTAATACAATCACTACTTTGCAACAAGAAATTGCAACGTTAAAACAAGGTAATCAAGAGCTAGAACAATTAATTAATGATAGTTCTGACGAAATGAAAGCATTGCGAGACGAAAACGAAAAACTTAAACAAGATCAACAAATATGGCAACAACGTATTCAAACTTTATTAAGTAAAATTGGTGAAATTACACAATAAGTTGTTATATCTGTTTGTTAACGCGGCATATGTCGCGTTTGTTTTTGTTATTCATTAAAGTGATGGCGAAAATTATACACAATGCGTGAAGAGTTAAAATCATTATGGATTGCTCAAACTATTCATTTAATTGAACAAGAATCTGGGCGTTTTGCGGATCAAGACATTAATCGACAAGTAAGAGCCTCTCAAACTTCATCTATTAATCGCATTGTGATGCGTGCCCTAATGCTGTCTAAAAAAAATGGATTATTTTCAGCCCAACAGACGTTATTACGGGCAGCAAATCTCTCTTTCATTATATTAATTTTTCTTTCTATTATGCTTGGCGCTTCATTAGCGTTAAGTGCCTTAAGCCAAGATCCGATTAATTTATATTGGGCTTTGTTTAGTCTATTAGGGGTACATTTAGTCACTTTAGTCGTTTGGTTAATGTCTTTTTTCTTTTTTTCAAATTGGGGTGGCAGTATATTGGTTTACTGTTGGTTATGGTTAACTAAAAAATTTTCACAAAAAAAGACTGTCCAACAACTTATTCCCGCTTTTGTTGAACTATTTGGTAGTCAAATTCGCTGGCTAATTGGTTTTATACTCAATCTTTTTTGGACTTTTATATTAACGAGTGCGCTGGTGGTATTAGTTGTACTGTTTTCAACTGAACATTATCGCTTTGAATGGAAAACAACTTTATTAAGCTCTGGTACTATTATTGATTTAACGCATTATTTAGGTTCGATACCTGCTTTAATTGGTTTTACCATCCCTAATGATGATGTTATTCGAGCGAGTGAGCACGCATTAAATTCTGGCGATGCCCGTTTTGCTTGGGCTGTTTGGTTATTGGGTGTATTTATTGTTTATGGTGTAGCTATTCGATTTTTATGCATGATAGTTTGTGCTATAAATTGGTTGATTTGCAGTCGAAAAGTGAAATTGGACACCAAACATCCACATTTTCAGGTTTTAACTAACGAGTTACAACCTATTTCAGTGAATATAGAAGATGAAGATAAGCATGGGGAGCGTTCCATAAATTATTCACCTTATCACTATGTTGAAAATGCAAAGGGCGCTTTTTTAGTCGCAATTGATATCACTGAAAGCTGGACCCCACCAAATTCGGTTACGTTTTTAGGCTTTTTAAATACGCGAGAACAGCGGCGTAACATTCTAGATTATTTGCAATTAACGCCAGCTAAAAAGTTATTGATCGCTATTGATACCGATAGAGCACCAGATAGAGGTATGTTAAATTTAATTAATCAGCTTATGAATAAATCACAGCAAAATCGCCTTTGGTTTATCAATAACGGTAAGCAAATGAAAAACTGGCAAGCTTTATCGCTACAATTAGCAACACCCACTTGGTTAAGTGAGGAGTTTTGACATGTTAACAACATTAAAATTAGCTGTAGTCGGGCATGCCAATGTCGGTAAAACGTCTTTATTGCGAACTTTAATACACAATAGCCAATTTGGTGAAGTTTCAGATAAACCTGGGACCACAAGGAATGTCCAGTCTATTACATTACCTTTAGCACATCATCAATCTATCATTTATTATGATACGCCTGGATTGGAAGACAGCTTAGCGTTGTACGATTATATTCATCAATTAACTATCGATAGCGGTAAACTAGATGGGATCGATAAATTAACGATTTTTTTACAAAGTCCAGAAGCCGAAAATAGTTTTGATCAAGAAGCAAAAGTCATCCGACAATTGCTCAAAAGTGATGCGGCAATCTATGTTATAGACGTGCGTGAGCCGATTTTAGATAAATATCATGATGAGCTTGCAATACTTGCGAGTAGTGATAAACCAATGCTTGCCGTATTAAATTTTACCGCAAGCGAAAAAGAAAATGAAAAGGAATGGAAAAGATTACTCTCACGCGTGGGGATACATGCTATCATACGGTTTGACGCTATAGTTCCGCCCCTAGATGGCGAGGAACGATTATATAAAAGTCTTGCTTTATTGCTCGAACCTGCCAAAAAGATCTTAGATCAATGGTTAGATCAAATTGCACAAATGCGGCAATCTCGTCATCAAAGTGCTAACTTGATTATTGCGGAAGCACTGGTTGATGTGACTGCCTTTTACAAGATGGCAAAAATTGATGATCAACAGGCAATTGCTCAAATGCAAGATCAAGTTAGAAAGCGCGAACAATTGGCAATAAATGAATTGTTGAAACTTTATCAATTTAATTCTGATTTAGAGAGTTTTGAGACTTTACCTTTAATAAAAGGGCGCTATAATGCAGATCTATTTAATATTGATGCATTAAAACGAATGGGTGTGCATTTGACGAAAGGTTTTGTGTCAGGTGCAACTATTGGGGCAAGCATAGATTTAGCTACAGGCGGAATTACGCTTGGCTCAGCTGCTTTAATTGGAGCAGCAGTAGGCAGTATAATGCAAACTGCCAAACATTATGGTTCTAGAATGCGGTATCAGCTTTCTGGTTATAGTAAACTAAGTGTTGATGATGTTATTATTTGTTTTCTTTCTTTACGGCTGCTTAGTCTGAAAGAAAGTTTAAATCATCGCAGCCATGCGAACACTCATCCGATTAAGTTGTCAAAATTAGAACAACAAGAGTGGGAAAAAGGTGTGTTGCCAAAAGAGTTAAAAATAGCAAGACGCTATTCGCAATGGTCGACTTTAAATAAAGGAACAAAAAGAAATGACAAAAAAAGACAATCGACGATCAAGCATGTTGCCGAACAACTTTTTTAGTGTGAAGAAGCGATTTTTAATAACGACTTTGCTTTTTTCTCTTTTTATGTTATTTGGATGTAGTACAAGTCAAGGGCAGGTATCAACGAAAACCACTAAACCTGACCCGCAAATGTTAGCAAAGATTGAATCTCACTATAAAAAATGGCAAAAAACCCCGTACCGGTTCGGTGGAACGACATTATCGGGTAGCGATTGTTCTGGTTTAGTTGTGAATTTTTTCAAAAATAAACTGTCTAAGACATTACCGCGAAGTGCATCAGCTCAAGCTCAATTAGGTTATAAAGTCTCTCAACCTAAAGCAGGTGATTTAGTATTCTTTAAAACTGGTCGTAGCCAAAGTGGTCTACATGTTGGTATTTATTATGCTGATGGTAAATTTTTACATGCATCAACTTCTAAAGGCGTAATTTATTCCAGTTTAAATGAAGATTATTGGAAAAAACATTATTGGATGACGCGTCGCTTAACAGATGGTTAGTCAACTCAATTGATTACAAATTAATAAATTAAAAAGCTCTCTAAGTTAACTGATTTCGAGAGCTTTATTATTTTTGAGCATTGCTAAATTAAATTTTTCCCTGTTCTTTCAATTCACGCATTACATTAGCCACATAAAGCATTTCACCTGGTGTTCCAAGTGATATTCGACACCAGTTTGTAGCTGGTGCAAAATCTCTACCAATTAATATAAATTTTTGTTTCATCAATTCACGATATTTCTTCAAATCAATTGGCGTTTGGTGAAATATGAAGTTTGTTTCTGATTTAAGATAATGTAGCCCAAGGTCTGATAATGTTTTTTCCATAATTTCCCTCGATACATCAACAGCTTTTTTGGAATAAGTCAGATATTGTTTATCTTTCATCGAAGCCAAAGCAGCACAAACACCACAATAATTAAGTTTTTCACCTGCGACATATTGTGAAATATTTTGTATGTGAACTTCGGTACTAACAACATAACCAACACGTAATCCCGCCATTGCGTGTATTTTTGAAAATGTTTTAAGTAATACAATATTTTCGTAACCTTGTGTAATAAATTTATCGGCAGACTTAAAGGTTGGATCATTGACAAATTCGGCATATGCTTCATCAAAAATAAAAATAGTATTGTTAGGTTTACTGGCTACCCATGATTCAATTTCAGGTAAACCAAACACAGTAGAAGTTGGATTATTAGGGTTAACTAAATAAACTATTGAGAATCCTTGATGAGCTTCAACGGCTTTTCTTAACCCGTTGATATCAATTTTCCAGTCATTTAAACAAGGTACTTTGGTTATTTTTAAATTAAAAATTTTAGCAAATTGTTCTCCATCACTGTAGGTAAGTTCAGGTATAACTAGCTGAGTATTGGGTTTTACAAAAGCAGCGATGGTGCTTCTAATACCTTCTGATGAACCGGCAGTCAAGAGTATCTGTTTTTCACTGACATTATGATGTTCTGCTAATGACTGACTTAAAATCGGCATCTCCGCTTTAGCATAACGGTTAGCTTTAGGAACTGCATCAATTGCTGCTTGTTTGGCTGAAGGTGACATACCTAAAGCATTCTCATTAAAGTTAAGCCTTACTGGATTATTTGCATCAGGTGTTACAACTGTATCAAGCATGGGCAATGAAAAAGCGATCGATTTTTGCACTTCTTGAGCATGGGCTTTGGACAGTAATTGATTTATTGATAAACCAGCAATTGCCGCACCAGAGAATGTTAATAAACTTCGACGGCTAATATTTAAATTTGCATCCATTATTCACCTCACCATTAGTTGATCTTCTGTCGGTAATAGTTTGATGCAATATTTATACCAGTTTCAATTGCCGATTATGTAATGCTTAATTTTGTTATCTAAGTCAAGAACATTTGTATTTATTGTATTGGTAAGTGTGAGTAGGGGAAATGTTAAAATGCACTCTATTGGTGCTTTTTTGCACAATTAAATCTTTTTTAAATACTGCGCTTATTTAACAATGATAAATAAGCGCAGTTAATTTTGGTTAACCTTGATAAGGTTAGTTAACTATCAGCAGGCGTTTCAATATCTGAATAGGTTGATAACATCTGCAAAAACTTATACTTCGAGTTAACCATTTTTGTTGATCGTTCATGTAAAGTATTCGCAACAGCCGGCTCTAATGTCTCTAATCGTCGGAATCGTTGTTCTTTCAGTAGGATATCTGACAATGATTCACTATTTGGTGATTTAGAGTCTAATACTAAACCTGGTTTTCCTTCTGCTACGCGGCGTGGATCATACCGATAAAGAGGCCAGAATCCCGATTTGACTAAATCTTTCATCTGTTCATGTGATTTAGCCAGATCATAGCCATGTTCTTCACAAGGACTATACGCGATAACAAGTGAAGGTCCATCATAGGCTTCGGCCTCTTGCAGCGCTTTAAGTGTCTGATTGAGCTGAGAACCTAATGCTATTTGCGCAACATATACATGACCATACATCATTACACTTATGCCTAAATCTTTACGTGCTTTGTGTTTCCCTAGATCGGCAAATTTAGATACTGCACCCATTGGTGTTGCCTTCGATTGCTGACCACCTGTATTTGAGTAGCATTGTGTATCTAATACTAAAATATTGACGTTATCAGTTAAACTCATCACATGATCAAGCCCACCAAAGCCAATGTCATAAGCCCAACCATCGCCACCAATAGCCCATACTGACTTATCAATTAAATAGTCTGCATCTTGCATTAATTCTTTAGCTTCGATCGAATCCAAGTGTGCTAATTGTTCACGTAATATAGCAATTTGTGCGCGTTTATCTGCAATCGAAACATCTGCTGATTGTAAGGCTAGGGTAATTTCGGGTGAGATTTCACCGGCAACATGCTCTAATAATCGTAAAACGCGTTTTTTATGTTGATCATAAGTAATACGGTAACCCAAAGCAAATTCAGCATTATCTTCAAATAATGAGTTAGCCCAAGCGGGTCCACGACCACTACGATCGGTAGTATAAGGCGTAGAAGGTAAATTTCCACCATAAATCGATGAGCAGCCGGTTGCATTGGCAATGGCTAAATGATCACCATAGAGCTGGGTTAACAATTTAATATAAGGTGTTTCACCACAGCCTGCACATGCTCCCGAGTATTCAAATAGCGGTGTTAGTAATTGTGACGTACGGATATCAATACGTTCAAGCGTTTTTATATCACGATCGGGTAACGCCGAGAAATAGTCATAATTAATTCGCTGGGTATCGAGGTTTTCAATACGCGGACGCATATTAATTGCTTTAATATCGAAGTTATTTCGATCTCGGGCAGGACAAACTTCAACACATAAATTACAACCTGTACAATCTTCAGGCGCAACTTGCAATACATAGCGTTGACCTTTCATGTCACGTGCTTTCACTTCGAGCGAACTAAGCGACTCAGGTGCATTAATCATATCATCTGGCGCTACAACCTTGGCTCGAATGGCTGCATGTGGGCAAGCAACCGCACAGTGGTTACATTGCGTGCAAAGCTCGGGTTGCCAAATAGGTATCTCTTCAGCAATATTACGTTTTTCCCATTTTGTTGTTCCGGTTGGCCAAGTGCCATCAGGGGGAAAAGCCGATACAGGCAAGCTATCACCAAGTCCTGCTAGCATTGTTGCTGTAACCATTTTAACAAAATCAGGTGCGTTATATGGCACAATAGCTGGGCGTGATGTGCTACTTTCATCGACACAACTTAATGGGATTTGTTCGAGTGACGCGATAGCTAAATCAAGCGCTTTCCAGTTATTTTCAACTAATTCTTGCCCTTTACTACTGTAACTTTTGGCAATGACTTCTTTTAATTGAGCAATACTGAAGTCATTTTTAAATATTTCTGAAAGATGAAAAAAAGCCGCCTGCATTACGGTATTAATTCTTGCACCTAAATTACATTCACGTGCTATTTTAGCTGCATTGATGATATAAAAGTGCGCTCTTTTTTTAATTAATTGTATTTGAACTTCTTTCGGTAAGCGATGCCAAATTTCATCTTTACTATAAGGGGTATTGAGTAAAAAAATGCCATCATCTTTAAGTTTTTCAACAATCTGATATTTATCAATAAATTGATCTTGATGACAACCGATAAAGTGTGCACTCGTAATTAAATAAGGCGAGTCTATCGGTTCTAAATTAACACGTAAATGAGAAGTCGTTAAGCCACCTGCTTTTTTAGAGTCATAAACAAAAAATCCCTGAACATAAAAGGGCGAACTATCCCCAATAATTTTGATATTATTTTTTGTTGCCGACACTGTGCCATCACTGCCAAGCCCATAAAATAGTGCTTCAAGTGCAGATTTTTGAGGAATAGACTTTTCAGGTAAGGGTAACGATAAACCGGTAATATCATCATAAATACCCACAGTAAAACGAGGGCGAGGATTTTCTAATTGTAGTTCTGTAAAAATAGCCAGAACACAGCAAGGATCAAACTCTTTTGATGATAAACCATAACGTCCACCAATTATTTTGGGTATATTGCTTCGTTCGCCTTGACTAAAGCTTTCTGCAAAAGCTGTCATTATATCTAAATAAAGTGGCTCAGCTTGAGCACCGGGTTCTTTAGTTCTATCTAATACCGCCACTTTTTTAACACTAGTCGGAATAACTTCCAGAAAATGTTTGGCGGAAAAAGGGCGATATAACCTAACAATTACCACACCCACTTTTTCATCATTTTTATTCAAATAATCAACGACTTCTTTACTAGTACTTGCACCCGAACCCATGATAACTATTACTCGCTCGGCATCATTAGCACCATAATATTCGAATGGCTGATACTTTCGACCTGTTTGTTGTTCAAAAGCGTCCATCGCATCGACAACATGCTGATAAGTGTTATTGTAATAAGGATTGACTGCTTCACGGCATTGGAAAAAGGTATCTGGGTTAGCTGATGTACCTCGTATAACCGGTTTATCCGGTGTTAAAGCTCGAGAACGGTAAGCTTTAATGGCTTCATGGGGTAAAAGTTGATGGATATCTTCGTCAGTCAGTGGATAGATTTTATTGACTTCATGTGAGGTTCTAAACCCATCAAAAAAGTGGACAAAAGGCACACGACTATTAAAGGTTGCCATTTGCGCGATTAATGCTAAATCTTGTGCTTCTTGTACCGAGCTTGAGCAGAGCATCGCAAAACCAGTTTGTCTGATTGACATCACATCGGAGTGATCACCAAAAATTGATAGAGCATGAGTCGCAACGGTACGTGCAGCAACGTGTAAAACAAATGGTGTCAGTTCCCCAGCGATTTTATACAGGGATGGAATCATCAGTAGCAAACCCTGCGATGAGGTAAATGAGGTAGCTAATGCACCTGTCATTAACGCGCCATGCACAGTTGAAATCGCGCCTGCTTCAGATTGCATTTCAACCACTTTAGGGATATCCCCAAACACGTTAGGTTTATTGAATTCAGCCCATGTACTAGCTTGTTCTGCCATTGATGAACTTGGTGTTATTGGATAAATAGCAATGACTTCGTTTGCACGATAAGCAACGGAAGATACCGCACTATTAGCATCTGATATGATCATTAAAAAACCTTGTATTCTAGAGTATTATGACATTACTTAGTTATAATAATTAATATTATTGTACCAGAAAGTAAGATAGCTTTTCGTTATTTTTATGTTAAATTTTTTGTTTAACTCTTTGAATTTTTGAGTGACTGAAATCGATATTAATATAGTTGAAAATTTAAAAAAGGGCATAATTAATCACCTCAATAGGCAATAAAAAATACCTGTTGGTGATTTATCAACTTAACGATAAAACCTTCTAATAATGAGGGTGGTTCTCTACTACGTTTTACCTATTGCATATTATTATCCAACCTGTATGGTTGGATAATAATAGTGTTAACCACTTGGCTATTTTATTATTACACGTTCGTTTGACGTTGAGTGTTTAATTTCACCGAGTAACCAAGCCTTTTCACCTTGATTATTGAGTATGGTAATGGCTTTAGCTGCAAGTGATTTAGGTAGCGCAATAATCAATCCAACTCCACAGTTAAATGTTCGGTACATTTCGTGACGATCCACATTACCTGCCTGCTGTAGCCAATTAAAGATTGCAGGCCATTGCCAACTGTTTTCATTAATTATCGCTTGAGTATTGTCGGGCAAAACGCGCGGAATGTTTTCCCAAAATCCACCACCAGTGATATGTGCTATGGCATGCACATCAATTTGCGTAATTAAGTTTAGAATCGATTTTACATAGATTTTTGTTGGTGCAAGTAAGTGATCGGCCAGCGTTTTGTCTTCTAATTGTGTTTTTGCTGGATTTACCCCACTCACTTCGATAATCTTCCGTACTAGCGAATAGCCATTGGAGTGTGGCCCACTCGATGCTAAAGCAATCAACGCATCACCATCTTGTACTTTGCTGCCATCAATCATTTCCGTTTTTTCAACAACACCCACACAAAATCCTGCTAAGTCATAATCATTACCATGATACATGCCTGGCATTTCAGCTGTTTCACCGCCAACTAATGCACACCCCGCTTGCTTACAGCCTTCAGCAATCCCTGTGACGACTGTAGTTGCTACATCAACGTTAAGTTTACCTGTGGCATAATAATCAAGGAAAAATAGCGGTTCTGCACCTTGCACAATAAGATCATTAACGCACATCGCAACTAAATCAATGCCAATTGCATCATGTCGATTTAAATCCATAGCCAGACGGAGTTTAGTACCAACGCCATCTGTTCCAGATACTAAAATAGGCTCTTTGTATTTTTGCGGAATTGCACATAGTGCACCAAATCCGCCTAAACCCCCCATGACTTCTGGGCGCTTAGTCGCTTTTACTACTGATTTGATTCGATTAACGAGTTCGTTACCGGCATCAATATCAACGCCAGCATCTTTATAACTTAGAGAGTTGTTATTTGACACGAGGAGTAATCCTTACAATAGAAAAATTGCTGATATTTTAGCAAGGAAGCAATGGAATGGCGATCTATAATTATATGAAATAACCAATTAATTAACATAATTAATTGGCTTCAAACCAACTTTCTAGAATGATAATTGCTGATGTTGCATCAACATGCCCCTTTTCCAGCGCTTTATAACCACGAGAAGCAAAAATATGAGATTTTGCCTCAACGGTAGATAGCCGTTCATCTTGTAGATGGACTTGATAACCAAACATACCATGCAAACGATTAGCGAATTTACGTGCTCGAGCAGTTAACGGTTGTTCAGTCCCATCCATGTTAAGTGGTAAGCCTACAACCAAATAGTCAGGTTTCCATTCATTTAACATTTTTTCAATTGCTTGCCAATTCGGAATACCATCACGCGCTTTAAAAGCGCATAATGGATTCGCTGTTTTGGTAATATCTTGCCCAATCGCAGCGCCAATGCTCGCAGTTCCAAAATCAAATGCAATTATTGTTGCCATTTATTATGCATTTCCCATTTGGTGCGAAATCGTATTTATGTTAATACCGAGTGATTGCGCTGCTTTTTGCCAACGATCTTCAATTGCGGATTCAAAAATAATTTTTGGATCAACATCTGTCACTAACCAATCATTACGTGCTACTTCAGCTTCTAATTGCAGTGACTGCCACCCAGAATAACCTAATGCTAAAAACATATCTTTAGGTTGCTCAGGCGAACCGATTGATTTTAGTAGATCAAGCGATGTGGTAATCATTATATCATCCGAAATTTTTATGCTGGATGCAAACCCTTGTTGCGGCGTATGCAAAATAAATCCCTGTTCTTCAGCTATTGGCCCACCAGCAAAAACAGGATGCTCAAGTTCAGCACAGTTTTTACTTGCGGTAATTTCAAGGCGAGCTAAGACTGCGGCGACATTAAGATCTTGTATTGGTTTATTGATAACAATCCCCATTGCCCCATCACGATTATGTTCGCAAATATATACAACAGATCGACTAAATGTTGGCTCAGTGATAGTTGGCATTGCCACGATAAAATGATTTTTTAAATTCATATGCTCACATTTCTATAGTTTATAATGCACATTTGCCAATTTTTACATGATGTTGGATATTACAACGCATCAATAATTCAGGTTCGTTACTCTCTTCATTGATTGATTCGTTTATAATTTCAAATTGTTGCGATAAAAAAAAGTTAATTGCAGAACTATTTTTCTTATAAACATGTACTAGTAACTCACTATGGCGCTGCTTAGCTTTTTCAACTAGCGCTTTACCAATGCCTTGCCCACGATATTCAGGTACAACAAAGAGACCCGAGATGTAATTTTCGGTTACGCCAATGAAACCTTTAACACCGTTAAGATCTTGTACATACACCGTTGACATCGGAATTAACATTTTGACAATGTCATAATTTTGTTTAAAAAATTGCGGATCAATAAAGCTATGTGCTTGTTGGTTACCTTCAAGCCATATATTCATCACTGTGTCTAAATCTTTACTTTGAAATTCTCTAATCATTTTTTTCTCTACTTATTTAATCGACGTTCAATCGCATCCATTAACATACCGGTAATAGAAAGTTTGGGGTTTTCAGATTCAATCTCACGTACACAGGTTGGACTTGTTACATTGATTTCAGTTAGTTTATCACCAATAATATCTAAACCAACAAACAGTAAACCTTTTTGTTTTAATACGGGTGCTATGCTTTTAGCAATCTGCCAATCACTTTCACTTAATGCTCTAACTTCCCCATGACCACCGGCAGCAAGATTACCTCTGGTTTCGCCTTTTTGAGGGATTCTGGCTAAACAATAAGGAACGGGTTCACCGTCAACAACTAAAACACGTTTATCACCATCTTTAATAGCCGGTATGTAGGTTTGAGCCATACAGTAACGGCTATTATGTTCTGTAAGTGTTTCAATAATTACCGAGACATTAGGATCGCCCGCTTTTATTCTGAAAATCGAGGCACCGCCCATACCATCAAGGGGTTTTAAAATAATATCGCCGTATTTTTGATAAAACGATTTTAGTTGATTGGTTTGACGCGTAACGAGTGTTTCTGGCGTAAATTCAGCAAACCATGCAGTGAATAACTTCTCATTACAATCTCGCAAACTTTGTGGTTTATTCACCACCAGTACACCTTTTGCTTCAGCCCGTTCTAGAATATAAGTTGCGTAGATAAATTCAGTATCAAATGGTGGGTCTTTTCGCATTAATATTACGTCGAGTTCACTTAATGGCAGCGTTTGTTCATCTCCCATATCAAACCAGTGAGAGTTATCATTATGAACGGTTAAAGTACGAGTGGTTGCATAAGCTTCACCGTTTAGTAAGAACAGGTCGTTCATTTCCATATAAAAAAGTTGGTAGCCTCGTTTTTGTGCTTCATGTAACATGGCAAAACTGGTGTCTTTTTTTATTTTTATTTGGCTAATTGGATCCATTACAATACCAAGCTTAATCATGGTAACTCCTTACTGATTTTTATTGGTTTTACTAACACGATATTACGTTGTGCGATTTTATACCGTTTATAAGGTATGTTTGAAACATTGTTGATAAATGGCGTTATAAAATAGCATTTAATTATGCTGGCAACTATCATACTCGTTACTCAATGAGATGCAAATAAACATTTATTATCACGCTTTTTTATTGATTATCCCAAATCACCAAAACGAACTTGTAATGCAGTTATGGCTGTTAGCGCCGCTGTTTCGGTGCGTAAAACTCGTGGTCCTAGTAATAGGTCAGTAAAATGATATTGATGAGTCAAATTTATTTCGTCATCTGAAAGCCCACCTTCCGGGCCAATAAGTAAATTGAGGGTGTTATGTTCGCACGCTAATTGATTAATACCTTGCTTAGCTTTAGGGTGAAGATTAAGTTTTAGTCCGTCAGTTAAATTTGCACACCAATTTTCTAATTTTACAACTGGATTTATTTTAGGAATGATATTACGTCCACATTGTTCACAAGCAGAAATCACGATTTTTTGCCATTGTTGTACTTTTTTTTCCAGCCGTTCCTCATCGAGTTTGACTCCACAACGTTCAGAAAGTAAAGGTGTAATACTTGCAACACCTAGCTCGACTGATTTTTGGATAGTAAACTCCATTTTTTCGCCACGAGATATGACTTGTCCTAAATGGATATTTAATGGTGATTCACGATCATCTAAAATCAAATCCTTTGTTGTTACCTTTACAGATTTTTTATTAATCTCGTGTATGGTCGCGGGCAAGATGTGGTTTGAACCATCAAAAAGGGTAATCTCTTCACCGACTTTCATTCTTAATACACGAATAAGATGATTGAAAGCGTCATTATTTAATTCTATTAGGCTATTTTGCGAAAGCGTATAGGGTTGAAAAATTCGGGTCATAATGATCGTTATTTAATATTATTTGCAATAAATTATAGCGTAAATTCTCAATATTCGGTAATCTCTATTTTCACGCAATTAAGCTTTCGGAATTTGAGATAATGAGTGTACAGAGCAAAGATAGGGTATTAATTGAAGGATTAACCACATTAGCAACAATTGGCGTATATGAGTGGGAAAAAACCATCAAACAAAAACTAATACTTGATCTAGAAATGGCATGGGATAATCAACCTGCTGGCGAACATGATGATGTTGCACTTTGTTTGGATTACTTTAAAGTGAGTCAAGCTGTAACAGATTTTATCACTTCAACCGCATTTGAATTAATTGAAAGTGTTGCTGAGCGTGTTGCACAATTAATCATCCAACAATTTGCCGTGAAATGGATAAAAATTAAAGTCTCCAAACCAAGCGCAATTGCTAATGCAACTAATGTAGCGGTTGTGATTGAACGGACATCTCGTTTTTAATAACACAAGTATAGATTTTATTATGAACAATTCACCTGATGCCATTTCTAATCAATACCATCGAACCGCTAAAGGTTTTCAAAATGAACAACCATTTAAAATAAAATTGCGGGATATTTGGCGTTGGCATCGACAACGAAAAGTTTTACCACCCAAAATGGGGTACGATGCATTTAGACAAACGTGGTGTGAAAATATAGATTTAACGTTGATCGGTGACCGCGTTTGGTGGATAGGGCATTCAACAACATTAATCCGTTTAAATAACAAAATAATATTGACCGATCCTATTTTTTCACAGCGAGCATCACCTTCACAATCGATGGGGCCTAAACGTTTAACCCCAGCAGCAATAAGTATTGATAAGCTTTCTCAGCTTGATTTTATTGTTATTTCGCATAATCATTATGATCATCTTGACTTTACTAGCATTAAACAGCTTATTATGCGGTTTGCTAATGTTACACTGCTTGTTCCGCTAGGATTGAAAAATAAATTAATCAAATGGGGCGCACAAAATGTTATAGAATTGGATTGGTGGGATTCAATTAACATAAATGATATTACGTTTACTGCCACGCCGGCTCAGCATTGGAGTAAGCGAGGACTATTTGATACCAATAAAGTATTATGGTGTGGTTGGATGATGCAGTCTAATTGTGATGGCTTAACTAAGACAGTTTATTTTATGGGCGATACCGGATATTCACCCAGTTTAAAAAAAATTAATGAACGTTTTAGCAAAATTGATTTAGCCTTAATTCCAATCGGTGCTTATGCGCCAAGGTGGTTTATGCAATCACAGCATATCGATCCCGCGCAAGCAGTGCAGTTATATGATGAACTTAATTGTCAATCTGCCATAGCTATTCATTGGGGAACATTTGAATTAGCCGATGATCCATTAGATGAACCTCCTGAACTATTAAGCTCACTTAAGCACTCGCGTCAGTTTTATTTATTGAAAATAGGCGGTAGTTTAGCTATTAATCCCGAGAATTATGAATTAAAATAATATTAATCACCAATAACATAAATAAATTAAAAAAGCCATTGGCCTAGAATATTGAGGAAACATATGAAATCTAATCTTATTGCGTTGTCATGCTTAGTCATGAGTTTAACTTTAGTTGGTTGTGGTGGCAAAAATGATGAAGGCAAAAAATACCATTGGTCAAAAGCACATGGCGTTTTAGAAGATTGCCGTGGTGTGATGAATAAATCACAACAGTGTGAAACTAACGGTAATAATCAGCAGTATTTGTTTCAAATAGATAGGTATTAACATGAGTGCTTGGCTCATTTATGCATTATTATCGGCAATTTCGGCTGCTTTTGTCGCTATTTTAGGTAAAATTGGTTTACAACATCTTGATGCCAACACGGCAACGGCTATTCGTGCAATTGTAATGGCTATCTTCTTAGTGGGCGTTGTGGTAGTACAAGGTAAACTAAATTTGATAAGTACTTTTTTGAATGACAAAAAAGCGTTATTTATCATTGCACTTAGTGGTATTGCTGGCGCTCTATCTTGGTTGTTTTATTTTATGGCAATTAAAGAGGGCAAAGTATCTCAAGTTGCCCCCATAGATAAGCTAAGTGTTGTTTTTGCTGTTATCTTTGCCGTCATTTTATTTGGTGAAAAAATTTCCTTTCTTGCCAGTATTGGCGTTTTAATGATTGCCGCTGGTGCAATTTTAGTTGCACTATTTTAGTAGTGCATTAAATAGCTCAACGGTAACACGTTCGCCTTTTTTAACATTGCCTCGTTCTTGTTCAAGCAAAATAAAGCAGTTAGCGCGATTGAACGATTGTGTTATGTGCGATCCTTGTTGACCAGTTGTGGTAACGGCTAGCTCACCTTGATCATCAAGGTAAAGTTTGCCGCGTTGAAAATCCATGCGGCCGATACTTTTTTTCAAATCACAGGCAGTTTTGACGGTAAAAGATGTATTGATCGATGAGCGTTGTTGTCCACTTAAGGTTAAAATTATTGGTTGAACTAATTGATAAAAAGTCACTAATGTTGAAACCGGATTACCCGGTAATCCACAAAATAATGCATCGCCAATTTTACCCAGTGCAAACGGTTTTCCGGGTTTGATGGCAATTTTCCAAAAATCAATTTCGCCCAATTGTTCTAAAGCCATTTTGGTATAATCGGCATCACCAACCGAGACTCCACCACTTGTGATGATTAAATTAGCTTGTTTAGCGGCATTAGATAACGCCTGTTTGATTTGCATGGGATCGTCAGGAATAATACCAAAGTCGATAATTTCGCAGTTTAGTTTTTGTAATAATAATCTTAAGGTGAAACGGTTACTATCATAAATACTAGCGTTATTAGATAAAGGCTCACCAATAGAGGTTAATTCGTTACCAGTAGAAAAAATAGCGACGTTTAATTTTTTAAATACGGTAAGTTGATTAATTCCGAGGGTTGCAAGGGTTGATAGGGTTGGTATGGTTAATTTAGTGCCACACTCAACGATAATGGCATCTTTCTTTATGTCTTCCCCGCATCGACGAATGTTATCACCGCTTTTTACTTCATTTAAAAATCTAATCCCTAAATCCGATTTTTCGGTTTGCTCTTGCATGACAACGGCATCGGCCTCATTAGGTAAGGCCGCACCTGTCATAATTCGTAAACATGTGCCTTTCGGCCAATGAAGATTGTCAACATCATCGCCTGCATAAATAACGCCTGCTACTGGTAGATTTTTGGCGTGTTCAATATCCGATAATCTTACCGCATAACCATCCATGGCTGAATTATCAAAACTTGGCACATTCATCGGCGATATTACTGGTTTTGCCGTTATCCGATCGAGGGAGTCAAGCAAACTCACTTGCTCACAATTGGGTAATTTTATGGACGATACGGCTTGCAGAATTTTTTGTTTGGCTTGTTCAAAAGTGAGTAGCATAAAAATGAGCCTTGTTTAATTTTAAAAATCCATTTTGTTATTCACTAACAAGAAGAGTTAACTAGTAAATAGCTTTTAATAAAAACATGATTTGTTATCAAGTTATGGTTAAATTCGTTTAACAAATCGTCGCCTAATGGCGACGATATAAGCAGGATTAGACATTAAATAAGAAATTCATAATGTCACCGTCTTGTACGACATAATCTTTACCTTCAGAGCGCATTTTACCAGCTTCTTTTGCGCCTTGTTCACCACCATATTTAATGAAATCATCAAAAGCGATAGTTTGTGCGCGAATAAAGCCTTTTTCAAAGTCGGTATGAATTTTACCGGCTGCTTGTGGGGCGGTATCCCCGACCGAAATCGTCCATGCGCGAACTTCTTTAACGCCCGCTGTAAAATAGGTTTGTAAATTAAGTAAGCTGTAGCCTGCGCGAATGACTCGATTAAGCCCAGGTTCAGTTAAACCAAGGTCTTGCATAAATTCATCACGATCGGCATCGTCAAGTTCGGCTAATTCTGCTTCAATAGCAGCACAGACCGGTACCACTACTGATTTTTCTTGAGCAGCTATAGCTTTCACTTTTTCTAAATATGGGTTATTTTCAAAACCATCTTCATTTACATTGGCAATGTACATGGTTGGTTTTAACGTTAAAAAACTTAGGTATTTAATCGCTTCGAGTTCTTCTTTACTTAAGTCTAAAAGTAATAATTTTTTTCCTTGCTCTAAATGTGGTAAACATTTTTCAAGGATTTCTAACTCAAATTTGGCCTCTTTATCTCCACCTTTAGCTCGTTTTTGTACACGAGTTATCGCACGTTCACAGGCTTCAAGATCGGAAAGTGCTAGTTCAGTATTGATAATTTCGATATCTTCTGCGGGATCAATCTTACCAGCAACATGGATAATATTGTCGTTTTCAAAACAACGAACCACATGACCAATAGCTTCAGTTTCACGAATATTAGCCAAAAATTGATTACCCAAACCTTCACCTTTTGATGCGCCTTTCACTAAACCGGCAATGTCAACAAACTCCATTGTTGTGGGTAACGTGCGCTGTGGTTTTACAATTTTAGCCAATTCATCTAAACGTGGATCGGGCATAGGTACAACACCAGTATTGGGTTCAATTGTACAAAATGGAAAGTTAGCTGCTTCAATACCTGCTTTAGTTAATGCGTTAAAAAGAGTTGACTTGCCAACATTTGGTAGTCCGACAATACCACATTTAAATCCCATACTTTTAATTACCTTTTATTCTAAAATAGCTTGAAAATAGAGGCTAATTATATACTAAATCGTGCCGATTGTGCCAATGTTCTTCATGTTGAATGCAAAGTTAGCAAAATTATTCGTAGGTTTATTCAATAACCGCGCTTTAGTTGATTGCAACAAGTAAGACATATATCGCTATTTGTTTATGGTTAATTCTCGACTGTTAAACCGAGTTGATAAAGTTGATTTTTTTTAAGCCCATAAATTTCAGCTGTTATGGCAGCCGCTTTTTTTAGCGGTAACTCTTTTTGCAATAATTTTAAGGTATTAATCACGTTTGCATCGATATCCTCATCGCTTTTAGTGTGACCTTCAACAATCAAAACAAATTCACCTTTTTGACGATTAGTATCTTCATTCAACCAATTAATTAACTCTGCAACAGGGTAACTGACTATGGTTTCCCAAGTTTTAGTCAGTTCTTTGGCAAGTACAATCATTCTTTCATGACCAAAAACCGTTTGCATATCGTGTAATGTATCTAACAAACGATGCGTCGATTCGTAAAAAATCATTGTGCGTGATTGATTAACTAGCTTAACCAAACTGTCTTGTCGTGCTTTCGTTTTAGCCGGTAAAAATCCTTCATAACTAAATTTATCAGAAGGAAGACCAGCAACCGAGAGCGCGGCAATTGCTGCGCAAGCGCCAGGAATAGGCACGACGTTGATATTATTTTCACGACAAGCTTTGACTAAATGATAGCCCGGATCATTAATTAACGGCGTACCTGCATCGGATATTAATGCGATGGATATTCCTGATTTAAGTTTTTCAATCAAAATTTGGGCTTTTTGCTGTTCATTATGATCGTGTAAAGAAAACAGTTTAGCTTTAATCGCTAAATGCTGTAAAAGTAAACCACTATGGCGGGTGTCTTCGGCCGCAATAAGATCAACACTTTTAAGTGTTTCAATTGCTCTGAGCGTAATATCATCTAGATTACCGATAGGGGTTGCAACAATATATAAAGTCATTATGTTAAGTCACATTCAATTTTGGTTGAAAAATACGATAAATATACTATACGAACTAGCATTTTATTGTATATACTCACCACTTTCAAAATAAATCCTATTTGGGATCGAATAATCGATTAATTCAATGTTGGTAAGATATTAATCATCTGTAGAGCAATCAACGATATTGTTGATCAACAAATGGTATTTTTGTGCTAAATTAATAGCAATAAAGCAGAAATTAAATCTAACAATATAAACTGCTTTGGTTATTATATTCGACCAGCATAAAAAATAATCTATATAATAGCTTTTTACAATAAAAGCGATAAAATATGCACATAAAAATATATGAATGAAGGGTGTTGCTTTGAAAAAGATTCTTACATTAAGTTGTTTAAGTTTATTGATTGTGGCCTGTACACAGTCAAATCCTGCTGAAATTGAAGATATTTCTGATTCATCATCGAGTAATGGTGTGACACAGGGTTATAAAAAACCACCAGCTAATATTTCAACCGGTGGCAGAATGTCAACGCCGGTGAGTTCACCAACAACTTATTCGACGCCTTCATCAAGACCTGTTACTACAACGACAACCAGTGTTCATAATAATGTGTTAACGACTAATGAACGAACCGTTTATAACCGTAATTATGACGAAATTCCTAAAGGTGGTTACAAAGGCGATACCTATACAGTTAAACGCGGTGATACACTATTTTATATTGCATGGGTAACGGGAAATGATTTTCGATCTTTAGCGGCTAAAAATAATATTAAAGAGCCTTATGGTGTCAATGTTGGACAAGTACTCGATGTAAGTGGCGGCACAACAGTTGTAACGCAAACACAAAAGACAACATCTAATCATACTTCTTCTCCTTCTATGGTTTACATGGATGATGATAAGACTACCGCAGCAGCACAAGCCAAAACTAAACCGGTAATGACAACAACCACTACTACGACTACTACCACATCTGGTAATAATCAACCCCCTAAAACTACTCAAAAAACTGAAACGGTGACTGAGCCACTCAATAATACATCTAGCCCTAGCATCAGTGCGAATAGTTCAGCTAATACACCTGTAACATCCTCGCCGGTATCAAATGTGGCGAATATTGCGTGGCAATGGCCGGCAAAAGGTAAGATTATTGAAAAATTCTCAAATGCAAGCAAAGGTATTGATATTGCAGGTTCATTGGGTGACAAAGTTGTAGCTGCTGCTGACGGTCGTGTTGTTTACTCAGGTAATGCTTTACCCGGTTATGGTAATTTAATCATCATTAAACACAATGATGATTATTTAACTGCCTATGCACATAACCAATCAATTTTAGTAAAAGAGCAACAAGCAGTGAGGGCAGGCGAACAAATTGCCACAATGGGCGCAACAGGGACTTCATCGGTAAGACTGCATTTTGAAATCCGTTATAAAGCACAATCTGTTGATCCATTGAAATACTTATCAAAATAATTGAAGTTTTATGTAAGCTTTATTGATACATAAAACGCATAATGCACGGTGTTTTCCGTGCATTATTATGAATACAAATTTAACCGTTTTATTCTACGAAACAAAGGAGTTATACTCATGGCAGTAAAAAAATTAGTGCTTATTCGACACGGAGAAAGTGTTTGGAATCAAGAAAACCGTTTTTGTGGTTGGACAGATGTTGATTTATCTGAAAAAGGTAAAAAAGAAGCAGCTGAAGCTGGACAACTTTTAAAGAAAGAAGGGTTTACTTTTGATTTTGCTTATACTTCTGTTTTAAAACGTGCAATCCATACTTTATGGCATGTTTTAGATGCAGTTGATCAAGCATGGTTACCGGTTGAAAAAAACTGGAAGCTTAATGAACGTCACTATGGTGCATTACAAGGTTTAAATAAAGCAGAAACAGCGGCTAAATATGGTGATGAACAAGTTAAATTGTGGCGTCGTGGTTTTGCAATTACGCCTCCAGCACTTGAAAAATCAGATGAACGTTTTCCTGGACATGATTCACGTTACAGCAAATTACCTGAATCAGAATTACCATTAACAGAAAGCCTTGCATTAACGATTAAACGTGTGCTTCCTTATTGGGAATCAACTATTGCGCCACGTGTTGCTAAAGGTGAGCGTGTGATTATTGCAGCACACGGTAACTCTTTACGAGCATTAGTCAAACACCTTGATAACATCAGTGATGATGACATCATTGAACTAAACATCCCAACAGGTGTGCCTTTAGTGTATGAATTTGATGACAACATGAAAGTGATTAAACACTATTATTTAGGTAATGCTGATGAAATTGCTGCAAAACAAGCAGCGGTAGCAAACCAAGGTAAAGCAAAATAATTAATATTTAATTTATGCTTAAAAAGGTAGGTATAGCACTTACCTTTTTTATTATCTTAACAATCTCTTTTTTATCTATTTCACTTTACTTCTTGAGAGTCTTATTTTGTCGAAAATATATTACATTTATGCCGTAATGAATGCGGGAAAATCAACCGAACTATTACAAATAGATCATAATTATTTAAGTAACAATATGCAGACTTTATTGCTTAAGTCGTCCGTTGATACACGTGATTCCGCGGTAGAAATTGTATCGCGATTAGGGTTGCGTAAAAAAGCATTATTGCTTGACGATAATAGCGTTGATGAGATCATTGCACTTATCAAAAAAAATAATTATGCCTGTATATTGATTGATGAAAGCCAGTTTTTATCTAAAAGTACTATATGGAAACTATCGGATGTGTGTGATGAATATGGTGTTCCTATGATGTTTTTTGGCTTAAAAACCGATTATATGGGCCATTTATTTGAAGGTTCAAAAACCTTACTTGAAATTGCCGATAATTTTCGCGAATTAAAAACAGTTTGTTGGTGTGGTAAAAAAGCAACAATGAATTTGCTAGAAGGACAAGATGGTAAAATTGTTAAATTTGGTAATTCAATTCATCTTGGTGATAGTGAGTTCCACTCAGTTTGTCGTAAACATTGGAAAGCAGGTCAAGTTAGACCAAAAAGTTAATTTTAGACAGTGTTACTTTATGGACATCACTTAATTTGTCTAACGTTATTTGATTTGAAAAAAGTGTGAATGACTTCTCATTTTTACGATATTGTTTTATTGATTCCTTCAATTTTGTGTCATATTAACTGAACCGATTCAGTTTCGTTTTATTCATTATAAGGAATCACTATGAAAATTAAAATTGTTTCATCTGCTCTATTACTTGGTCTGCTTAGCTGTAATGCCAGTGCAAAAGAGTTTGTCTTAATCGATAACGAAAAAGATATTGCAGAAGGTAACTGGTCGATTTCAAGCAAAGATTTGGGTGTAAAAAATGAAAAATTTACTATTCAAAACACGGTGCTTAAAGGCGGTAAACAAGAAGGAACTGAATTACTAACAATAACAAGTGATGTTTTGACTATTAAATTAATTCCTACTCGTGGCTTAGGTATTTTATCGGTAGAAGGGGAGGGGGTTCGTTTAGGCTGGGATTCGCCTGTTAATGAAGTTGTTAACCCCAAATATATCAATTTAGAAAGTCGCGGCGGCATCGGTTGGTTAGATGGCTTTAACGAAATGATGGTTCGTTGTGGTTTTGAATGGACTGGACATGCCGTTCAAGCCGATGGCATGATGTATACGCTTCATGGGCGAGCACAAAATACGCCTGTATCAAAATTAATTGTCACAATCGAAGATAAAGCACCCTATACTATTAACATTAAAGGTTTAATAAAAGAAAACACATTCAAAAAAAGTCATTTAGAAACGTGGGCATCACTTAGCTATGTGCCAGGAAGTAATGACTTTACCATACACGATGTTGTAACCAATAAGAGTGATTATACCCGCGATTATCAAATCATCTATCATAGCAATTTTGGTACGCCAATTCTTGAAGAAGGCGCTAGATTTGTTGCGCCAGTTAAAGAAATTTCACCTTTTAACGATTATGCGAAAGAAGGATTAGCGACGTGGCAAACTTATTTAGGTCCAACTAAAGATTTTGATGAAATGGTCTTTAACGTTTATCCATTTGCGGATGCAAATAATCACACACAAGTGATGGTCACCAATAAAGCAGGCGATAAAGCAGCAGGTATCGCTTTTAATACCAAACAGTTACCGGTACTTTCGTTATGGAAAAATACCGACACCCTTAAGCAAGGTTATGTGACGGGTCTTGAGCCTGGTACCAGTTTTGCCTATCCAGTGACCATAGAGCGAGAACAAAAACGCGTTCGTCAATTGGCACCTGGTCAAAGTACAGAGTTTACTTTAACGTATAGTTTATTATCGGGTAAAGATGCTGTAAGCAAATATGAAGAGCAAATCAACGCAATTCAGGGTGCGCAACAAACCCAAGTTGTTACTCAACCTATGGCCAAAGAATAACTAACCAATTTTGCTACCAACGCGCAGTTGGTAGCTATCTCATCTATCTATTTTTTCATGTTATTCATCTCTAAAATTATTATCTAAATAAAAGTAGTTTAAAGATGTATTGCTGGTTGATACTTGATTCGCTTTTAATTGGTAGGTATAGTCGGTAAAATTATGTTTATATATATGACTCAACACTTAAACGATGATTTTACGTTGCTAATACTAAAATAGTATTTCACTATTTAAGTGTAATTTTACTAAACGATAAGGATAGAAATGGCAAACCGACGAATAATAATTGGTATTAGTGGCGCAACAGGAATTGCTTATGGTATTAAAGCGTTAGAACTGTTAAAACCGTTAGATATCGAAACGCATCTTGTTATTTCTAAAGCTGCACAAATAACTTGTCGCTACGAAGTCCCCAATATGAGTATAAAACAGATTCAAGCATTAGCAGATAAGGTTTATTCCATTAATAATATTGGTGCTGCGATAGCCAGTGGATCTTATAAAACTATTGGTATGTTAGTTGCTCCCTGTTCAATGCGCTCTCTATCTGCTATTGCGACTAGTTTATCTGATAATTTGCTTACTCGAGCCGCTGATGTGGTACTTAAAGAGCGTCGCCGTTTAGTTTTAATGGTCAGAGAAACACCACTGCATTTAGGTCACATTAACAATATGCAAGCCGTCACTCAAATGGGCGGCATAATATTTCCACCGGTTCCTGCTTTTTATCAACATATTGATACCATTGATGATATGATAACGCATAGCGTTGCAAGAGCCTTAGACTTGTTTGATATTGATATGCCTTGTTTACCTCGCTGGGGTGAGGATATGCAACTTAACAGTAAAATAATTGAATGACATGACGAGCAACAAATTTTGTAGGCAACCTAATCATAAAATCATTGAATTTATCAAAAAACAACATGTGCTTTCGTTATGTGTGATTTTATCGAATAATCAACCTTGGGCATGTAATACCTTTTATGTATTTGATCAAGATTTGATGAATTTATATTTTCTCACTGAGCTAAAAACTCAGCATGCTAATGCAATGCTCAATCAGCCACAGGTAGCAGGTACAATTAGTATCGCGCCCAAAACTGTTGCTCAAATTCAAGGTATACAGTTTGTTGCAATAGCAAAACAGCTAAGTGATCAACAAGCTATGCATGCTTATTCACTGTATTATCAAGCTTTTCCATTCGCTAAATTAATGAAAGCGCCGATTTGGTCACTGGAATTACAGTACATTAAAATGACCAATAATTTACTTGGTTTTGCGCATAAAGATATTTGGACAAGAAACTAATCTTTTTACCGTCAGGTGGTTCAAATTTTCAATTTTAGCCGTTTTTATGTCCATTCAATTCGTTCAAATTGAGTTATTGAATCACTATTCTTATCCAATAGCTCAAATTCACAGCTTTCAAGTAAACTGATTGGCAATCATTAAAAATTAACCTTGTTATAAAAAAAAATTATAAATATATATAAATATATTATTTAACGAGAAAAATACTATTTTGTATTATACTTGCACACCTTAATTTTTTTCATCACTAACATAAATGCGTAAATTAGCCGATCGACTCGACCACTTTTCTGATTCAGTTATCCGCCGGATGACCCGAATTGCAAATGAATATCAAGCTATCAATTTATCACAAGGATTTCCTGATTTTGATCCACCAAAAGAATTGATACAAGCTCTTAAACAGGCTGCTGAGCAAGGTCCTCACCAATATGAAATTACTTGGGGTTCAAAAGAATTTAGACAGTTACTGGCTAAAAAGCAGCAAAAATTGATGAACATTGATATAAACCCCGATGAAAACGTCCTTGTAACCTGTGGAAGTACAGAAGCAATGATGTGTGCGGTTATGACAATTTGTAATCCTAAAGACAAAGTTATCATCTTTTCGCCTTTTTATGAAAATTATGGTGCTGATGCGATTTTATCTGATGCAACGCCAATATATGTACCACTCATTCCACCAACATTTGAGTTTGATAAAAAGCAGCTTAGGCAAGCGTTTGAACAAGGTGCGAAAGCCTTAATCTTATGTAATCCGAGTAATCCATGCGGTAAAGTTTTTACCAAAGCAGAACTTGACTATATCAGTGAATTAGCCATCGAATTTGATGCTTATGTTATTACTGATGAAGTGTATGAACATATGGTTTATGCCCCGCACAAGCACCTTTATTTAGCCAATTTTCCCGGCATGAAAGAGCGCACTATTAGTTGTAGTTCATTATCAAAAACGTATTCGATTACAGGTTGGCGCCTAGGTTATATTATTGCAGATAAAACTATCATTGATGGCTGTAAAATGATCCATGACTTTTTAACTGTTGGCGCCGCTGCACCATTACAAAAAGCCGCTTGTGCTGGCTTATCATTGGGTGATGATTATTATCAACAATTAACTCAAATCTATACTGAAAAACGTCAACTGTTTTTGCAAGGGTTAGATAAAATAGGTCTATCTTATTATGAACCTCAAGGCGCCTATTATGTCTTGGTTGATATTTCGACCTTTAACCCATTTAAAACTGATTTTGAATTTTGTGAATGGTTAATTAAAGAAGTAGGCGTAGCGGCTGTACCGGGATCGGCATTTTTCAAACATCCTGAGTATCGATATATTCGTTTTCATTTTGCTAAACAAGAACAAACGCTGATTGCAGCTTTACAAAGATTATCCAAATTTAAGGAAAAATTATTATGTTTAAAAAATTAATTGCATTAAGTTTTGTTATTTTATCAACATTCACTTTGCTGACCGGTTGTGATGATACTAAAAAAGAGAATCATATTGTTGTCGGTGTTGCTGCCGGACCTTATGGTGATATGTTTAAACAAGCGATTGCACCAGGGCTAGAAAAGAAAGGTTATAGTGTTGAAATTCGGGAGTTTAGTGATTATGTACAACCTAATTTGGCGTTAGCGAATAAAGAAATTGATGCTAATTTATTTCAGCATCTCACTTATTTGAATAATTTTAAACAGGCACGCAATTTAGATATTATCGCAATTGGCTTTGTGCCTACCGCTGGTGCGGGTATTTTTTCTAATAAAATTACTGATTTTTCTCAATTAAAAAAAGGTGATCAAGTCACTATTGCCAATGATGTCACTAATGAAGCACGAGCATTAAGAATCTTGCAAGCCGCAGGTCTTATTAAACTTGATCCAACTGTGGATAAAAATAATCTTACTCCTAATAACATTATTGAAAATCCTTATGGTTTAAATATTGTTCCAATTGAAGCACCGCAAACACCTAGATCGTTAGATAGTGCGGTATTGTCGGTTGTCAATGGTAACTATGCTATTGGTGCCGGTTTAGATTTGTCTAAAGCACTTTATACCGAAGTATTAGATAAAGATCTAAAAAATGTTATTGCCATTCGAAGTTCATCTAAAGATACTTTAGGTAAAGACATTATTGATGTACTTAAATCACCTGAATTTGCGCAAGTGATCGAAGATAAAAATGGTATTTTTTATACTTTCCAAAAACCTGACTATCAATTATTTTAATTATGCAACATACACCTTTAATCCAAGTAAAAAATGTATCGGTGCGCTTTGAGGCAAAAGGCCAAATAGTTGAAGCTGTCAAAAATGTTTCATTTGATGTCAATCAAGGCGAAATTTTTGGCATTATTGGCTCAAGCGGTGCAGGTAAGAGTACATTGGTAAGAACACTTAATCGACTCGCCATACCGTCGTCAGGGCAAGTTATTATCGATGGTGTTGATATTAGCACTTTGAAAGGCCGCCATTTACAGGCCTTTCGTTTTCAGGTAGGTATGATTTTCCAAAATTTTAACCTTGCTTGTTCAAAAACCGTTTATGAAAATATTGCCTTTGTTCTTAAGGCTGCTGGCAAAAAGGGTGATGCAGTAAAAAACCGAGTGAAAGAGCTTCTGACATTGGTAGGGTTGAGCGATAAAGCTTATGCTTATCCTGCCGAGCTTAGTGGTGGGCAAAAGCAGCGAGTCGGTATTGCAAGGGCCTTAGCGAATGAAGCGAAAATATTGCTATGTGATGAAGCGACCAGTGCATTAGATCCAACCACAACCAGCGCTATTTTGGATTTACTCAAACAACTCAATGAAAAATTTGGTTTAACTATAGTTCTTATTACCCATGAAATTGATGTGGTAAAAAAGATTTGTCATCGGGTTGCGGTAATGTCGCAAGGTGAAATTGTTGAGATGAATAACACATTTAATTTATTTGCTTGTCCAAAACAACGCTTTACCCAAAACTTTCTTAATATTGATGAAAATACCCATCTTCCCGATCGAATTAGACAAAATGCTAAAGGCAAACTGGTTAGACTACGCTATATTAATGAAAATACTACGCAACCTATTTTATATCAATCAGCGCTTGAAACAGGCGTCGCTTTCAATATTTTGCATGGTTTTATCGAGTATTTTAACGAGCAAGCGCTAGGCAATTTAGTGATAGAGTTAATTGGTGATCCGGATGATATCTTAAATCTTATTGCAAAGTTACACAATCAAGGTGTGATTATTGAGGAAATAAATTAATGATAAAACTCACCCTTGCTGAAATGGCACAAATGTTATGGCAAGCCGCTTACGAGACTTTTATTATGGTCAGTTGGTCACTGCTTGCTGGTATTTTATTTGGCACAATAATCGGGCTGTTGCTGTTTTTGATGTCTAATCCGTTTTTTTTCAAAAACAGAGTAATGAATAGTATTGCTAACTTTATCATTAATGCGACTCGTTCAATTCCTTTTTTGATTTTAATGGTGACGGTGTTACCTTTAGGTGCTTTATTTGTTGGCACGACTGTTGGACCAAAAGCGGTTATCTTTCCTTTGTCGTTAGCGGCTATCGCTTTTTATGCAAGGTTAGCTGAAAATGCGTTTAGCCAAATAGATAAAGGTGTGATTGAGGCGGCAGTAGCGAGCGGAGCATCACATATTCGCATAATTATTGGAATACTATTTCCTGAAGCTATGGCACAATTAATTCGCCATGCAACGGTAACGACAATTTCGCTCATTAGCTTTAGCTCAATGGCCGGTGTGGTTGGCGGTGGTGGAATAGGTGATTTAGCCATTCGTTACGGCTATCAACGTTATGTCACAGAAATCCTGATTTTATGTATTATCATTCTGATTTTTATTGTGATGTTAATTCAATTTTTAGGGGATAAATTAGCTAATCACTTTGATCGCAGCTATAAATAATCGGTATTAACATGAATACAATTACAACTATTATTAAAGATCCTAACCGAATCATTTATCAAAACAATATTCCAAAATCTCACTTAAGTGATGGACTGCAATTGAAATATGGACAAGCCGAACTACTGGTTTATCCAGTAACAACAGCGGAAGTTTCACAAATAGTTCAATATGCCTATTCAAAAGGGATCAATATTACAACGCGTGGTGCGGGTACGAATTTGGTGGGTTCAACCATTCCTAATGGTGGCATTATTATTGATTTATCTTTAATGAACAATATTGTTGAACTGGATAAAGAGACATTCACAATTACTGTCCAGCCAGGCATTTTATTACAGGATTTACAACAATGGGTTGAAAAGCAAGACCTGTTTTATCCGCCCGATCCTGGTGCAAAAAATGCCACTATTGGCGGCAATATAAGTACTAATGCTGGTGGCATGCGTGCGGTTAAATATGGCGTGACCCGTGATTATGTGCAAGCAATAGAAGTGGTTATGGCTGATGGCAGCGTTTTAAATTTTGGCAGTAAAAATGTTAAAGATAATACTGGGCTTTCGTTAAAACATCTCTTTATTGGCAGTGAAGGGACACTGGGTATTATTACGCAATGCACTTTAAAGTTAATTGCTAAACCAAAAGCTTTCGAAACCTTAATTATTGGTTTTAAAAGTATTGATTTAGCTATAGCAAATATCACAACTATATTACAAACGTTAACACCCACAGCACTGGAGTTTGTAGAACGTCAGGTTGCGCAGTGGGGTGAAAGATATTCAGGTTTTCAATTTCCATTACCCAATGCACAAGCCTATCTTATTGTTATGTTAGATGGTGCTGATCATCAAACTATATTACAACAGCGTCAGCAACTATTGGCTAATTTGACTGATTGTGAACATTTTATTGCAGAAACAGTAGAACAAGCTAGTCAAATTTGGGCAGTGCGCGGGTCGCTAGTTCGCGCTGTTGAAGCGGTGACAGAGCAAGATCCTATTGATATTGTTGTACCCATTAATAAAATTGCTGATTTTATTCATTACACCAAACAATTAGAAGCGAAAACCAGTGTAAGAATGTTAGCTTTTGGACATGCTGGTGATGGCAATATCCATTTATGTCTATTACGCGATGGTAGAGAGCAAGCGCAATGGCAACGCTTACTAGAACAAGTCCATTGTGCTTTGTATCTAAAATGTCATCAATTAGGCGGGCTTCCTTCTGCTGAACATGGAATTGGTACTGCTAAAGTTAACTATTTTAAGCAGGCCATACCAGAAGATAATCGCCAATTAATGCAAGCAATTAAACAGCAGTTTGATCGTAAAAATATTCTTAATAATCAAGTTTATATTTTGCAAATTTAGATGTTTTTTTATTTGTAATTAACTGAAAAGTCTTTGATGATAATCAAAGGCTTTTTGTTATTACCTAAAGCAAAGGTTTGCTCATAAAAATAGGGTAACTTTACACGCTCAATAAACATCATAACAAAACCCTTTTTTTTACTATAATTTAAACTTGTTTATAATCAATAGGTTAAATTTTAATGTAAAAAAGGGTTTTTAAGCCTAAAACAAACATTTATCTTTTGCCTAACAAGCGTTATAGTGTATCGGTTTCTAGTTTAACGCCGTGTAGGTGGTTTAGAAAATAGACCACAATTCTATGCCATTCTGTATTTTGTTTAACGCCGTGTAGGTGGTTTAGAAAAACGGACGATTGCAAACAAATAAATCTAAATTGTTTTAACGCCGTGTTGGCGGTTATAGTTTTTAAAATTCCATTTAAAAAATGCGATTAATGGTTATGCCAGATTTATCTGAGTTAGATGAGTTGCGCCTGTTATCATTTTTAGGTTCTGAATCCTCCCTTTACCCATTGCGGTATATTTTTTATCTGCATGATTAAATGAAGTATTTTTGAGTTTAGTCTTTCGCTTGTTTTATAAATTGATAATTTTAATATGTTATTTGGCCTACATTAAACAATCAACCTCGGCAGTACACATTACTCTTTTTATTAGAAGGTATTAACTTGTGATGCTGGGCGTCATGAATGCAAAATCTTGTTAAATCCTTTATCAATAATTAACATTCGGGATCAAGTTTATGAGTACAATTTTTAAGGGATCTATGCTAGAGTTGAATCCCTTATTTTTCGACTCAGTAGGGAGGTAGGTCTTGAATCTTTCACCTAAAGCGTTTCATTATTTGGGCGTAATTGCTACTATCGCTTCACTTGGTATGTATGTTTCTTATATTCCACAAATCATTGATAATCTTCATGGTTACAAATCTAATCCCACTCAACCATTGGCTGCAGCAATAAACTGTTCGTTATGGGTTTGCTATGGTTTATTGCGTGAAAAGAAAGATTGGCCAATTGCTATTGCCAATTCACCGGGTGTCATTTTTGGCTTAATGGCTTTTTTCACCGCTTTATAAATCGCATTATTGATTAAACTACAGTGAAATCGATCTCAATTCCTGTAGTTTTCTCTCCTTTTTTTTCTTAATTGTGCTGTCGTTGATTATGTTGAATGCATATTTTAATAAAGTTTGAAATTAATACAGCAGCAGGTTAATATTTAACCTTAGTAATAAGATTAAATAAATCAATACAATACGGAGTTATCAACAGGTTTGTTAAATACTTATCAAATAGTACAGTGAATAATTTGCTAGTTATCCCCTTTTAATGGTTTCATCACTGTGCAAAATTTGTTCATTGTCATGTCGTTTATATACTATTATAGTAAAAGCGATTAATTCGATTTTTTATCTGGATTTCAACTTCAAAAAATTTTTGATAAATGTTAGTGGTTTAATTAGAAACGTTGTATTAGCAAAGTCGTACCACAAATCTTGGCAAGATGATCGTTTTGCTGGGTAAAAATCGTGATAAAGGAAGGAAATATTATGACAGAAATTAATCTTTCAGATGAGTTAATAAAAGACTTCATTTATTCAGTTTATCGAAAAGAAGTATTGTTAAATTTAGATGGGGTGATTTTAACTGAAGATGATCGAAAAACGTTACATGAAAAACGAGATTTTGTTAATAGCTTGAGCGAAACAGAACTAGCTAATATTCGATCATGGATCATCAATAAATTAAAATCATTAGAAGATAAACACCATTAAAATTGCGTGAGTTTACTGCGTTTTAGGCGGGCTAATGTTCCTATTATTTTAATAAAAATATTTTTTTATCTTTATCAAAAACACTATAGACAGATTAACCAATAGTTTTATAATGCATTCGATAAAATATCATTTATAAAAAAGGAAATAATATGAAAAAGTTAGCCTTTGTTTTATTCGTTAGTCTACCAATGATAGCTAGTGCATCCAACTGTGATGAGATCAGCGCTAATATCGCAGAAAAAATTAAAAATAATGGTGTTGAAGCCTCTCAATTTCAATTGAAACTCGTTTCATCAAATGAATCTCAACAACAAATTGAAGGGCAAATTGTGGGGTCTTGTGATCGTGGACAACAAAATATTGTCTATGTACGTTATGATTCTGCTAGCAAAGCTGCAAAAAGCACAGATAAAAAAGCAGTTGATACAAAGTCTCAACCTGAGCAACCAAAAGCAGAAACAGTAGCTCCAACTACGACAGCGCCAGTTGATTCTAGTGAACAACAAAAAACGGAAAACCAAACAAGTCCTAACCAAACATCAGAATCAACCACTAACTAGTAATGTTGATAATAAAGCGTCGATTAGAATTAAACATTCAATATCCAAAGCGAGTTTTTGTTAATTAAGTTGTTTAATTTATTTTTCGACGCTGCTCATTAATCCAATATGCTTTGGGCTCAAATTATACCCATTGAATCTGATTTGCTTAATGTCGACAAAAGGCGTAAAACACGTGTTTATTAGGTAAAATCAGTTTTATGCCTTTATAAATTGATTATTTAAGTGATAGTATTTTATGTTTTCATTTTATTCCCTTATTGATTCATGCCAGACAGATTGGAATAGTTATATACAGCATGAGTTTATCGAACAACTTGGTAAAGGAACCTTAGATAAGTCTTGTTTTCAACACTATTTAAAGCAAGATTATCTATTTTTGGTTAACTTTTCGCGGGTTTGGGGACTTGCCGTTTATAAAAGCCGTAATCTTTTAGAAATCAAGCAGGCATTACATAGCCTTAAAGCTATTGTTGAAGTAGAACTGGATTTACATATTGGTTATTGTAAACAATGGCATATCACTGAATCAGAATTAACCCATTTAGTTGGAGCCAAAGCTAACATAGCTTACACCGATTATGTTTTAGATGTAGGCTTAAAAGGTGATATTCTTGACTTACATATTGTTTTAGCGCCATGCTTGATTGGTTATGGCATGATTGCAAATTGGATAACAGCCCAGTCTTGGTATAATGCAGAAAATAATCCTTATACAAGTTGGATCGACATGTATTGTGGTGATGAATTTCAAAAAGCAGTGCAAAATGAAATCAATTGGATTAATGATAATTTATCTAACATCAAGTCAGAACGTTTTGAACAGTTAAAAACCATTTTTAAAACGGCAACCCAGCTTGAAGCTGGTTTTTGGCAGATGGGATTAGAAAAAAGCTGTTAATAATTATCATACTTCACCAATGATGGCAAAGTATGATGTAATAAGGTTATAGCAAATTCGAGTAACTTTGTTTGGTTTTTTCATCCCAAACACTTGCTTGTACTTGTCCAATATGTTTTAGTTGTAACAACAACATGACTAATCGAGATTGTCCAATACCACCACCAATAGTTTGTAATAACTCACCATTGACTAATGCTTGATGCCAAGCTAATTGTAATCGAGATTCATCATGAGTGATCTTAAGTTGACGTTTCAATGCTTCAGGATCAACACGAATGCCCATTGATGAAATTTCAAATGCACTATTTAATGCTGGATTCCAAACTAAAATATCACCATTCAAGCCTTTAGAACCCATTTCATTATCACTACTCCAATCATCATAATCGGGTGCACGGGCATCGTGTTTTTCGTTATTAGATAAATAGCCGCCTATACCAATTAAAAATACAGCCCCCAGTTCTTTAGTAATTGCATTTTCACGCTCTTTTGGCGATAAGTTAGGGTAACGTTTTAACAGTTGTTCACTATCCATAAATGTAATGGATTCCGGCAAAAAGCGTGAAAGGTGATATTTTTCTGATACGGCTTTTTCTGTTGCTTTAATCGCTGAATAGATCTTTTCAACAGTTTGCTTTAGGTAAGTAAGAGTACGATCTTTTGGACTTATTACTTTTTCCCAATCCCATTGATCGACAAATACGGAATGAATTGGTGAAAGCTGATCTTCATCCGGTCGTAACGCTTTCATATTAGTATATAAACCTTCACCCTCAGCAAAATGGTGATCAGTTAATACTTTACGCTTCCATTTAGCTAAAGAGTGAACGACTTCAAATTGTGCATTAGCAATCGTTTTAACTTTAACCTGAACTGCTTTTTCGGTACCAGATAAATTATCTTGAATTCCATCACCAACTTGACTTAATAATGGTGCTTGCACTTCAATCAGGGATAAATTTTCGGCTAACTTATCAGCAAAAAAATGTTTCACAAAGCTTATTCGTTGTTGTTGTTCTTTGAATGATATCGTCATGTTTACTCTCTAATTATTGTCAATTTGTGTATGTAAATTAAACTAGAAAATAGAAATATGCAAGTTTCAATACGGTAAAAATAGATACAAATAGCGATGAGTTTGTCTCTCAACTTTATTGATTATTATAATTGTTATCTATTTTGTGTTAATTGCTGATTAAAAAGAACATTAAGACAAAAATTGAACAATTTAGTGGGTTGCATTTTTAAGTCAGCAACCAAATCGATGAAACTAGGATGTTGATCAGTTTAAGGTAACTATCTGTAAAAACGGATATTTTATTTCAAATTAATTATTATTTAATGATATTATCAGGATAATAAACGTTGAAATCATCCCTCCAAGGGGATTGATACCTGTTATTTTTTATATAATCAACTGATGACAATTGCACAATTGTTTCTTGAATAATGCTAAATATCAATGCTCGGCGTGTATAACTTATTTTATATACCATCAGTCATTTTTTATATCGTAGATTACAAGCTAATCAAACCTGTCAGCATTGCTAAATAGCAATTCTCATGACTGAATCAAGTTGGATCTTTTGCCTAAAAACTTCGACAAAGCTGTTTATAAACTCACAATTGAATGCTAACGCGTATACGACTAACCCCTTTTACCGACCCTTTTTTTTACCAAATATAAAAAATAATAAAATCAATATATTACAAATCACATAAAAAAAAGGGTTTTTTAGTAGCAAAACATCATTTACCTTTCTGCCAACAACAGTTATAGTGGTTTAGCTTCTAGTTCACTGCCGTATAGGCAGTTTAGAAATAACGATTTACAAGGCGCATGGGCGTGTTCAAGTTCACTGCCGTATAGGCAGTTTAGAAAATGAATAATCACCACAGCTTTAAAGTCCTTATGTTCACTGCCGTATAGGCAGTTTAGAAAAGACCATCCGTGCTGGAATGAGATCCTTACGAGTTCACTGCCGTATAGGCAGTTTAGAAATGATTATCTCTAATTGACGCCAATGTTTTTATGTTCACTGCCGTATAGGTAGTTTAGAAATCCAATATTAACCAGGCTTGTGCCACAACTTCGTTCACTGCCGTATAGGTAGTTTAGAAACATCTAGAACATATTTAATTCGGGGAATTAGGGTTCACTGCCGTATAGGCAGAATTCATGTTTGGTCTTGAAATTGTGATATTTTGCCAATCTATATTTTATTCGTGATATATTGCTATTGATTGGTAAATTAATACCAGTAGGTTTTCTGTTAATCATTACTGCTGATAGTTGGCTTTAATTTGTTTATAAAGCGATAGAACTAAGCTTTTAATATTTGTTTTGGTTGACACCTGTAAAGCCGGTATCAACCATGAATAAGCAATGATGTTTGTATGCGAACAGGATTTTACTTACCTATGTCAAAAAATCGTGTTTACTCGGCAAATTTATTTTTATGATCATACCGGTTGTAGTGGATGTCATCACTAATTAAATAGTTATAAATATCATCGACAATTTCGATACCATTTTTTAGGTAGTCTGCTTCACGTTTTTTGCCTCGTTCACCAGGAAAGAATACTTGGCTATTGCCTTTAGCGGGTTTGACATTTTTTAATTGATCGAGCATCGAAGACATAGTTTGTTTGAATATTTCAAGGCCGATAAAATATTCTGGGTTAATGACAATATGTAAATGCCCAAGATCGCGTCCTTTGGATAGGTCTGCATACATTGACGAGACATTTTTACCAAAAGGCAAGCCTAGTAATATCCCCGATAAGATATCAACCATCATCATCAAACCATAACCTTTTGCGTCAGCAATCGGTAATAAAGCATTGACTTTATGAGGATCGGTGGTTGGTTCACCGTGCTCATCAACGGCCCATGTTGGCGGAATAGGAGCGCCTTTGGATCGTGCATAAAGTACTTTACCCCAAGCTTGCACCGTAGTTGCCATATCAAATGATACAACTCGCTCATCGGCCGTTGGGGCTGCAAATGCAATTGGATTGGTACCAAAAAATTCTTCGGCTCCACCATAGGGTACAGCCATTGGATCTGATTGACACATTGAAATGGCAACTAAATTTTGTGCAGCTGCCATTTCGGTAAAGTAACACAGTGATCCACTGTGTGACATACGGCGTATACCGACGACCGCGACACCATTCTTCTTCGCCATTTCAATGGCTTTATCCATGCCAACTTTGGCAGCAACCAAACCACAGCCATTATCAAAATCGAGAATGGCGCTCGCTGGACCTGTTTCTTTATAAGTGATGTTAGGATTAACGGTCATGCCACCTTTCGCAATACGTTCTGCATAATATTCTACTCTTACTGCACCATGTGAATGAATGCCTCGGGCATCAGCAAAAGCTAACGCATCGGCAGCAATGCTTGCATGTTCCTGACTTAAACCGGCTTTATGCATTTTATTCGCGATTAGATCGTGTAATGTTTTTCTGTCAACTCGCATAGTAAACTCCCTTAAATATATGTTTTACCTGTTTGGTTATCTTATTTTGTAATGATTGTACCTTTGGTACCCGCTAATAAGGACTCTATATCCGTTAGCGTACCGATATAGGCTGTATTGCTGGTTTGTTCGACAAATTCAATGACAGATTTGACTTTAGGACCAATAGCGCCATCTTCAATTGCCAGTGGTTTTAACCGTTCAGCATTGACATGGCGTAGCGCGGTTTGTTGTGGTGTGCCCCAATTTTCGTAAACCGCATCAGCATCAGTTAAAATCATCAGATGATCAGCTTTAAGTTGTATGGCTAATTGCGCTGCACTGTGATCTTTGTCGATAACCGCTTCTATACCTTGATAACCAAGTTGATTTTTAATGACAGGTATACCGCCACCGCCATTACAAATGACAATAGTGTCTTGGTTAAGTAATTGTTTGATAGCATCGATTTCGAGGATTTTTTGCGGTTTGGGGGACGGCACTACTCGACGTAAATACTGTCCATCTTGTTTAAATTGCCATCCATATTGTGTTTGTAACTGTTTCTGTTGCGCTGGTTGATATACTGGTCCTATATACTTGGTAGGATCTTTAAAAGCAGGGTCGTTGGGATCAACTTCAACTTGGGTCAGCACGGTGACAACATGTTTAACATGTTCGTGTTGCTGTAAACTGCGACCTATCATATACCCGAGCATACCTTGCGTTTGGGAAACCAGAATATCGAGTGGGTAGGCAGCAACCTGTGTATAAGCCGCATTTTGTAGTGCTAATAAACCTACTTGTGGGCCGTTGCCATGCACAATCACTAAATTATATTTTCCCGCTAGTTTTGCGATAAGCTGGGTTGTAGCATCAATGTTTCGATATTGATTCTCTATTGATAGTGGTTCATTTCGTTTAGAAATTGCATTGCCGCCTAATGCAATAACAATCAGTTCCATATGATATCCTTGATCATTTATTAAAATTGCTTATTGTTTTAAAGTATTAACACATTTACTCGCCATTCACTGTGTTTTCTTGTTAATATTTAGCTAATTAAATGCGGTAATACCGCTTTTTTTGTCACTGTCCGAATAAGAAAGTGACCTGGTTTTTAATGATGTATTTACCTACTTAGTCATTCATAGATTCGCTTTATTCGTCTATCGATATTGTTTTGGTAACTGTAGTTGCTTAACTCAGCTCACCGATTTGGCTTCAGAAACAAAATAGTACGCTGCTTTAAATTTCGACATCACGATGGCAATCTTTTGAATAAATATAACTTAATGGCTCTTTACCCACGGCATAACAAGCTTGCAATGCATAAGCGCCCATAAAAATATAGTCATCTTTTTTGACCGGTATCCACTCATTGTCAAGCAAGTACATACCTTCACCACTGAGTAAATACGCGCCATGTTCCTGAACATGAGTTTCAATATAGCCATGACTTGCGCCTGGTTGGAAAGTTAAAATATGAAAGTTCATATCAAAGCCAAGTTCTTTTGGTAATAAGTCTTGCACAAATACATTATCCATATTCTCATAATGAATATTTTCCAGATTGATAACATGGTTCGAAACAACCCGAGCTTGGTATCCATCAAGCGGGGTATAACGTCTTTTGTACAAGAATAGGCGAGATGAGCTGGTCATATTTTGTAAATAAAGTTTTACTCCGCAAGGACAGTAAAGATAGCCGCCTGTTTGTAAATGAAACGGTTGTTGATCAGCTTTAGCGGTTATTTCGCCTTGAATAACATAGACAAAAACTTCAAGATCTTTACCACCAAATCCTTGTAGGTTTTTGCCATCTTTATGCATGGTGACTAAATAATCAACAAATGACGCGCCCAATTTAGGGGTTGATAAAATGGTGATGTCACAATTATCAAAACCAGGAATGATATTTTTTACCAATCCATCAGGCGGAATGAGCGCGTAATTTTGTCGTTTAATAATTGCTCTTGATGCTAATAAGTCTTTTGGGTAACCTGTGTTGTTGTTGATATATCCCATAATTATCTCCTTGGAACATATTGATTTTTTACTTCGGCTGACTATTTTTTAGGTAATACAATAGCGCGCCATTAAAAACAGCTTAGTTTAGAAAAATGTGTGTTGCCGATCATAAATATAATGATCGGCACAGATTATTAATTGTTATTTGCGCTTTTATGCATGTTAAGAAGGAAGAACAGCACGGTTGCAACAATTAAAATAGCAATTGCCACATAGAATCCGGTAATTTTGGTGCCGGTAAAATCTGCTAAATAACCTGTTAATGGTGGCGCGATAACAGACGAGCTCATACCAAAAAAGTTAAATACGCCAAACGAAGTGCCATAATTGGTTTTAGGGGCAGTTTCGGCAACATGTGAAATCAGAATTGGTTCTACAGTTAATTTACCAAATAAACCGTAAAAAACTAATCCAGCGAGTAAGAAAGTAATCGTTGCTGATTGCACTGTAGTTAGTAATGTTGCTGCGGCGATTAGTTCAAGTGCAATGATAAATAATAGGCGTTTATTTCTGTATTTATCAGAAATTTTACTGATGATTAATGCCCCAGGAATAGCTGCAAATGCAACTAAAGAAGACGCAGAGCCAATGCTACCACCAGTAAAACCACGTTCTGTTTCAAGAAAGTTAGGTAACCAACTGACAATCATATAATAACCATAGCATGTGGCAAAATACATGATATATGATGCAACCATCTGACTACTAAAAAAGCTATGTGTTTGTGATTCTACTTGATCAACAGAGCGTGTGTTAGCGGTATTTTCATGTTGTTTTGCTTGTTTAATTTTCGGTTGTTCTTTAATAATAATTGCAAAACCTGCAACTAAACAAAGTAGCAATGCAGCAATTATGTATAACATGTATTGCCATGGCATGCCTAATGATTTGACTAAAAAGCTTGTTGCTAACAAACTAATCCCCATACCTAAAGCCGAGCCGGTATTGATAATTGCTGATGCAAAGCCACGGTGCTCTGACGGAATATTTTCAGCTGAAAGTGACCATGCCGAACCATAATAAGAACCACAGCCTAAACCAGCAAGCAAACTACCAATATAGATCATTGTGATTGAATGAGCATTACCGATCATTAACGCAGCAATAGTGAAGAGTAAAAAGCCGGGGATAACTACCGCTTTTTTACCAAACTTATCAACTAACATACCTGCGGGTATTTGCATTGCGGTGTAGGCAAAGAAGTAACAACTGGCAATGAGTCCAAGAGCAGTATTGGATTGTGGTCCTATAGTTTGTTGAACTTCTGGAAAAATCGCGGTTAATACTGGGCGATAAATCCACATAACTGTCCAACCTAGGCATAATAATACAACGATTTTATGCCAGTATTTAATTCCACCCGTTTTTTCTATTATGGTCATGTTAATTCCTTATTATTCTTGATAAGCTAATTTATATAGGGCGTGCGTGAGTGCTTTAATGCCTTCTACTAAATCTTTTGTGTCTGTATCTTCAGCAGGATTGTGACTAATACCTTTAATGCTTGGCACAAATAACATTGCTGTAGGCACACGTGGCGCAAATATTTGTGAATCATGACCCGCACCACTGTGCATTACCCGATAACTGAGTTTTTCTTCTTTACATATCGCTTCTAACATTTTGATTAGCTTGTTATCCATCGGGATCGGATCTTCATCCATCCAGCGATTTATGTCGATTTCAAGACCAAGTTCGTTGGCGATACGCAGCATATCAGCTTCGATTTCTTCGGTGAATTGAACTAATTGGGCTTTATTCGTATGACGACAATCCATAGTGAATAATACTTCACCGGGTACAACATTGACGACATTTGGTTTGGGTTCTACGTGACCAAAAGTAAGCACAAGTGGATCACCAACTTTGATTGCTTTGTTGATTGATTCATTACAGATTCGACTAAATGCATACACCGCATCTTTACGATATCCCATAGGCGTTGTACCGGCGTGATTGGCTTCACCAACTAATCGAATGTTATAACGTCGTTGACCTACAATACTGGTTACAACACCAATACTTTTTTGTTCTTTTTCTAGAACGCCACCTTGTTCAATATGAATTTCTAAAAACGCTTTAATATTGTCGCGTGCAGGTTGAGTATTGAATTTAAATCCACATGTTTGCATGGCATCAACAAATTTTATGCCTTCGCTGTCTTGTATTGTTTCGACATCGTGATGATTAGCGATAGCAAATACATTTTTACTGCCCCAAAAAACGTAAGGAAAACGGCTACCTTCTTCTTCTGCCATCGAGATTAACTCTAATGTGCGTAGTGGTTGACCATAGTTTTCTTTCAGGTATTGCATTGCAAGTAAAGCCGCTATAATGCCTAACTGTCCATCAAGTTTTCCACCGTTTACTACAGTATCAACATGCGAACCTGACATGATAACTTCATTTTTGTATTTACTGCCTTCAAATCGTCCATATAAATTTCCAATGTCGTCAAAATAGCTATGCATGCCAATTTCGGTCATTCTTTGTTTCAGTGCATTTTGGGCAGCGAGCCATTCGGCGCTATAGAGTAGGCGCGTTGTACCACCTTGTTTTAATCCGCCAAAGCTAGATATCCAGTCTACTGCGTTAGCAACATCATCATATAAGATATTCATGTGTATTTACCTGTTGTTCAACTTGTTACTGTCATTAAGTGTCTTTATATATAATGAAACACATTAAAAGTGAATTTGTCATCTACCATACTATTAATAGCAAATAATAATGTGATCAAACTAGCTTTTTTATTTTTTTAAAATTTAATTAAATTAATGAATTGGTATTATAAAAAATTTTTTAATAATCATTTATGTTACTGATTTTAATATGTTTTATTTTTTATGATTAATCGTCAATTTGTGACATCCAACCTATTTATTCACTATTTTTTACGTAATATATAAATACAATCTGTAAATTAGATGTGATAGTGTCATACTATTTATTGTTATCAATCAGAATTATCAAAAACGGGTAACAGGATGCCACCTGTAAAATCAATCATTCCCGTCTATGAAAGTATCTCAATAAGTAATAAGTGAGTATTGTCTATATCTAAACAGAACTTAATTTTTTCATAACTGAAAGGCCAAATCTCATGATTCAATCTTTTATAAAAAAAGGCAGCTTTCAAGATTCAGTTAGTTTAATGCTAATTTCAAAAAAACTCAGTAATCTTGACGAAGTTGATGAAGTTTCCGTCATGATGGGTACCCCAGCCAATAAATCGCTGCTTACTGCAACCGGTTTTTGGGATGATATGTTTAATGAAGCAACACCCAATGATATTTGTGTGGCCATTAAAACCCATGATAATTCTTGTAATGTGGTGGCGTTGATTAGTGAACAATTGGAAGATGCGTTAAAAAATATTGCGCAGCAACAGCAAGGCGGGCGTAAATTACTCAAAGCAAGACGTTTTGCTAGCGCTAATCAAAAATTGCCTGATGCTAATTTGGTGCTTATTTCTATAGCCGGTGAGTATGCTGCTGGGTTGGCTGAACAAGCTTTGGATGATAATAAAAATGTGATGATATTTTCGGATAATGTCTCACTTGATGATGAAATTCGCTTGAAAACCAAAGCGTCAGAAAAAGATTTGATTGTAATGGGACCCGATTGCGGTACTGCCATTATTGCTGGTGCACCTTTAGCTTTTGCCAATGTCATTCCAAAGGGAAATATTGGTGTAATTGGTGCATCTGGAACAGGTATTCAAGAAGTTATTTCACAAATTGCCTTATTAAATCAAGGGATTACTCAAGCTATTGGTTTGGGTGGGCGGGATTTATCTCAAGAAGTCGGTGGCATTAGTGCGTTAACTGCGTTAGATATGCTAGCTGCGGATCAGGCAACACAGGTGATCACGTTTATTTCTAAGCCACCAGCAGAAAGTGTGCGTAAAAAAGTGATTTCTGCCATGAAGTTGATTAACAAGCCAATTGTTGCAATATTTTTAGGTTCTAACATAGATAAACCACAAGATGAAAACATTTATTTTGCCAGAACGTTGGATGAAGCGGCGCGATTATCATGTTTATTAGCTAAAGTAGAAGCAAGTGCAACTCAATTAAGTCATGCGGAACATCGTTCTATTTTAGGTTTATATACTGGCGGCACATTAGCTTCAGAAGCGGCGATGTTACTTGCTCACGAGCTTGGCTTAGCTGTTAGCAAAAATCATGATAAAGGCATCATGTTAGCGCAAAATGGTCATAAGATAATTGATCTTGGTGATGATTTTTATACTGTAGGTCGCCCACATCCAATGATTGATCCTTCAATTCGTGAACAAGAAATTTGTCAGTTAGGTGATAACACAAGTGTTGGTGTTCTATTATTGGATTTGGTTATTGGCTATGGCGCTAATACTAACCCTGCCGAATCCATTATTACTGGTTATCAAAAAGCGTGTGCTAAACGTGCTGCTGATAATCCTTTAATTGCCATTGTTACTGTAACCGGTTCTGAGCAAGATCCACAATGCCGTAGCAAGCAGATTGATGCCTTAAAAGCTGCCAATATTGTGGTAATGGACAATTTACCGGAAGCAATTTTATTGGCAAAAAAACTCATTTCACCATTAAAGCAAATACGTTCGTTAAAACAGTACCCATTACTTGATCATATTAGTGTGATTAATGCAGGTCTTAGAGGCTTTGCTGACGATCTTCAAGCATCGAATGTGCCTGTTGTGCATTATCAATGGGCACCAGTAGCGGGTGGTAATCAAAAATTAGCGGCTATTTTGAAGAAATTAAATTAAGAGGTTTTGACAATATGAATACATCAATAAATGAAGCAAATCAAGCTATTATTGAACGAATTAAAGCGGCTAGGCCTCATTGGATTGGCGTAGTTGCAGCAAAAGAAGCGGTACCAACGTTAGCACAAGGACAAAAATTATTGCATGCTGGCCCACCTATTGTTTGGACTGATATGACAGGACCAATGCAAGGTGCTTGTATTGGTGCCTGTTTATTTGAAGGTTGGGCGAAAGACGAAAATGAAGCTTTACAGTTATTACAGTCAGGTAAAGTAGAATTTATTCCTTGTCATTCAGTCAATGCCGTTGGTCCAATGGGCGGAATTACCTCTGCTAATATGCCAATGGTTGTTGTTGAGAATGTTACTCATGGTAACCGAGCATACTGTAATTTGAACGAAGGCATTGGTAAAGTCATGCGCTTTGGTGCTTATGGTGAAGAAGTCTTAAATCGTCATCGTTGGATGAAAGAATCATTAGGTCCAGCATTAAATGATGCACTTAAACTATTTGATAAAGGCATTGATTTAACTGCATTGATGGCGCAAGCCATTACTATGGGAGATGAATTTCACCAACGTAATATTGCCGCTTCTGCATTATTATTACGTACATTGTCACCAAAATTAGCTGTACTTAAACGTAGTCAAGAAGAGATGGCAAAAATCTTTGATTTTTTAAGTGTCACAGATCAATTTTTCTTGAATTTAGCAATGGCATTTTGTAAATCCGTAATGGATAGTGCCGCCCAGATTCAAGCTGGTACTATTGTTACAGCGATGACACGTAATGGTAAAGATTTTGGTATTAAAGTTAGTGGTCTTGGTGATCAGTGGTTTACCGCTCCAGTAAATACACCTCAAGGACTATTTTTTACCGGTTATTCACAGCAAGATGCTAATCCCGATATTGGTGACAGTGCTATAACTGAAACTTTTGGTATTGGAGGCGCCGCAATGGTTGCTGCGCCAGGTGTTACGCGATTTGTTGGTGCTGGTGGTGCTGATGTTGCGTATGAGGTATCAGAAGAGATGAGCGAAATATTTTTAGAACATAACATGCTATTTCAAATACCATCTTGGAATTTTCAGGGCTGCTGTATGGCATTAGATATACGCCGAATTGTTGAAACAGGAATCACACCATTAATCAATACCGGTATTGCTCATAAAAAGGCAGGTGTTGGTCAAATTGGCGCAGGAACAGTGCGTGCACCGTTAGCTTGTTTTGAAAAAGCACTAGAAGCACTGGCTAAAAAGCTCGAAGTATAATTTATGAACATTATGCATGCTAATGGCAATCGATTAAATCAACATATTGATAATTGCTTATTAAACTCGAGTTTTACGCTGAATAATCGGTATAGCTGCATGTTATCGAATCAAAATTACTTACATAAAATTAAGCCTTTGCTTGTTAGTGCGCATGCGCCAACAATCGAAGGTGCTTTATCGTTATTTAGTTTACATCAGCACACGATTAATTTAATTAATACGCATCAGCAGTTAATTACGCTTCATCGATATGCAAGTGGCATATCACCAATGGGGTGGGTGCTTAAATCTGAAGATTTTGATTATATTAAATCGGTTTTATTAAACAATGAATTCAAAATAGATCAACTCATGAATGGTGATTTGATTTGCGGTGATATTTTAATCATGAATCATACTCATAAATGTCATTTGCAAATCAAACGTGATGAAAAGCTGAGTTTCAATAAACAGTCTATTGTACAGCTATTACAACACGTCGATTATCCGACTGGATTGTTTGGCAATTTGAAAGATAATATTATTGATAAATCGCCACCGCAACTTGATTTATTGTGTGGTAAAATTAAACAATTGATGGATGGACAAGTTGTTGACATTACACCATTTATCGGTTTAGGTCCAGGTTTAACACCTAGTATGGATGATATTTTAGTGGGGATTCTCGCGGTCATTTCAAGCGATGTTCGTTTTGTCGGTAAATTAAGTCAACTAAAGCATGGCTTGTCAGCGTTATCTTTAAATTCTTTGACAACGTTAATTAGTGCATCTTTTCTCAATTATGCATTAGAAGGTAAGTTTTCGTTATTAGTACTACAGATGGTTAAGGCGCTTAACCAAAATAGGTTAGATCATTCATCAATAAATAAATTATTAAATTATGGTCATACCTCTGGCGCTGATCTTTTACTTGGTATGTGGTTAGGCATTGATCGTTTTATTTTAGAGGATTGAATCATGTTAGATACTGAAACAATGCGAACATTTACCAAAGTCGTTGAATGTAATAGTTTTTCAAAGGCGGCTAAATTACTTTATAAAACGCCAGCAGCAATTAGTTATCGCATTAAATCATTAGAAACTGACTTAAATACCCAATTATTTGAACGGACCACGCGATCGGTTTCGCTTACCTTGGCAGGTCAACATCTTTATGAACATTGTAGTCAATGGTTGCTTTGGTTATCGACCATGCCCGATGAGCTTCAGCAAATCCGTGATGGTGTTGAGCGTAAAGTCAATGTAACAATTAATAATTTATTATATGATGTTGAAGCCGTAACAGAATTGTTGGCCCATTTAAAAGAGAAATTCCCTTTTACCAATTTTAACTTTACTCGCCAAGTTTATATGGGGGTTTGGGATTCATTATTGCATGGCGAATGCCATCTTGCGATTGGTGCTACCGGTACTGAATCGCTAGATAATATGATCAATATTTTTCCGTTAGGCGAAGTAAGTTGGATTTTTGTTGCCGCTAAAAATCATCCGGTAACACAAATTGAGGGGCCATTATCTAATGAATCATTACGAAAATTCCCAGCCATTAACGTTGAAGATACTTCAGTACATATGAATAAACGCGTAGCTTGGTTATTACCGAGTCAATCAGAAATTATTGTACCGAATATTTCGACCAAATTAGCTTGTCATTTAAAAGGTCTTGGCATTGGATTTTTACCAAAATCGATTTGCCAACCCTATTTAGATTCAGGCGATTTAATTGCTTGCCAAGTGGTTAACGAACGAAAACCCTCTCCATTATCACTAGCTTGGAAAAAAGCTCATATGGGAAAGGTTATGAGTGAAATTGTTAATTTATTCAAATTTCATCATCCTTTAGCAAATAATTTTTTAAAAAATATTGATAAAAAACGATAAATCACTATGCCGTGTGATTATTGAAATAATTAAATATAAACAAAGGAAAAAATAAATGTTAGACCTAAACAAATATGATCAAATTAATCCGCCTACGCGGTTACTTATGGGTCCTGGTCCAATTAACGCAGATCCACGCGTGACAAGAGCAATGGCTGCTCCATTAATTGGTCAATTTGATCCTGTTATGACTGATTATATGAATCAAACCATGGAACTTTATCGAGAAATTTTCAAAACTAAAAATGAGCAAACATTTGTTATTGATGGTACCGCTCGTGCAGGTATTGAAGCGGTGCTTGTTTCTACCATTCGTCCTGGTGATAAAGTTTTAGTGCCTGTTTTTGGTCGTTTCGGTTTATTACTTTGTGAAATAGCTCACCGTTGCCGAGCAGAGGTGCATACCATTGAAGTCCCATGGGGTGAAGTTTTTGATCCAAATGTGATTGAAGATGCCATTAAAAAAATCAAACCTCGCTTATTACTTTGCGTACAAGGTGATACCTCAACGACATTGTTGCAACCATTAGATAAGATTGGTGAAATTTGTCGTCGGCATGGCGTATTATCTTATGTTGATGCCACTGCATCTATTGTTGGTAATGAACTTGAAGTCGATAAATGGCAGTTAGATGGTGTTTCGGTCAGCTTACAAAAATGTCTTAGTGGCCCTCCTGGTGTTGCTCCATTAACGTTAAGCCCACAAATGGTTGATATCATTCAAGCACGAAAATGTGTGGAATTGGGTATTCGAGCAGATGGCGACAGCAGTGGTAGTGACGAAATTATTTATTCTAACTATTTCGATATTGACATGATCATCCGTTATTGGGGGGCTGAACGTATCAATCATCATACCGAAGCAACATCGATGCTTTATGCTGCGAGAGAATGTGCACGCATTGTTTTACAAGAAGGATTAGACAATGTTATTGAGCGTCACCGTGTTAATGGTGCGGCAATGGTTGCAGGATTACAAGCTATGGGACTTGAGCTATTTGGTGATATTTCTCATAAAATGAATAATGTGGTTGGGATTAAAAAACCAGAACATATTAATGATCTAGAAGTCCGAAACCTCATGTTAAATGATTTTGGCATTGAAATTGGCGCATCTTTTGGTCCACTTAAAGGTAATGTATGGCGTATTGGTACTATGGGATATAACGCTAGAAAGCAATGTGTAATGCAAACGTTAACTGCATTTGAAGCTGTCTTAAACCGTGTAGGCTTTAAAACAACCCAAGGTGCTGGATTACAGGCTGCTTGGGATATCTATCAGAATCATTAATCAATCAATAGTATAATAATAAGCTCACATTTGTGAGCTTTTTTATGTTTAGCTCTACTTTATTTAATACTAAAAAATGAGTTTAACAGTAGTCAAAATAAATCATTAAAACAAAATGTTAATCACATCATGTTTTTAAATTATTATTAATTAAGTTAATGTAGTTGTAATGCATTACCAAAGCGTTGGTTGTGCTAGAAAATTTTTTGCTAGTGATTGTGATTAATCAGTAAAAAAACGTAGTACTCTATTATAACTATTAACGTTATTTGTTAATACGCTCTAATATAGTGTTGCAATATTTTGTTCAAAAGTTATTATATTTTTCCCCATTTATTTCAAGGCAGGATAGACAATGATCAAATCTTTTTTTTCACTCATTTTCAGTATTGTCATTTTATTAACAACCAGTTTTTCGTATGCAGATGAGCCAACTTATGTAGTCGGCGCGGGCGGTACATATCGACCATTTGAGTACGAAAATAGCGCAAAACAACTTGAAGGGTTTGATATCGATTTAATTAAAGCCATTGCAGATGTTCAACATTTTAAAATTAAATTAATTAATACACCATGGGAAGGTATTTTTGCTACCTTAGATAATGGTGAACGCGATATTATCATTTCAGGTATTACCATTACCGAAAAACGTAAAAATTCTGTTGATTTTTCTTTACCTTATTTTCCTGCTGAGCAAGTTATTGTGACTCAAAAAGGGTCGAAAATCACATCTATCGCTGATTTGAGCTCTCATACTGTTGGTGTTGTTAATGGTAGTACAGCTGATGTGGTTGTATCTAAAGTATTAGGAAAAAACAGTACGTCAATTAAACGTTTTGATAACACACCTTTGTTACTGCAAGAATTATATGAAGAAGGCATTAATGCTGCTATTGGCGATGTTGGTGTCGTTAAGTTTTATATCAAAATGCATCCCGGTAAAGAGTTTAATCTGATTTCTGATCAAAATTTTGAGCCGCAATATTTTGGTATTGCTGTTGCAAAAGGTAATGATAAATTGCGCAATATGATTAACCAAGGACTGAAAAAAATTATCGATAATGGCACTTATGCCAACATTTATTCAAAATGGTTTGATAATAATGTTCCAACGTTACCTTTAACCGATAAAGAATAATGTGGATTTTTTATGGCGTTTAATTGGGAAATAATTAATGAGTACTTGCCCTTATTTATAGAAGGGGCAAAAATGACTATTGAATGTACGCTGTTTTGTGTCATTTTAGGTACATTATGGGGATTATTGCTAGGTATTGGTCGCACTGCTTCAGCAAAATATGGGGTTTGGAAATATACATTATATTTTTGTGTACAATGGCCAGTTAGAATATATGTTAGTGCTTTTCGTGGTACGCCATTATTTGTGCAAATTATGGTCGTTCACTTTGTCCTTATGCCTTTGTTAATTAACCCACGAGATGGTTTGCTTGTATCGGATAACTTGATTTCGGTTGATACCGCTCGCTTTTTACGATCTCAATATGGTGCATTTATTTCATGCGTTACAGCCATTACTTTAAATGCTGGTGCTTATATATCAGAAATTTTTAGGGCAGGGATTGAGTCGATTGATAAAGGACAAATGGAAGCTGCACGTTCATTAGGTATGGGATATGGCAGTACCATGCGAAAAGTGATATTACCCCAAGCTTTTCGACGAATGTTACCACCGCTAGGTAATAATGCTATTGCTATTTTGAAAGATTCTTCCCTTGGTGCAGCTATTGGTCTGGCTGATTTAGCTTTCGCTGCAAGAACGTCTGGTGCGGCTTATGGCTCATATACTGAGCCTTACCTAGTCATATCTTTGGTTTATTGGATAATGACATCCTTGCTATCGCTACTGGTTAAATATTTAGAAAAAAGGTTGAGCAAAAGTGATTCACATTAAAAATCTACAAAAGCAATTTGGTGATATCCATGTGTTACGTGGTATTTCGTGTGATATTCAAGAAAAAGAAGTTATCTCGGTAATTGGTCCGTCTGGTTCAGGTAAAAGCACTTTTTTACGATGTATCAATGGATTGGAAGATATTACATCAGGTGAAATTGAAGTTAATGGTTTTAAAGTGCACGATCCTAAAACCAATATTAATCAATTACGAGAATCAGTAGGGATGGTGTTTCAGCGCTTTAATCTTTTTCCACACATGACAGTACTGGAAAATCTTATTTTAGCACCTAGAGACGTGAAAAAGATGCCCAAAGATCTGGCGATTAGCAAAGCGGAGAAGTTGTTAACCAAAGTCGGGTTGATTGATAAAATTGATGCTTATCCAAGTCAACTTTCCGGTGGACAACAGCAGCGCGTGGCTATTGCTAGAGCGCTTATGATGGATCCTAAAGTAATGTTATTTGATGAACCAACTTCGGCGCTTGATCCCGAAATAGTCGGTGAAGTGTTAGCGGTCATGAAATCACTTGCGCAAGAGGGCATGACAATGATTGTTGTGACTCATGAAATGGGCTTTGCTAAAGAAATGTCTACTCGGGTGATTTTTATTGATCAGGGCATTATTCAAGAACAAGGTTCACCCGATCAAATCTTTAATCATCCACAAAATGAACGAACACAGTTATTTTTAAGTAAAGTTCTATAAAACTTGAAAATAAAGGCACTAAACGTGATGTGATAATTTTATTTACGCTTATCTATCGCCACCTTAAATAAAAAAACCGTTCTAACTTGAACGGTTTTTAGTTTAGTTTTTAGCAAGCAGCTAAATTATGCTTTATATTTTTTCATCACAATTGAAGCATTAGTTCCACCAAAACCAAAACTATTTGACATAACAGTTGTCAGTTCACGTTCAGTCGGTTCAGTAATGATATTCATACCAATAGCGGCTTCATCAAGTTCATCAATATTAATGCTTGGTGTAATAAAACCATGCTCTAGCATTAATAGTGAATAAATTAACTCTTGTGCACCGGTGGCGCTTAATGAGTGACCTGTCATTGATTTTGTGGAAGAAATAGCTGGAATATTGTCACCAAACACTTGTTTGATTGCCCAAAGCTCTTTAACATCACCAACTGGTGTTGAAGTACCATGAGTATTGATATAATCAACAGGGACGTCTAAATCTTGAATAGCAAGCTGCATACAACGCATAGCGCCTTCACCAGATGGTGCAACCATGTCATAACCATCCGAAGTCGCACCATAACCGACTAGTTCGCCGTAGATATGTGCACCACGCGCAAGCGCATGTTCTAACTCTTCAACAACTACCATACCGGCGCCACCTGCGATAACAAAACCATCACGGTTTGCATCATAGGCTCTCGATGCTTTTTCTGGCGTATCATTATATTTGGTTGAAAGGGCGCCCATTGCATCAAATTCGCAAGACATTTCCCAACAGAGTTCCTCACCACCACCAGCAAAAACGATATCTTGTTTGCCCAATTGAATTAATTCAGCCGCATGACCAATACAGTGAACCGATGTTGCACAAGCAGAAGTCATGGAATAACTTACCCCTTTAATCTTAAATGGCGTTGCTAAACATGCAGAAATTGCCGATGACATTGATTTTGTTACCGCATAAGGACCTACTCCACGTAACCCTTTTTCTTTCATACCTGCAACAACATTATATTGCGTTTTAGTTGAACCACCATAGCCCGCAATGAGACCAGTGCGAGGATTTGATACTTGTTCAGGGGTTAATTTGGCATCTTCTATAGCTTGTTGTAAAGCTAAATAACCATAAATAGAAGCATCATTCATAAAGCGAACAATTTTACGATCGATTAATCCTGTTGTATCTAGTTTTACATTTCCACATACATGGCTACGCATTCCGCTATCTTTCATTTCTTGTGAAAAAGTAATGCCGCTTCGACCTACTTTTAATGATTCTAGAACTTCTTTAGTATTGTTACCGATACTTGATAGAATACCTAACCCAGTAATTACAACACGTTTCATTTAATGCTTTACTCCTAAAATTATCTGGCTTCATATGAAAAATTGATGTGATTATAGCGTACACTTGTAAGCTGAACAATACCTTATTATCTATTTTATTTAAGCTGATGAAAGATAATAATCCGTTTTCATCACAAAGCGTGATTAACTCTACGTTTTTCATTCCGGTTGTTTAGACAATAATTATGATGAATTTACTGATCTGATGAGGTAGATCAAATAAAATTAACCTTTATTAAATTGTTGCACACAATAATATAATCCTTATAATACTGTATATAAAAACAGTTATTGTGGTGTGCTATGAATGACAAAATGATTAATAAACTTGAAATATTAGCAGAATCAGCTAAATATGATGTTTCTTGTGCTTCGAGCGGCAGTTCTCGATCAAATAAACATAAAGGTATTGGTAATGCTCATAGTCGAGGTATTTGTCATACTTTTACCGCCGATGGTCGATGTGTTGCATTGCTTAAAATTATGTTGACTAATTACTGTATGTTTGATTGTGCTTACTGTATTAATCGACAGAGTAATGATATTCCAAGAGCGGGTTTTACCCCGAAAGAGTTAGCCCAATTAACAATAGAATTTTATCGTCGTAACTATATAGAAGGGCTATTTTTAAGTTCCGGTATTGTTAGAAGCCCTGACCATACAATGGAAAAGATGATCAAAGTTGTTACCATTTTGCGTAAAGAATATGATTTTAATGGTTATATTCATATGAAAGCGATACCCGGAGCAAGTAATGATTTGATTAAACAAGCTGGATTATTAGTTGATCGAATGAGTGTTAATTTAGAAATTCCAACAGAAAAAAATCTTAAATTATTGGCACCAGACAAAGATCATCAAACCATTTATCAACCCATGCGCCATATCCAACAAAATCTATTGGAAAATGTGGAAGATCGTAAAAGAATAAAATCGACTCCCAAATTTGTACCCGCAGGTCAAAGTACCCAACTGATTATTGGCGCAACGGATGAATCGGATAATCAAATCTTACAATTGACCGCTAAGTTATATAAAAGACCCAGCATGAAGCGTGTTTACTATTCAGGATTTGTGCCAGTAAATAGCTATGATAAAAGGTTACCTGTATTACAAGACGTGCCTAGAGTTCGCGAAAATCGATTGTATCAAGCTGACTGGCTTTTGCGTTTTTATGGTTTTAATGTGGATGAGATTGTGAATGACAGTTATCCGGATCTCGATTTGACAGTTGATCCTAAATTATCGTGGGCAATACGTAATCCACAATTTTTTCCGGTAGATATTAATTACGATAGCTATCAAAAAATTTTACGCGTTCCCGGTATTGGTGTTAAATCGGCCAAACTTATTGTTATGGCAAGGCGCCATCGAAAACTTAATTTAGCAGCACTTAAACGCATAGGGGTAGTTTTGAAGCGTGCACAGTTTTTTATCATTTGTCATGAGATGCGAGAATTCAAGTTACTCGACTCTTCAGCTGAATATATTCGTCTTTCTTTACAAGAACCGCCTTTGTTAAAAGCGAAAGCCGCTTCTTTACCTCAGCAATTAGTCATGGGGTTTTAGTTGATGATAGTCTTTTATTATGACAAAACTTTTGAAGGGTTACTTTGTGCCGTGTTTGACATATTCAAGTTAAAAAAAATGCCAGAGTGTTTATTGCTTGAAGGCGATGTAGCCCCTTTATTAGCGTCAGAAACGCATGTAGTTGAATTTCGTAATAGCAAATATGAACGGGTACAACTAGCACTCGAAAAAAAAATTTCTAAAATCGCGCTTAATCAGTTGTTGTATGTTTGGATATCTGAACTTCCTGAAAGTGACTTAATTATTTTGCGCTATATCTGTAAAGTTTTTCAATCAACACATTCAATTGAAACCGATTTTGGCGATCCTGATGTGCTAACTGTGCATGATATCGCTAAAAAAGTGAGTCGCGAAAAGCATCATTTAGTGCAGTTTGTACGATTTAATGCGATAAATAATCCAATAAGCGCCAGTGAAAATAGTTTAAGTGAAAAAATTTATTTTGCGGTCATTGCACCCATTTATAATGCATTACCCTTAGTGTTAAATTTTTTTCAAGATCGTTATGCGGATCAAAAATGGGCGATTTATGATGAGAAGCGGCAATATGGCTATTTTTATAATCTTGAAAAGATTGAACGAATCTCGCTAGCTAATCATGAAGATATCGTTGTTAACAGTATGATCAATCAAGATTATATGACTAAAGATGAACAACTATTCCAAACCATGTGGCTGCGTTATTGTAACGCGCTAACTATTAAAGAAAGAGTGAATCCTAAATTGCAACGTCAACAGATGCCAAAACGATTTTGGCAATATCTACCTGAAATGAAAGGTAAATAAAAAACCGCCAATGTTAGCGGCGGTTTCATTATTTGGTAATAGTGAAAATGGCTATTGTGAATCAATATCGTTAATAAAGCTGTTAATACTCTCTTCACGTTGCTGTTGCTTTTCTTCGTCCACTTTGCCGCCCGAGGCAATAAAGTCATTACGTTGGAAGTAAGCATTACGCATAAAATTGTATGGGTCATCACTATTTTTAATAAGATCTTCATATTGAATAGCGACAGCACGCGCTTCAATACCATCAAACACACCTCGTACTAACGCCCATTGCCAATCTAACCAAACTAGTGGGGGATAAAGGGTATCAACTAATCCTCCGCCTTCTTCACGTAATGTCGCTGAACCATAGAAAGGTAACACAACGTAAGGACCATAAGGAACATCGTAATGACCTAATACATCACCAAAAGTACGTTTATTGCCTTTTTGTAATTGGGGTTCGACCATACTTGCAACATCAAAAAGACCTGCAACACCAAAAACAGTATTCAAAAAGAATCGAGCTAAATGTGTACCAGCTTTATGCACATCTCCTTGTAAAAGGTTGTTTACCATCGATGCTGGTTCGGAAAGGTTTGATGACACATTAACTATCCCTTTTCGCATAGGCGTAGGGACATAATCTTTCCATACAACAGCGGCAGGGCGTAAAACATAGGGGTCAAGCGCGTAGTAGTTTACATTGAACATCGCTTTATTAAATCCTGATAATGGATCACTATAGGTATTGGTTTCTGGTTGATAAGTTGCACAACTAGTAAGCGCCATTACAGAAAACATCATGCCAACGATTCTTTTTTTCATAATATCTTCGACAAAATAATATAAGATTAGAGATGCTGCGATTGTATCATGTTTACTTAAAATAGAAAATTTTTCGTTATTTAATTGGTATTATTGATATAAATTTATTAAAATACACGCCGCTGTGACCTCATAGTTAAATGGATATAACGAGCCCCTCCTAAGGGCTAATTGCAGGTTCGATTCCTGCTGGGGTCAGATTTTGATAAGAATATAATGATTTTAAAAAGCGTTTTTATTGAAAGTTTTACGATAAAATCTAAATAGAACCTCAACGATTGACTAAATTATATAATATCCTATATTACAAGGATTTATGCATATAAAAGCACTCGTCAACCGAGTCTACTTTTTCTCGATTTTAATCCTCCAATATACATCCGATAACTAAAATCGATCTGATTGAACTGTTATATTATTTAGCATGAAATAGCCAAAAAATAGCTATTTATTTGTACAAGGATATAACTGTTATTTTTGTCGCAATTTAAATTGTTACTTTTTATTAAGTTAAAACAGACGACTTAATTATCCGATTAATTATTATTTAACTCCAGGAAACGAATCGACATACTGAATAGTAAAATCAGGAAAAGAATCGACAATCTGTATTTTGTAATTTGGAAAACTATCGACTATTTTCCACTCTCCGGGTTTATTTGCAAAACCATTCGTTTTTTTGACCCGCAGATCGGGAAAACTTTTCACGACTTTCACCCTGTAATCGGGGAATGAATCAACAAATTTTATTTTTCCATAGATTTTTGACACATCGGGTTTTGCCTGTAGCATAAATGGAATCAGAATTAATATAATTGTTTTGATAACTATTTTCATAAAATTTCCTTTAATTTATAAAGTAAGTGTTGTTATCACTATATCTATTAATAAATATTATAATTAAAATATATCAAATGTGTTATTAAACAAATGTTAGACATGGTGTTAAATTGCGTTGAGTTAAATCAATAAGCATCTAGCACTAATTTGTTTATATTTATTTGGTTGTTGTTGATCCTTATTTAATTATAACGGCAATGAGTAAACTTTATTACAGTCTAGTAAAATCTTGCTGTTATCTTAATAGGTTTAACAATTTTATCTTGCAGTTAATGGTCATGATTAATATTGTCTTTAATTAAGAGATACAATTTATCATTTTAATATGGCGATGTGATTTTTGGAGTTTTAATACGATACTTTTTACTCTAAATAACTACTTCAAATAATCAATCCTTATACTATACCGGATATTAAAGATTTTTTTATTATTAAATTTATTCATAACACGTTATATTATGCGCCTCAAAAAATTATAAGAGACATCATTATGAAAATATTTTTAAAGGTACTATCCCTTATTAGTTTGATTAGTTTACCATTATATAGTCAGGCAAAATTACCAGAATCAATTAAAATTGGTTCAGATACTTCCTATGCCCCATTCGATTTTATTGACGCAAATGGTGAAATTACAGGTTTTAATATTGAAATAACAAAGGCACTTTGTGCTAAAGCAAATATTGAATGTGTCTTTAAAACTACTGATTTTGATGCACTGATTCCTTCACTTTTATCGAGAAAGATTGATATGATTTCGTCATCTTTGATGATGACCGAAAAACGTAAAAAGCAGATTGCGTTTTCTGATGAAATTTTTGTGACTAATTCAAGATTAATCACAAAAGAAGGTGCCAATATTATGCCTACAGTTGAATCTTTAAAAGGTAAGCGAGTAGGTGTTGAACAAGGTACTTCGCAAGAACATTTTGCTAATGAAGTTTGGCGTCCAAACGGTGTGATCATTGTCCCTTATCAAAATCAATTACAAGTGTTTTCTGATTTAGTGGCGGGGCGTTTAGATGCGTCATTACAAGATGAGGTAACCGGTAGTTATGCATTTTTAAAACAACCGCAAGGAAAAGGTTTTGCGTTTGCAGGCAACGCATTAACCGATAAAACGTATTTCGATGTTGGGGTAGGGTTAGGCTTCCGTAAAAATGATACTGAATTACGAGAGGCTTTTAATAAGGCTCTTGTTGAGATTCTAAATGATGGTACCTATAAAAAAATCAATGATAAATACTTTGATTTTAGTGTTTATGGCAATAAAAAATAATTAAGTAATGCAAGGTTATATTCCGCTTATTTTGCAAGGTGCTTTAATTACCATTGGACTAGCAATCACTTCGTTGATTGTGGCTGTATTACTTGGTGTGATTTGTGCTTTAGGCAAAATGTCTAAAATAAAATTACTACGATTACTTTGTCAGGCTTATACCTCTTTAATTCGAGGTGTGCCTGATTTAGTTCTTATGATGCTAATATTTTTTGGATTACAATTTGCGCTCAATAATATTACCGATTTTTTTAATATGGATATTATCGAAATTAATCCTTTTGTAGCTGGAATGATTACGTTAGGTTTTATTTACGGCGCCTATTTTACTGAAACCTTCCGAGGTGCTTATCAGTCAGTATCGAAAAACACCTTGAATGCTGCTATTGCACTTGGATTAAGTCAAACTCAAGTTTTTCGTTATGTTATGTTTCCACTTATGATGCGCTTTGCTTTGCCGGGAATAGCAAATAACTGGTTGGTTGTTTTAAAATCAACTGCGTTGGTTTCGTTATTAGGTTTATTTGATTTAGTTAAAGCAACAAAAACGGTAGGCGAAGCAACGTATCAACCACTATTATTTGCTTTAATCGCTGGCGCGTTTTATCTGTTTTTCACCACTATTTCAAATCTTGCTTTGTGGTGGCTTGAAAAGCATTATTCCATTGGTATAACCAAAGCAAAATTATAAACAAAGAGCCTTATCATGTTAGAGATTCTTCAAGACTACTGGAAAGCGTTGTTATGGACAGATGGGTATAATATCACTGGGCTAGCTATGACGCTGTGGATTTTGGTCTTATCGGTTTCCCTTGGCGGTATTTTGTCTTTAGTTTTAGCGGTTGGTCGTAATTCAAAAAATCAATACATCAAGTTACCTATTTGGTGTTTCACCTATGTCTTTCGAGGCACGCCTTTGTATGTTCAATTATTAGTTATCTATACAGGACTTTATACATTGAGTTTTGTGCAGAATCATCAATGGGTTAATGATTTTTTTCAAAGTGGCTTAAATTGTACTATTTTAGCGTTTACCTTAAATACTTGTGCTTACACCACTGAGGTTATAGCGGGCTCAATGCGTAATGTGCCCAATGGTGAAATTCAAGCGGCAATAGCCTTAGGTTTTAACCGATTTCAATTATATCGATATATTATTTTACCAAGAGCCTTTCGTCTTGCTTTGCCTGCTTACAGTAATGAAGTTATTTTTATGTTGCACTCAACTGCATTAGCATTTACCGCAACCGTTCAAGATGTAATGAAAATTGCTCGTGACATTTATGCTGAAACATATCAACCTTTTCATGCCTTTGGTATTGCTGCGGTTATTTATCTTTGTGTTAGTTTTACATTAATTTGGGGATTTAGAAAATTAGAAAGGCGTTGTTTGGCATATATGCAAATAGATTGGTCTGTAAAAGCTAATTAAATATTCAAAATATTAAGCCATTATTGTATCAATAATGGCTTTGGTAAAATGATCATTTATATAATTAATTAGCTGCTGGGTAGCCATAGTCTTCGGTATGATCTTCATGATCTGAAGAACCCGGTAACGCTCTGGTGCGATCGATTGGTACATAACTCCCACTTGGTGTTTCGATCTGACATTCTTCTAAATAGATTGAGTACTTGGTATTAGCATGCATACTCACACCTCTAAAGTAACAATGTGTCGCATTATATAAGTCGTTACGACAGAGCACGGCTATGACTAGCCAAACGGCAACAATCGCTAATGCTACCCATTTTAAGTGTCGCCAAATAAACGACCAAAAGCCTTGTCCACGAAATCGACAATAAGCAAATATAAGTAAAAAAATCGCAACAAATCCTAAAAATTCATATAACCAAAATAGCCACATGTTGTTATCTCCTAAGCAATAATTAGTTGCTATTTTATACTAACTTTTTATTTACATCCATGACCCATTACGAATAATACCTACAGCAATACCTTCAATAGCAAAGCTCTGTTGTTCTAAATCAACTTCAATAGGTGAAAAGTCTTCATTTTCGGCTAGTAAGTGTACATGTTTACCATGGCGAGATAGTCTTTTAACGGTGACTTCATCATCAATTCGTGCAACTACCACTTGGCCATTTTTTACATCTTGGGTTTTGTGCACGGCAAGTAAGTCACCATCTAATATACCAATATCTTTCATTGACATACCGTGAACCCTTAATAAAAAGTCAGCTTGGGGTTTGAATACAGAAGGATCGATTTGATAATGACTTTCAATATGTTCTTGCGCTAGGATAGGTGAGCCGGCAGCCACTTGCCCAATAAGTGGAAGACCTTCAAAATCATGTTGATCATCGGACGTTTCGAGCAGTAGACGAATACCACGAGATGAACCAGCTATCATTTCAATCGCCCCTTTTTTAGCTAAAGCTTTCAAATGTTCTTCAGCCGCGTTAGCGGAGCGAAATCCTAATTTTTGCGCAATTTCAGCGCGTGTTGGTGGCATGCCAGTTGTTTGAATATTTTCTTTGATCAAATCGTATATTTGCTGCTGACGTTCTGTTAATGGTCTCATTATCAATTTCCTGTGTTTATATACAGATATATGTGATTATATACAGCTAATACTATAAAACCAACAGTTTTGTTGATTTTATTTTTTATTGGTTGATTAATTTTTCAATATGTTGATAACTTGTTCATTTGGATAAAATCAAGTTCTATTGAAAAAGATAAATTTTGTTTTATTCCAATAGTGATCATTTTTATCATCTTAACTTAATTTTTTTATGTTGGTTTGCAATAAGTGATTTTTATTAAAAAAATTATAATATTCTGAATAAAATGTATTTTTTGTTTTTAGGTAAGAAAAATTAGCATATATAATGAGATTCAGTTATATGATATACTAATCATGGTAATTATTAGATCGGAAACTATATTCATGTCTTATATTGTTGCACTTAGTGGTGGTGTTGCCAGTGGTAAAAGTACCATTGCAAATCTTTTTGCACAATTAGGTGTGCCGATTATTGATGCTGATGTTATTGCTAGGCAAGTTGTTCAGATTGGAACTGATGCTTATCTTGAAATTGTTAAACATTTTAGCCAGGAAATCTTATTACCTGATGGTGAATTGGATCGCAGTCAATTGCGGGAAATTATCTTTAATAATTCGCATGAAAGGCTTTGGTTAAACCACTTATTACATCCGATTATTCAACAAAAAACGCAGGAACAAATTGCAAAACAGACTGCGGTTTATGTAATTTGGGTGGTGCCACTTTTGATTGAAAATAATTTACATCACTTAGCTGATCGAGTTTTGATGATCGATATTCCGAAAGCACTACAATTACAGCGTCTGGTTCAAAGAGATAATATTGATATAGCGTTAGCTCAAAAAATGATTCAATCTCAAGTTTCTGGTGAAAAACGATTATCCTATGCTGATGATATAATCATCAATAATGGTGATTTAGCTTGTTTGACTGAGCAAGTAAATGAATTACATCAACAATACTTAAATAACCTTAAAATTAATAATGGATAAGTATGGATAAGATTATTTTTGAACATCCACTAAATGAAAAGATGCGTACTTGGTTACGTGTTGAATTTTTATTAAAACAATTAGATCTACATTGTCATTTTGATCAAAATAATGCGTTACTTTTTTTTCATGCACTGTCTGAGTTATTAGAAATTATTGAACGTAATGATGTTAGAAGTGATTTGATTAAAGAAATCGAGTCTCAAAAACAAAAACTATCTTCTTGGTTAAATATTGAAGGTGTTGATCAAGAGTTAATAACCGAATTACTTAATAAATTTGATCATTATTTACTAAAATTTAATACTGCACCTCGATTAGGGCAAGCATTGAAAGATGATCGTTTTATTACCTCAATTCGCCAACGCTTAATGATTCCTGGCGGGTGCTGTAGTTTTGATCTTCCCTCTTTCTATCTGTGGTTAAAACAATCAGCAGAAAAACGAGATAGACAAGTACAAAGTTGGTTGCAGCATCTTGCTATTTTAAATGAATCGCTCTCATCATGTATGCAGTTGATACGCCAACTTGGTGAATTTAAATTATTCACTTGTGCCAATAATTTTTTTCAAGAAACCAATGGTGACATTAACCTTATTCGTATTCGTGTTTCGTTAGATAAAAATGTTTATCCACAAGTATCGGGTCATATGTCGCGTTATAGTATTCGATTTATTCCGCTTGAAGCTTGTGATAATACGAGTACCGATACGATAGAATTTGAATTAGCGTGCTGTTAATAGCATAAAATTAAAGAGTCAAAATGAACAAAAAAATAATGCAATTTGTGAAATGTCCAACATGTCAAAAAGAGGTGGAATGGTCGGAAAAAAGTTTATTTAGACCATTTTGTAGCAAACGTTGTCAGCTTATTGATTTGGGCGAGTGGGCAGCAGAAGAACATCGAATTCCCGATAAAGAAATCACAGAACACAATCTTTGGAGTGAAGATAATCTTTCTGATTTAATAGGAAAACATTAATGAAAGTGCTTGGTATTGAAACGTCTTGTGATGAAACTGGAATTGCTGTTTATGACGATCAATCTGGTCTATTAGCTAATCAACTTTACTCGCAAATTAATTTACATGCTGATTATGGTGGTGTCGTGCCTGAGCTTGCATCACGTGATCATATTCGCAAAACGGTACCATTGATTCAAGCCGCGTTAAAACAAGCTAACATAACGGCAGAGGATATTGATGGCGTCGCTTATACAGCAGGGCCCGGGTTAATTGGCGCTTTAATGGTTGGTGCATCTATCGGCCGTGCGCTTGCTTACGCTTGGAATGTGCCAGCAGTTGCTGTCAATCACATGGAAGGACATTTACTTGCCCCGATGCTGGAAGATAACCCACCAGAATTTCCCTTTGTTGCGTTATTGGTTTCGGGGGGACATACTCAATTAATTAGTGTTACAGGCATAGGTCAATATCAGTTACTCGGTGAATCGATTGATGATGCAGCAGGTGAGGCATTTGACAAAACAGCTAAATTATTGGGACTTGATTACCCCGGTGGAGCGAAGCTTTCAAAACTAGGAGAGCAGGGGATTGCAAATCGATTCTATTTTCCTAGGCCAATGACCGATCGGCCTGGATTGGATTTTAGTTTTTCAGGACTCAAAACCGCTGCTGCTAACATCATTCATCAAAACACTTGTGATGGCACTATTGATTTACAAACTAAGTCTGATATTGCTAGAGCTTTTGAAGATGCATTGGTCGACACCTTAGTAATTAAGTCACGTAGAGCTCTTGATGAAACAGGCTTTAATCGACTAGTTATTGCCGGCGGCGTTAGCGCCAATAAAACATTACGTCAACAATTATCGGTATTGATGAAAAACCGCAAAGGACAAGTTTATTATCCGAGATTAGAATTTTGTACAGATAATGGGGCTATGATTGCTTATGCAGGAATGGTACATTTAAAGGAAGGGCAGCATAGTGATTTAGCTATTGCGGTGAGACCTAGATGGCCTTTAAGTGCTTTAAAGTAACAATAAGATTGTTTTTAAACGTTAGTTAAAGCTCAATCAAACGATATTTAACAGTAGGCAAATGCCTACTGTTAAAATAAACACTACTGTTTGTCGTCACTGTTTTGGTCTTCGTTACTGCTGTTTTGGTTTACGGCTAATTTTTCAATATTACGATTGATATTGAATAACACACAAACTAATTCAAAGCCGATTCTTGCAGAAATAACACCAACAATAAGACCTATGACACCTGTAAAAAATGCGATAAGTCCACCTAAAAAACTGTATTGAAAACTATGGAAACTGGCAATAATGACACCTAATCCACTTAAAACTATTAACACCAATGTTACCCAATAAAGGATAGTGATAATTACTGGTGTGATCATTTTATTGAAAAAGAAAAAATCTACTAATGAAAAACCCTCGGAATTTATAATTTTCTTCATTTTATTTCCTTAATTAAAAATTATTAATGATTATTACTTTTCATTTTAGTTAATAGCGTATACATTTAAGAATAAATAAATGAATAAAGCAATCTATTATTACACAATATTCTGAGATAACACATGAAAACTTATATTCCAGGCAAAGATGCCGCCCTTGAAGATTCCATCCAATATTTTCATCAACAACTCGCTAAATACCAATTAGAGGTAAAAGAGGCCTCTTGGCTTAATCCTGTGCCAAATGTTTGGTCGGTGCATATTCAAAACACACAGTGCCCACTCTGCTTTGCTAATGGTAAAGGCGCAAGTAAAAAAGCCGCTTTAGCTTCTGCACTCGGGGAATATTTTGAACGTTTATCAACTAATTACTTCTTTTCTGACTTTTACTTAGGACAACAAGTTGCTAATTCTGATTTTGTTCATTATCCAACTGAAAAATGGTTTGCAATACCTCAAGATAATAGCTTGCCAAAAGGAATCTTATCCGAAAAATTACTTAAGTTTTATGATCCTGATCAGGAATTAACTGCTACTGATTTAGTCGACTTGCAATCAAGTAATGCTGAGCGTGGCATTTGTGCACTGCCTTTTGTACAACAATCCGATCAGAAAACGATTTATGTACCGGTTAATTTAATTGCTAATCTATATGCTTCCAATGGTATGTCAGCGGGCAATACGCGTAATGAGGCTCGAGTGCAAGGGTTATCAGAAGTTTTTGAGCGTTACACTAAAAATAAGATAATTGCTGAAGCAATAAGCTTACCAACTATTCCGCCTGAAGTCATTAACCGTTATCCGGCTGTTTTAGCCGCTATAAATGCGCTTGAAAGTGAAGGCTTTCCACTTTACTGTTTTGATGCTTCTCTTGGCGGTGAATTCCCTGTTATCTGTGTCGTATTATTGAACCCAAACAATGGTACTTGTTATGCCTCATTTGGTGCGCATCCTGACTTTGGTGTCGCGCTTGAAAGAACGGTTACAGAACTACTACAAGGACGTAGTTTGAAAGATCTTGATGTGTTTTCTCCACCAAGTTTTGATAATGACGAAGTGGCTGATTTAAGTAACTTAGAAACCCACTTTATTGACTCAAGTGGCTTAATTTCGTGGGATCTATTTAATAAACAAGCTGATTATGAGTTTGTTGACTGGGATTTTTCTGGCACAACAGAACAAGAGTTTGATAACCTTATGGCGATTTTTGCTCGACACAAAACAGAGGTTCTTATCATGGACTATGAACATCTTGGTGTTTATGCCTGTCGCATTTTAGCTGTAGGTATGTCAGAAATCTATCCGCCTGAAGATCTTTTAATTGCGAATAATAATATGGCAATTGAGTTTAGAGATCTGATTTTATCTTTACCGAATAAAAAGCTGACAGCAAAACAGTATTTGGCAATTATAGAGCAGCTAGATGAGCAGGGGCTAGATGATTTTGCTCGCGTTCGTGAATTACTTGGTATTGCAACAGGTAAAGATAATGCATGGTTAACTTTACGTGTTGGTGAGTTAAAAGCAATGTTAGCATTAGCCGCAAAAGATTTAGTTCAAGCACAAACATGGATCGATTGGACAATTGAAATGAATGAATCAATTTTTACCTCAGAACGGAATCATGCTTATCGTTGTCTGCAAACATTAGTCAGTTTTATCATTGATCGGGATAAAAAACAGTTTGAGAATTATCAAGACGCATTTAATAAAATGTATGGCAAAAATTGTGTTGATCAAATGTGGCAATATGCCAATGGTGAGAAAAAGTTTTTTGGTTTAACGGATTTATTTAACGATCCTAATATGTCAAATAACGATCTTGAACAATTTACAATGCATCAAAAATTGCTTTCTGTTTATCACAAACTGCATCAGGCAATGTTATAAGAAATTGAATTATATTCCACCGATTGTTTCGGTGGAATAAATCTAACATTGATGTTTAACCTTTTCTAGCAAAGTCTGCGGCTTGTTCAACAAGCTCCTTTTTAGGTCTAATTCCAGTGTACAATACAAATTGTTCAAGTGCTTGGATCACCGCTACATCAGCGCCAGAAATTATTGTTTTGTTTAATTTGCTTGCGTATTTAATCATTGGCGTTTCAACAGGTAATGCGACTACATCAAACACAATTTCGGCTTGTTCAATCATTGTCGTAGGGAAAGATAGTTGATCAGCTTCGATACCGCCCTGCATTCCAATTGGTGTAACATTAATAATTAATTTTGCTTGTTCAGCAGGAACTTCTGTTTCATCTTTTACCCATTTATAACCATAGCGTTTTGCCAGTGCTTGTCCTTTTTGTTGGTTTCGAGCTGCAATAATCCCGTTTTTAAAGCCTTTATCGTAAAACGCACCGATAACGGCATTGGCCATACCGCCACTCCCTTTTAGTACAAACGGCGTGGTATTTTCTATCTGATTTTCTTCAATAAGTTTAGCTACAGCAATATAATCAGTGTTATAAGCAGTTAGATGATAATTGGTATTAACAATGGTATTGACTGACTGGATTGAACTTGCTGAAACATCTAATTCATCGATAAACTCAATACACGCTTGTTTATAAGGCATTGAAATTGCACAACCGCGAATGGCTAACGCTTTAATACCATAAATAGCGTCTTTTAAATTATTGGTTGTAAATGCTTTATAAATATAATTGAGATCAAGCTTTTCATATAAGAAGTTGTGGAAACGGGTTCCAAAATTGCTTGGCCTTGCAGAAAGTGACATACAAACTATGGTATCTTTATTAATAATTCTTGCCATTGTAACGAATCCTTGTGATTATAATTGATAATTAACTTTATTTTACCACTTTTTATATTAGCGTATATTTTGATTATGGTAGCCAATAATACTGGTCCTAAAATACAGCAAGAAAAAGCAACGATTAAGGTAATGATTCATTTATATTGCCACAAAAAACATCATACTGAAAAGCATCAATTGTGTAATGAATGTGATGATCTATTGCAATATGCGATGCGAAGACTCATCTTATGCCGCTTTGGCGAAAATAAAACAACTTGCGAAAAATGCCCTAAACATTGTTATCGTAAAGATTACCAACAAAAAATCAAACAAGTGATGCGATTTTCTGGTCCAAGAATGCTAATTTATCACCCGATTATGGCATTGAAGCATTTATATAAAAATTTGTTTGATTTAAAAAAATAAAGCTATTAGTTTTATTGCTAAACGTCGTTTGAAAATAGGTTGATCATGATAGGGTTAAAGTTGCCAGTGATAAAAATAAATCATTTATTTGAGGTTGATTGTTTTAGGTGTTAATCATTCTTAACAAACATTTACATAAATACACATTACAATTTGATTATTCTATTTTACTATTAGAATGAATTTTTGATATTATCGCGCACAAATGAGTTACATTAGATGATATATAAAAGCTAATATGTTGTATTTTTAGTAAAAAACTAATGGGATTAGCTACAAGGAGTGGTAAAAATATGTTAAAATATGGTCTTAATCGGGCATCGGGCATCGGGCATCGGGCATCGGGCATCGGGCATCGGGCATCGGGCATCGGGCATCGGGCATCGGGCATTATTAGATAGTCTAGTTACAACAAGTCATCGCGTCAGTGGATTATCCTCGCACTTATCGACTTTTATCTCTTTTTTCACATTTTTAAAATTTTTATATTTCCTTAAACACTTTTCGAGCATTATTTCGTTAAATAATTTATATGTAAAAGATTATTTTAAATTAATTCAATCGACATTAGCGCAATGTTCTTTATTGATATTTTTTATTTTATTAACGACTCATACCGCTCAAGCATTAAGTACAACGACAGCGAAAGCGATAGAAGGCAGTGCGCCGGAAGTGATAAATATCGATTTGGCAGCGAATAAGCAAGGATTTACGGTTAATGGTGTTTTTTACAGTGAAGCAAGCAACAATATCAAGGGTGATGTAATTAAGGAATTTAGTGGTGAGTTAAGCCCTGCTGATTTTATCGTTAAGAATTTTTACTATAATTCATTGGATAACACATTAAATTATGCGGATAAAGATGGTGATGGGATAGATGCATCAAAGCCATTTTTACTCTCATTTACCAGTAAACAGTGGTATGACGGTAATGGAAAATTAATTACAGATATTAGTAAAACGATGGGATGCGGAAGTAGTTATCCGATGCCATTAACGCTTGAAATAACAACACAGGTAAAGACCTATTCTAAATATGGTATCCCTCGGGAAAGTGATTATGTGCCAATAGTGAAACGTTATCAAATTTCTTCTAAACCTCAAGTTTGTTATGCTAAACCTTATTCTTTAGAAATATTTCCTATGTATCAATGGCGTGGAGTTAATTCATCTACAGGTGGTATTGCTGATTGGAATCAAGAAACGTACAAAGTTCCAAATCCTGTCTATGGGGGTGGCTATACTGCAGATTATGTGCCTAACATGGGGTTTAAAGTAAATCCAACGGTATCAGCTGGCAAAAAATTCCCAATGACAGGTTTTCCTGGTGCAAAATTTCAATTAATTGTTTCAGGCGCACAGACTGATTATAGTTTTAGTATTCCCAATAATCCTGGTGGGCAAGTGACTATCGACCCACAGGGGTATGTCTTACTAAAAGGAAAACCAACCGGTGATGTTACGGTACGGGCTGCATTGAAACGAGATCCAACAATTAAATTTGATTATACGTTTAATCCAACCAGTGTTTGGGCTATTCCACAAGGAGACTTTTATGGTACTTACGAGCAGGTCAAAATTAAATGTGGTGGTGAACAAAATATGTTTTTACGTAGTGAGTTAACGAATTCTCCTGTTAAATCAGCTCCTTTAAATTGGGTGTTACATAATAATGTTTATACACGATCTATTGGTGAAAGTATTTTATCAGAATGGGGATATATTGAAGGCAAAAAGTCTTATCCTGATGCCAATTGGGGAGCTCAAACCTTAGCAAGTACAGCTGGTTATTCCTATTCTCATTATTGGACTAAAGAAGTTCATGATGCGTTTTCTCACTTTATTGTTATTACTGGCGATGGCGCAGTTTCTTTTATGGGCAATAACAGTGATATTGATCTAGTAGATAGTAGAAAATATCTTAGGGCAGTTTGCAAAGGTTAATTCTTCACTGAAGTAAATTATAACATTAACTTTTATTTTAATTAAAGAAAGTTACCCAGTCACCGGCGTGTTAGCGCGAAGTCGCTAGCACGCCAAAATTGAAGAACAAAAAATGAGCATGCATATTACTGAAAAGTTAGAAATTAGTCGTCGACTTGGCTATCTAAGTTTAATTGACGAGGGGAGTTTTTTAAGAATTTATAATCAATCAGCTTATATCATTAGTGAGCTATATCAACAGAAGTTGAAGATAATGCATAATATCCTAGGTAAATTGAACAATTACCCTATAGTTTATTGCGGGTTTCCTAAAAGAAATCTTTCATTTCATTTTAATAACGCTCAAAAAATGGAATGGGGCTATCAAATAGCTGGAGATTTCGATTTAAGTGGATATCAAATGTGGTTTAATCAATTTTTTACTTTATCAAAGAAAGATATTAATACTAGAGTCAATCCGCTAGTTCATCATCAATCTAAAATTATAAATCAATCACAACAACCTGAAATAATGCCAAAATTATCCTCAAAAACTGTAAGAACAACGCTGCATCTTAATGCTAATCAATTAATTTTTCTAAAAAATTGGCAGCCTGATAGTGATAATAACAAAATAACCCAACAATTTATGCTTAGTTTACAGCGGCAATTGTTCAGATCTTAAGTGAGATCATTATTTAATGAAAGGATAACTATTTTTTTACTTTTGTTTTGTAGATCTTCAATAAACTAACGATTAATAATCGGTGAGATTAGTCAATAAAATATAGATTTAACGTGCATTTTAATCGACTTATCGTAGATTCTTAACAAACATTTACATAAATACACATTACAATTTGATTATTCTATTTTAATATTAGACTGAATTTTTGATATTATCGCGTACAAATGAGTTACATTAGGTGATATATATAAAAGCTAATATGTTGTATTTTTTGAAAAAGTTAATAAAATTAACTACAAGGAATGGTAAAAATATGTTAAAATGTGGTCTTAATCGGGCATCGGGCATCGGGCATCGGGCATCGGGCATCGGGCATCGGGCATCGGGC
>NZ_JAFNOQ010000018.1:0-8162 GCF_026536145.1 Gilliamella sp. B3464 | reverse complement strand
GATGTTTTGTTTTTCTGCTTCGGTTAATTCGTTGTCGTTCTTATCTCCATAGAATGTTTTTCGAATGACTTGCGCTGCCAGTTCATCGGTCACCCCACCCACTACGGCAAACACCCTGCGTTACACCTTAAAGGCAATTGGCTGGAGGACGCCGGCTTTACCACCGGACAACTCGTCACCATTACCGCTAAAAAAGGCAAGTTGATAGTGGAGCTTGTGAGGTAAATCGCATAATCAGCCCCGTTCTGCGATAAAGATCGCAGAACTATGAATAATTTAATACTAATACAATATAACTTTTATTTAATAACTTTATATTGATTAGAATTTATTCTTTCTAATTTATTTTCTAAAAATAATTTTTCTAATTGAGCTTTAATATCATACTTATCATATGTATTTCCTGACTGAGACTCTAAAAATTGTAATAATCGCCAATCATCAACTATTTTATATTCAAAAGGGCAAACGTGAGGATCTATAATAAGATGAGGTAATGGCATCTGGCGTGTAAATCTAAAACCTAAACCATGTCTAAAAAAACTCCATTCTTCATTATTTAACCTAAAATGTCCTCTTCTGGGAAAATCCAGAAAATATTTAAAATCAGATGAGGATGAATTTAATCTTTTAAATTCATCCATTAATTTTTTCTGAAAATTAATATATTCAAGTATTTTTTCAAACATAATTAATACCTAGTTTTAGCTTCTGCTGCCCAAATAAGAATTTCATCTGCTGCCTCTTTACTTGTAACCTCATTAATCCTTACTGGAACATCTTTAATTCCTGCCAATTTTGCTGCTGCAGCTCTATGATGCCCATCAATAATAATCATTTTCCCATCAATAATCACAACATCAATAGGCTGAGATTTATCAAATCCATTTTCTTTCATATCTTCAGCATAACGTTTAATATCTGAACCAGATACTTCATTTTTGCCTTGAATACCGATCAAACTTCCCACTGGTTTTTCTTGTACATTATCTGAAGTAAGAATAAAATCTCGCCAATCCCTAATCTCGATCTCAGGACCGGCTAATATTCCTGAATTTTTATCTTGTTCAATAATTGGAGTAACTAGTTTTCCTGCATCCTTGTCTTGCTCCGGAATAGGCGTACTAATAATTATTGGTTTTGGTTCTTCTGATATGGGGTATCCTTCTGGCTTAAATCTCTCATTATTTGGATCTATGGCTATCGTTGTTGCATATTTATCTTTCAATTCACCTAAATAACGATTAGTTATTTCATCATTTCCCATCATATTTAGGATAATAAGATGTTCTAAGTCTTCTGATGAGATATTATCGGCTATTTCTTTTGCAACTATTGCTGTTATTCCAGCTTTGATACCATATTCTAAAATTTTCTTAGCTACAAATCCTCTACAAGGTGCCGTTATTGCACAAGCCTCTAGGGGGAGTGTCACCAAACTATTATTCTCAACCGCATTTTTACCGGCAGCAATAGCGGTGCCGGCATCACCCACATCTCCCCCGGCAACGGCAATAGCCAGTCCGGTGGCAAGTTGGGCGAGTGCGCTGATGTTTTGTTTTTCTGCTTCGGTTAATTCGTTGTCGTTCTTATCTCCATAGAATGTTTTTCGAATGACTTGCGCTGCCAGTTCTCCCCCAACTGCGCCCAGACCACCCGATAATCCTGAGTTGCCTTGTAACTCCGCAACCACGGCGCCTAAAATCGCATGAGTAACTAAGTTTCCGGCAACATTATCGGTTACCCAGTTGCCATTTTCATCCATATGGCCGGTATGCTTTTTGATTTGCTCAGCCAGCCAAGGGGCACTGGCGCCAGCCAGTCCACCGGTAATATCACCCGAAATAATACCTGTCACAATGGCAACTGCACTATCTATCCCTTTGCTGACATCGCCCCCCATTGTGCCCAGGTTTTTACCATTTTTTAGGTTGGATGCTAATTGCGTATCAACCGCTGAATAATACCAGTAATCTTTATTATCTTCATAATACTTTTCAAACGATATTTTTGCTTTTTCGTCATCAGTTAACTTTTCATACGCTTTTGCTGCCTCAAGCCTTGATAACGCATCCTTATTTTTATCTACATCATTTTGCGCTTGTATGCGGTCATATTTATTCACCACATCTTTTGTTTGTTGGGCAATATCTTTAATTAACTCTACCGTTTCTATCTTATCAAGCTCTTTTTGCTTATCAAATATCTGTTTCAGTGGATTATTGGCACTCTCCGTATCCCGACTTAATTCATTGATATCCTGTTTTTGCTCGTCTTGATTACGGATGATTAACTGTCCCTCTTCCACTGCTGATTTGGTGGTACTTGAGTCTTTATCACTGTTTTGATACGCCGTTGGAACGCCAGGTCCTCCCGTACCGCCACTTATCGATACCTGGGTCACCTTAAAGTCCGCTTTGTTTTCTATATCACTAAAACTGATGGTGCCGGTATCTAACCGGTTTTTTGATTTATCCGCAGTGAATGCTAGGTGGTTTTATACCATTGGCTACGTGCCACAAGGCACAAAGCCCAACCCAAGACCACAACTAACAATCAAAGGCAGGTAGCTGGAGCAGGTAGGCTTTTATGTGGGCTGCCCTTTATCGTTAAGATTGAGCAAGGCAAGTTAGTGATAGAGATTGATTTACAAGTCTAAAAAACTATAACTTATAAATAATCTTTAATTCTTTTATATAAAAATTCATAAAAATTAATAGCATAAAACTTACATTCAGCAGATGGGAACATAATGTATATTGGACATTCCCCATTATCAAATTTAGTATAATCAAAATAATACACATCACCAAAATCTATTTGGCTAACAACAAGTTGTGTGTTTTTCATAATATTATTTTTCATATCAATGATATGATGATAAACAATATCTCCACCATTAACCGATTCAAAATCTAATCCGTAAATGCTGTATATTTCCTCTCCACATATTTCACCACCACGGTATTCACGTAAAAACCATTTATAAGAATTAGTTAAAGGAAAACCTAAATATTTTTCGGCCTTTAAAATCCATGATTCATCAACCGCATCTTCCGGAGTTCCGAAATTAATTATATTCTCATTTTTATTGATGAATTCAATAAGTATATTTTTTGTTATTTCATTCATAATTTTTACCTATATGTTTTTGCTCTCTCGATCCAATATTGAGTTTTCCATTTATTGAACTCATTTCTATTAATTCCAGAAGGAATAGTATTGGGATTAACATGAATCAAAGTTTTATTTTGTTGATGAAATGTTTATGTAACTTCAGTAGTAGCTCCATTTTGATTTAGTGTCATATGGTGTAAATTAATCGAATTTCCATCATGACCAATAGGTGCTCGACCAGATGCCATTTTTTCTAAATTTGTTCCTTTAATTATTTTCCCTTTATCTGTCAAAGTTGTCATCAAATTCGGATCAAACAAATCATTACGTTAATAAACCTTATTACCATTGAACTCTATAGGATCTTTGCTTCAGTATTTTCGCTTTTGTCCAAAATATTTTGCTGCAATTGAAATTGCAATACAGATCAAGAGATACGTAAAAATCCCCAATCTGGTAATCGGGGAAATTTATTAAATTAATTCTTCTCCATTAAGCAGTATAATAATATTTTCTTTTCCTAGCTCTGTGCGTAATAGATCTGCTATTTCAGATGTGTTGATTTCCGGAAAGGATTTATCATTAACAGATATCATAAAATAAGATTTTGGTTCTTTAAGACCAAATTCCTCAGCAATTAACAATTTAGTCTCTTGATTATATCTTTCTGTACGATCGTCAATGAGTTCAATTTGTTGATTATTTAGAATATTATGTGCGTCATACATTATATATGATAGACTAAACAAATGATTAAATTTAAATTTAATCGAATCTAACTTTGACTGTAACACGTTGGTTTCTATTTTGGTATAACATGTTATATCGATTGCCATTTATTTATCCTTATTTAATTCTTGTAGGTTTTCCTGATTGATCAATGACAATGACTTTATCTAACCCTTTCATTGGCCAATCATTAAATTGTTTTTGCAAATCGTCAACACTTACTTTTGTATCGGCCAAATTAATAACAACACTTTTTGTTTGACCTGCATTTATTTTTTCTAATGCTCGGTCATAGATATTACGAACCGAATTTGTTTTAGGGGCAATATTATCAAATATCTCACCATTTATTTTATAGTCAGGTTTTTTTAATCCAGGAATAATGGGATTTTGCTCAACATGATAACCATTGTTTGCAAGAATTTGTGCACTTTCATTTTCTCTCATAATTGAGCGTATATTGTCAGAACTACTTGAATGTGGTAATTGAGTTGGTTTTCCGGTTAAAGATCCTCCCGTCCCCTTTCCGGCATTAATCTCTTGCTCTTTTTTTACATGTTCACCAAAATTACTACTTTCATTAGCTTTCTGATTGGTGTCCTGATTATCCAGTATTTTATCCTTAGTCTCTTTATAATTTCCACCACCTTGTTCAACATTGCCTTTTCCGTGTTGTAGCTCTAAATCTGTTTTGTCTAATGGTTTGTTGGCATCAGTCTCTTTTCCGGTAACATTTTTACCTTTGCTTGCATTGTCTGTCACTTTTCCATAAACAGTCAATGTTGCTAGTCTTAGTGCATCATCAACACTCAGACCGCCATTACGAACCTGATGAACAATTTCATTAATATCAGGACCAGAGCCAAAAGCACCTAATATGTTATCTTTTAAAAATCTTTCTTGGATTTGTGATTCAGATAATCCTTCAGCTCGCCATTGTTTTAATAAAATTAATCCTCTTACTCCTGATAAATAAGGGTTAGATATAATGTTTGACGGTATCCAATCGCTTCCGGAAGCATCATAAATATCCCAATCCATAAAGCGGTGATTTTTGGCATTATCGGTTTGACCTTCTTGAATTCCTTCAAGCATCGAACTTGCATAAGATGAGACTAACTGGAAATATTCATCGGCAGATAAATTGCCTGATTGATATAATTCATAAAGAAGCCCTGGAAGGAATGATTGTCAAATACCAGGCAAGGCGCTGGGGCTCAGCAAGGCTGGCTAAGAAGAAGGATGAGTAGATAATAAAACAAGCAGTAACATCAATCAGCGCAGGCTAACAGTGTTGACGCACCGCTAACCTGCTAACCACAATCCACTAAGCGGTTTTATACCTCGGTTACATGCCACAAGGCATAAAACCTAACTCCAGACCACAACTGACCATTAAAGGCAGGTGGCAGGAGCAATTCGGCTTTTATGTAGGCGGCCCTGTTATAATTAAGATTGGCTGGGCAAGTTAATTGTCGAACTTGCGAAGCAGATCGCATAGTTAGAAGATAATTTATTGTGAACTCACTACCTAAGTCCATTCTAAAGAACCATCATCCAAAACCCAGACGGCTTCCGCCGGACAAGAATCATCAAAAAACCAATAGTCATCCATTAATTTTTGTTTATCAAACATTCCATCTGCCGTTTTTGGAAAAGCGTTATAAAATAATTTTATTTGATCGTCTATTGACCCCGATAGAAGATGTCCATTTTTTGCTAACTTAAGACGACCTTCTTTTAGTAATCTATGAACAAAATAAAAAAATAACGCTTTTCTTTTTTGGAATGGAATCTCGTTTCCAGTAACTTTTAAGGACGGCAATATATTTGGTGCAATATACGCCCATAACCCATTTAATGATTGTTGTTCTGCACAATCAACCACATAGTTATACTCAGATTCTTTAATCATATTTATAATTTTCTCACTTAAATTTTATTTCAGCTTTATTAAGTCCATTATATAATCTTAATAACGTTGGGTTATTTTTTATATCAATAGTCCAACGAGCGCCCGTATTTGAATTGGATGCATTTCTTAATGTAATATTAGTTCCATCTTGAAGACGTGCTGTATAAATACCATCTTTAACCTTCGTCAAAGGTTGTCCAGCTAATTCCTCTGCATAATTATATATTTGTTTATCTGACAAATTTTGACTTTCATAAATTCGAGTACTGTAACGATTCCCATCATTTTGTTTAATTAATTGACCATCAATCTCTAAATCAGTTTTAGGATTATCTTTATTATAAATGTCTTTTAACTCATCAAATCGTTTTTGTTGCTTTTCATTTTGATATTTTTCATTATTTTTCTTGCTATTATTGTTATCTTCATCATCGTCTTTTTTATTATAACCGGCTGACGCCAACACTGCTGCTGACTTTATAATCCGCTTTGTTTTCGATATCACTAAAGCCAATGGTGCCCGTATCTAACCGGTTTTAGGATTTATCCGCAGTGGAGGCTAGGTGGTTTTATACCTCGGTTACATGCCACAAGGTACAAAGCCCAACCCAAGACCACAACTGACCATTAAAGGCAGGTGGCTGGAGCAATTTGGTTTTTATGTCGGCTGCCCTGTTATTATTAAGATTGAACAGGGCAAGTTAATTATTGAACTTGCGATGCAGATCTAAAAATAGATAAGAAGAGCCCCGTTGGTTAGGTGGGAGATTTACTATCTACCACCACTTAGGATAATTAATAAATTCATTTTTGATGACAGAGTAAACATCATCAGTAATTTTACTGCTATAATCTGCAGTCATAACATTTCCTTCAAGATCTCGTCTCTTAATTGACCATGCAAACTCTATGAACTCATTACTTTTTATTATCTTTATGATAAAAGTATCATCCATATCATTTAATATAGTGTTTTTTCCCTCATTAAGCCCTTTAGAGAATCGATCCCAGACGCTACATTCAATCCAAATTTCTCCACTATATGCTAAAAGGTGAGTGAACTGATTTATATTAATATCAATTTTGAATTTAATTGACGGTAAATAATCATCTATTTCTATCTCATTAAAAATAATCTTGATAGGATCACTTAAATTAATACTCATTAATACTCCTACTTATTTAACTGGTCGAGCATGAATTACTGCAGGAAGCTCACCTAGTTGACGAGGTGGTGCTAATTTTAGCTCCCAACCGTCGATTGTAATTAACTTATTATATTCGACGCCATTTTTTATTGCTGAATTAAGAGCCCCTTGCAAACTGTTCAGTTGTTGTTGTGACGATAACCTTACAGCTTCTGGCGTGTAGTCTTTCGCTTTAAATTGAGCATATTCGGCAATATGTTCTGTTGCATTACCATGAATCCATACTTTCTGCCCATTAGGTAAAGTCAACTCAAATGATTTAGGGATAACTGAACCAGGGTAATTCGGTTGAGTTGCCTTCACTGAATCCCATACGGAACCAGTTGTTCCATTATTTATGTTAGCACTCGTCCCCTTTCCAGCAAGTTGATTGCCCAACTTGCGAAATAGATCGCATAATCAGCAGATAATTAACTCAGTTCTACGATGGAGATCAGCAGAACTGAGAGATCATAAGATATATTTCAATATAGTGCGGAATATTATGTTTTCTATTAATTAGTCCAATTGTAGTTTCTTTTCAGAATTGCATAAAATTCGTTACAAACTTCATCTTCTGAATTAAAATCACCTATATAGTTTTTACTACCTCGATCATTATGAATTAATTTCCATTTTTCATTATTTTGAACAATACAAAGACAATCACCATCTTTAAGCCCATCAAGGCTATATGACATATGGGGAACTTTTTTAACATCTAAAATTTTTTTTAATTCATCTCTATTCATTATTTTATTACCTCTTTTAAATAACCATTATCTACATACCATTTTACAGGTTTTGATAACTTATATTGTGTTCCTTGGCCAGGCTGGCCGAACCACGGTAAAACTTTACTTTGTGATACATCTTCTATTGGTTTTATTATTTCATAAACTTTATAAGGAGAATTTAATGATGTTGATGGTAAGGCTCTTGCCTCAAATGCAACTCCTTCTGGAGATATATAGTAACCAGTATCATATCCATATCTATCAACAAAATCACCTGGTTTAAGTGTCACTTTTTCGACTGGCCCATAAGCCCCACTATTTGGTGGCCAAATACCTAAATCTTCCTGAACTTTTCCTTCCAATTTACTGTGTTCACCAAAATTACTTGATTTATTACCTTTTTGGTTTTTTGCAATATTGGATTCAACATTACCTTTGATTATACTTTGAAGATGCGTATTTGTACTACCGGCTCCT
>NZ_JAFNOQ010000017.1:0-18147 GCF_026536145.1 Gilliamella sp. B3464 | reverse complement strand
CTTTACCAGTTTGTCGATTAAAACGGACAGGAATATCGGCAGGTAACAATAAACTGCGGATGGTTAAACCAGAAGTACAAATGCTAAAAAAAAGGATAATGGAAACAATAACACAGAGCCAAATAAAAGCCAGCCCAATATTGCCTTCGTTAATGTCTAGAATTAATAAATATAAAGTTGCTCCTACAGAAATCAACATGCCAATAAAAAGCAGCAAACCAAATAAAATATTGTTGGTTCTTTCACCATTGCTAAATCGCCCCAGTTCACAATAGGTATCATCAGCATATCGCATCTGTTTTAAATAAGGCCTTCCTTGTTTATCTTTTTTTAAGCGAACCCCTGAATCATAACGGTTAATCGATTTTTCTAAATCTCTTGTCCAACCATAAATTTCTGGTGTGTAGCGTGTACTGTTAAACATAATTATTGATTCCTTTGCCTAATTGGACTTAATACATTGGTATTGGATCAGGTGTTTCGTATAATACTGTATTTATTACCGAACTGGTGACTAATTGATCTTCAATAGTTAAAGGTTCTACATTGGCAGCTGTTGTATCGGCAATATAATTAAGTAATAATCTTACCTTTAAGCCATTGGTAGAAGGTAGCTCTAGCAATTTTTTCCTTACTTTTAGTTTACCTATTGTTTGAATTGAATTATTTCCATCATGCTCATCCCCTATTTTATTGCTTTTTTCAGTTAGTTCCACTCCACTTTTTGGTTCACCTTCATTAGTTATTGCAGTTATCGAATTGTTAAGTGGTAATAATCCATTCTTTTGATGAGTTGCTAGATTAGTCATTTTAAATTCTTCACCTTCACCACTAAAACTTATCATAGTTTGTTGTGAAGATGTATCATCAATAATTACTATACCTTCATATCTGCTGGTAGTTTCATTAAAATTGGGTATTTCCATCACTAACATAACGGTTGGCGAATTATAATCAAGTCCCATTAGCGTGCTGTATTGAAGTTTTAAATTAACCTTAATGCCTTGAGCACAAATTATAAAATCATTGATAGCTTGTTTTAATCCAACTAGGGTTAATGGGTAAGGTTGTTTTTGACCATCATCAATTTCTCGCAGCCCAAACGCGCAGCGGTCAAACCATATTTCCATCGGCGTTAGTCTATAATATTCACTTAATACCGCACAAAGTATACTTAATCCAGCTACTATAAGCCCTGCCACAAGTCCTAATGGCCCCATTGTTACTAAAACAGAAGCTGTTAACGTCAACATACCTGATATTATTCCGAAAGTACCAGAAACTTTATATCCTTTCTTCATATCAATTATTGAAAAAATGATATCTTTAACGCTAACTAAAGCACCAATATAACCAATAGCCTTAGTGATTATTTTTAAGTTGTTAATGATTAATTGATTTACTTGTTTAATGCCCAGTTTTGCTGTAATTGACTCCATTCCTGGCAAAATATTGTTGACCTTACTACCAAATTTATTGACTAAATCACCATAAATTTTTAATGCCATTAGTGTTGACGAGCTATAACCCATTATAATATCGCTACGCAATTTTAAAGCTCTATTTGGATCGACCGAAAAGCTTTCAAGCTCTTTAATATTATCTTGTGTAGATTTATATTCCATAATCAATGAATAGACATCGATTAACGTTAATCCACTAAATTTACCAAAATTGATGGCAGATTTTACCTTAGTTTGCATCCATTCCTGATTTTTTTGATTAATAATATCAATGACACGACTTACTCGTGCGGAGTTTTGAGTTTGTTTAGCAAAAATGACTTCAATTTCATTAGCACCGCAGGCTCGTATACTTTTTAGCTTGTTTTGTAATTTATTGAGATTGACATTTTGATCGTTAACGCGATTAAAATATTCTGCTAACTCTTTTGTTTGTTCGCCATTGCCTTTAATAAAGAATTTTAACATTAATGTTTTTTCAACTTCTGTTGGGGTAATGACAGTACCTGAAGAGGGAATTTTGCTTTTTAACAGTTCTATATTATCTGATTTTATATAAGCGGTAACTTCACTAAAATGTATATTATCGCGTTTAAAGATTGTTCTAACGCCCGTTCCGTTGATAATGTCATGACCTGCTTGATACGAAAAAGAGGGATGATATTGTGTCATTTGAAGTAAGGCATTCCCCATATAAGTTAAAATAGTACTTGCCATTGATTCAATGGCTTTCGATTCATTATCAGTTAAATAAGAAAAAACTTGATCAGCTAGTTTATTTGCAGCATCTTCTCCATCTAACATATCCCAAAATGATTTTTCATTACCGGCTATTGCGCTATAAATTAATCCCTTTTTGTCTCTAAGTATCTCGTCCCATGCACCAAGAATATAAAAATTGTTTTTTTCGCCCGCCAAAATGTAACTTAAGTCCATTAATTTACGTTGATGATTAGCTGCATCCTTATAGTCAATTTCTATTTCCCAAAATTTTACCTCATTATAGCGACTAATTGTTTGTTTAGGATATATCACGTCTTTGATGGTACCATCAAGTGCTATAGCTTTGCCATTCTCACCAGATAAATAAGTTGATGTTTTAATTTGTTTACCTAAAAACCAACGCAAATTTAGTACATAATCTCTTGGGCTTTCTTTTATTTGTTCTTGTAGTTGCTTAAACTTTTCATCATATTCTTGTTTAAATTGTTCTAATGCGCCTGTTTTTAATTGACTTTCGAGTTTTTTCCAATACTGATCAAACTTATACGATGCCATACCTGCTTTACTTAATTGATAGTGAATATTTCCTAAATCATCCACTTCAGCACTGGTATGATCATATGCCGGTTTGTTGTTCCATACATCACTGATATTGGTAGGATAAGAAACATAAATATCACCAGGCTCTGATTTATCTTGATAGTGTTTTTGTGTACTTTCTTTGTACATGGTAATTAATTCAGCTATTGTTTTTTTGTGAATTATTTCCTCAGAAAAAAGTTTATTATAGGTATAAGGGTATAATTCACTGTTTTTGTCTGTTTTACTATCAAGTTTTTGATCACCTGTAAAATTATTTTCAACATTAAGCTGAAAATTTAAATCTTCTAAAAGACCTAAGTGGTCTTCTAACACTATGCCCCCTACTTTTTTTCCTGATTTACTTTCATAATTCGAAACAAAGTTAGCATAAAGTTCTTGCTGTTTTTTTCGATCTTTATAATTAGGAAGATATTGGGTTTTTCCCGATAAATTAGGCAAAAACTCTAAAATAGGTAATGACCAATTTGTTAATTCGACGCCCCTTGTATTAGATGTAGGGGATTGACAAAAAGAAGTTAAATCGATTTTAGTAAAACGCGCTAATTGAGTGGTTTTTTTATAATGGTTTCGTGCCTTTTTATTCCATGGGTATCGACTATATGCTATCCATAAATAAGGATTTTTTTGTAATAGTTTGTCATTAAGCTCTACTGTAATAAATGAGGCTGGTACAAAATGATTATTGACTGTACAAGTTTCAGGTAATGGTTCGCTTTTTTCTTTTTCTAAATCTTCTGGTCGTTTTTCTAATAAAATCCCATCCTCAACCACTTGATAATAGCTAATATAATCTTTTTGTGATTCACTTTTGCCTCCCAAAACATAGACATAACCTTCTCTTAATGGTCGTAATATAGATTGATGATCTTGAAATTTTTCGGCAGGCTCTCGATCATCCAAAGAAGGAATAACGGAATCGTCTATTTTGGATGTAGACCATTTAGGATTAATTGCTGATTTCCGTAATAAAAAAATTGGATAGCCATGCCTTTCGCAAGCGTGCCCGTTGGTATTTAATGAGTCAATTTTTTGTGATTTACTTGACACTGATTCCTTACTGACTGGTGACATGTTATACCTCTTAATTGTTTTATTCTACTTCAATACCAATTTCGTTCCACATCGATTGTGAGAATGTTTCAAAGGTTTCATTTAATGTTATTGAATCTTCTATAGCAAGTTTGACTGCATCAGAAAAATTTTTATACTTCATAAGATCTTTGCCTGACATCAATGAATAAAAACTATATGATATGATATCTTCACCTTTAGTTAAGCCTATGCTCTTTGCATGAATTATTTGGTTAGCACTGCGTAATAGAGCATCATGCGGAAAGAAGTCTGCATATTCTTTCCACAAATCGGCAAGTCCAAAAACTAATATGGGTTGTTGTTGTTTTTGGAGTGCTTTTTTTAAAAATATATTTTGAAATGAAGATAACGTATTGGCGTTATTTAAGTTCCTTAATATTTCTAACTCACCATAATAATTCAAAAAAATATAATTAGCAGCAAAGTCAAAGTAGAATAAAGTGGCATTTTCCTGTAATAAACACTCTTTTATAACTTGTAATCGAACGTGTTCAAAAAATGGAACAAATTCATTGGTCTCAGGGTTGCTCAATGTTCCCAATTTGTTACCATATTCAACCAATTTTTCCGCAAGCAAATCTATGGATAATTCGCTACTTATCCATCCACAAATATAGTGTCTATAAAGTTCTTGTTCCTTTTGACTTGTCCTTAACATTAGTTCGATCAGTTCTAATTCAATATCTTCATTAGGTTTTGCTAATAGAATTAAATGTGGACAATGATTAGGATCGTAATATAGATCCGAACGTAAAACTGGTTGTACATCCTCTTTGCTAAACACACCTTTAATATTATCTAATGTTAACAATTCTATATCCCTTAATGATTTAAGAGCATCAACAAGTAGATAACGATAGCAATTGGTTTTGTTTTCGTTTAAGCCATTTATTAAATTCTGTAACATTTACCTTAAATCCTCACGACATTTAGTTCCAGCAGGCAACACTGGTGGTGGGGCACTATAGTTTGATGGGCCAAGAAGATTAAAACTGGCAGCCAAAACCTGAACATCACCTGGTGCAATAAGTTTTATACTGCCTTCTTCCAGCACGATTCCAACTCCATCACAAGTTAAAGTAAGTTTTTTATTGGCTGAAATAATTACTTCATTATCAGTACTTGTGATTTTCATATTTTGTTTGGACGTTAAAAGCATTTCATTATTTTGTGCCTGTATATCGATATTACCTTTTGATGCAAATATTTTAATTCCCATTTTATTGGCAAATAAACTTATCATATTTCCAGCTGTCACCATAAAACGTTTGAAAGTACTGATGTCGACACTGTTTTGTGCTGTTTGAATGATGTTTTCACCCGCTGTTTGTTGAATTGAACTTGGGGTTACATTTGCTATACCCGAAGGTGCATAGTTCACAATAGCGGGTTGTTTTAACTGCTGTAGGCTTTGTTCAAGTAATTGTTTTTGTGATTGTAAATCTGCTAATTCAGCTTCTGCCCCCTGTGCTAATTCGTTAAGTCTTTTTACTAGTTCGCAAGCTTGCTGTAATTCATTAATGGCTTTATCCATTTGCAGTTGAACATTACTCGCTTTACTTTGTTCTTCACTGGTAATATAAAGCCCTTTACCCGCACGTATTGCTCCCCACTCATCACTACGCAGTTCAAATCCTTCACCTCGTTGCTCTTTTTTTTCATTAACAAGATGACCAATGTTTAGCTGCGTTTTTCCGTATTCAGTAGCTAATTTTATGTGTTCTTGGCCTCGCTTATCATCCATGCGCAATTTATTATTGGCTGGAGTTCGAATTACATTGCGGTGTTTGTTAGCTGTTGCAACGTGATCTGGATGAGCGCTGTCATGCATTGCATGCGAAATATAAGGACGATCAGGATTACCATCGGTAAAGGCAATAGCGACTTCGGTGCCTTCAATAAGTGGAAAATGAAAACCATAAGTGCTACCAGCGTAAGGCTTGGCTAGTCGTACCCATAAGCTTTCTTCGCCAGGTTTCCAGTTTTTTAAATCAAAGTTAAATTTAACTCGATAACGACCTTGAGTATCAAGGTAGCCGTAGGTATCGTTATCTGGACTGGTAACTCTTGCTGGCACTGTACCTGCAACTTGTGGCCATGGCAGTTGAATAGGGCGATAAGGCTTCAATGGGTTATAAGGGATAGCTGTAAACTTCAGTTGATATGATTCACTGCGGTTACCTAAACTTTGTGTGGTAAGAATAATTATCCCTTCACTCAAGCCATTGATCGGGTTTTCGCTAATAATTATGCGTTGCCCTGGGGTTAAAGTATAATCGTTACTGCAACCATGAATCACAACTTTATCGCTAATATAATGCTGATGACGAATTTTTGCATACCACTGACCACTTTCAATTTTATTGTCATCTCCATGCTCTTTATAGTGTTCACCATAACGATAATCAGTACCAAAGGTTGTGTTATCTTGGGGTAAGGAATTAACGTTTGAATGTTGGTTTGCTTCAGCTAAACGATAATTGTAATCTTGGGTAGTGACGTCGCGCTCAACCATTTTACTTTGTAGCTGTAAATCCCAGATACTACTAAGTAAACCATCTATCATGTCGCTTGGTGCTTTAAATGGGATTTTGCCAGCGTTTTCAAACCCTTGCTCATAATCACTCATTACCAACACATCGCAATGGTGCTCAGCATGACTTTCAAAGCGAAACCAAATCCCCACATCACTTAATAAGCGCTGAATAAATTCCAGATCACTTTCCTGCCATTGAGTAATGAGTTCACGTGCAGGGTAGCTTTCTTTAAGCTCTAGTCGATAATCAACGCCGGTAAAACCATGGCTACGCAGTACTTCTTCAACCACGCTGACTACGCTTTGATTTTGAAATATTGCACTGCTTCGACTCAATGAGAGTCGGGAAAGTCGTGGTGATAAGACTACCTCATATCGTGCTTCATCTTTGTTAACAGATAGTTGATTAAAGGCAGTAATTATTCCATAACAAACTCTTGAATGACTTTGTGGCGTCACGGCACTAAGTGAGCTGAGTACTGTGGTTAAGGCATTCGCGCTTATAGGGTTAAAAATAAATGATGCTGGTTGATTTAACACATCATCAACCAATAATCCTTTATCACTGCTAGTAAAAGTAATAGCATAATGCCATGGCTGGTTAAGCTGTTCATCCCCTTTAATTTGTAAAATAGAAATGGGAGATGACACGCCATCGATCATGAGCGTATAGCGATTGTGGCCCATAGTCGGTAACTTATTGAGCAAACCTTCACCTAATTGCTGCGTAAGCTGATTAAATGCTTTTACCATACTGATCCCCTATCTATTTAACCTTACTTTTTGGTTTACTACTATTTTTTATATTTTTCTCAGTAGTATTTTTTTTCGGTTTTACTTTTTGATTTGGCTGTTTAGCCCACTCAAGTATAATGCCGTCATTTTCATCAAAATCGAGAATGAGTGTTTGCGTTGTTTCTTTATGGTTAATATTCTGTAACAGTAAGCTTGAAACTACGGGTAAAATTTGTTGATTCAAAATACTGTCGATATTTCTGGCTCCGGTATCTGGAAGTAAACACGCGGTAACTAATTGGTCGTAGAGCTGTTTGCCAACATTAAAATCAATTTTGTAATGTTTTTGTAATCGAGATGCGACTTTGTTCAACTTCATTTCCACAATATGTCGTAAGGCATTGTCGCTTAGCGGGGTGTAAATAACAGTCTGGAAACGGGCAAGTAGTGCCGGTTGAAAGTGTTCTCGAATAATTGGTCGCAATAATTCATGTTGAGTGGCAACATCTGCTTGAGGCATTTGTTCAAAAAGTGTCATCAATTCGTCACTGCCTAAATTTGATGTCATTAAAATTAGTGTGTTGCGGAAATCAATTTCGCGACCTTCACCATCGCGCATAAAACCACGATCAAAAACTTGATAGAATAGGTTAAGTACATCACGGTGTGCTTTTTCCACTTCATCCAATAAAACTACACTATAAGGACGCTTTCTGACGGCTTCTGTTAATATGCCACCTTGACCATAACCAACATAACCTGGTGGTGATCCTTTTAACTGTGATACCGTGTGCGATTCTTGATACTCAGACATATTGATAGTAATTAGCGATTGTTCACCACCAAATAATGTATCAGCTAATGCTAAAGCCGTTTCGGTTTTACCAACTCCTGATGGTCCAACCAGTAAAAATACGCCCATTGGTGCTTCTTCTGACGTGAGTCCGGTTTTAGCTGCGCGAATTCGCTTGGCAATTTCATGCAGGGCATTATCTTGGCCAACTACACGCGAACGCAGATCGTCTTCAAGAGTTAGTAAATGGCTTTGTTCATCTTTTAATAAACTTTCTAAAGGCACGCCGGTCCAATCGGCAATAACAGAAGATACGGTGCGACTATCAACATCGAGTGATAATAATGGTGTAGTACCTTGTAGCTTTGTTAACTCTTTTTGAGTATCAAGTAGTTGTTTACGTAATTTTTTATCGGCTTTAGGTGTTAATTGTTTGCGTAATTCAATTAATTTTTCAACTAATTCTTTTTCTTTTTGAAACTGGGTTTGCTCGTCAGTTAAGTGTTGTGTTAATTGTTTTAATTGGTTATCGATTTCGGTTATATGCTCTGTTGATGTTATTTCACCAAGCAAAGCATCCGCTTCAATCGCTTGTTTTTCAATAGTGAGTGCATCAATTTTAGCTTCAATTTTTGTTATTGATTCAGGAATGGTATCAAGTCCCATTCTAACTCGCGCCGAGGCAGTATCTAATAGATCGACAGCTTTATCTGGCAATTGTCGACCACTAATATAGCGTCGAGATAGTAACACTGCTGTTTTAACTGCTTCATCAAGAATGTGAACGCCGTGATGTTTTGCATAACGGGATTTTAGTCCGCGTAACATAAGGTTTGCTTTTTCATCATTCGGTTCATCGACTTTAACCATTTGGAATCGGCGTTCAAGTGCAGCATCTCTTTCAAAGTATTGTTTGTATTCTGACCATGTTGTGGCAGCAATAGTCCTGAGTTCACCTCTGGCTAACGCAGGTTTTAATAAGTTAGCCGCATCTGCACCACCAGCAGAATTACCAGCCCCGATAATCGTATGCGCTTCGTCAATAAACAGCAATATTGGAGTTGGCGATTGCTGAACAGCGTCAATCACATTTTTCAGTCGTTGTTCAAATTCACCTTTAACACCAGCACCTGCTTGTAATAATCCGAGGTCTAGCGTAAGTATACTGACATCTTTTAGATTATTGGGTACATTACCTTCTGCAATACGTAATGCTAATCCTTCGACTAATGCAGTTTTCCCAACACCAGGTTCACCTACTAAAATTGGGTTATTTTTACGGCGTCGAGATAAAATATCCACCATCTGACGAATCTCATCATCACGACCAAATACGGGATCAATTTTGCCTGTTTTGGCTTTTTCGGTGACATTTTCAGTAAAACGGGTAAGGGCTGCTTGTTGATGATTTTGTTTAGTTTTTGTGTTTAAAACAGATGATTGCGATGTTTTAGTTTCTGTCATGTTTTCGCTGGTATTGGTTTGCGAGGCTCTATCTAATTGATCTTCTGTATGAGTGAGCTCTTCAGCAGAATAGCGATATTGATTACTTGGATTTTCATCAGACATTTCATCTAACATTGCACGCATTTTTTGTAATGAAATAGCTGATAAACTCAATAATTGCCATGCATTTTGTGCTTTTAAACAATGAGGGTTTTTTTGTAGTGCCTGTAAAATATGCACAGAACGAATCATGTCTTCGTTATCTTCTAATGAAGCTTGTAGCCATGCTGATTGTAATATGGCAATCAACGATGATGATAAACTGGGTTTTTCATTAATTGTATGGGGTAATGCATCTAGATAACTGAGTAAACCTTGCCAAATGCTATCCATGTCGAGTTGATAATGCCTTGCAATAACCGTAATATCTCCTGAACCTTGTTCTAATAATTTTAATAACCAATGTTCCAAAGTAATTTCAGTATGTGCTCGTGTTTGGCATAATCCCGCAGCTGCCTCAAGAGCCTTTGCACAATAGGGATTTAGTCGTCTTAATAACACAGAAGGATCAGCAATCATGAATATTCCTTTTATTCTTTTAATAGTAACCAATAATGGTTGATCCTATTAATAACAGGATCAACCGATGCGACATTAGCCTCGGCTTTCAACCCAACTGTCTGAATGGATTATATTGCCATCTTTGTAAGTCCAAGTTATTTTTTCATAACGTAGTTCAACACGTTCTAAGTGATTGTATTGCTCTTTAGTTGGATCTTTAATGTTATGCATTTCAGGTTTAATCGATACCACTTTTACACCATCCATCAATGTATTAAAGTATTCGACTTCTTGTCCTGCATCATTAATTTTGTACCATTTGATTTCAACAGATTTTAAGTTTTGACCAGTGGTCACTGCTTTATAAAGGTAAGGTGATGAAGCATCGACTTCTTTCACAAATTCAAGTGGTTTGTGCACGCGGGTTCCGGTTAATTTTCCAGTATTACCATCAGTAGGTATGTAAACTTTATGATCAAATTCAACCACTTCTACACTACCTTCACGTCCGACTACCGTTACAGAACCTTTTATTTCTGCACCACCGTCATCTTTAAGAAACATATATGCTGGGACTGCCATTGTATTTACTCCTTTTGTTTTTTTGTTACTAATTTTTATTTATGGTTCGTCAAAATGCAATTTGACATTTGAGGAATTAAACTAATTTCTACACGCCTGTTTTTGGCACGATGTTCAGGGGTATCATTATCCACTAACGGTTTTTTAGCCCCATATCCTTGTATTGCAAAACACGTTTCTGGAATATCACTGGTTTTGATGATCCAGTTTCTTACCGCAACAGCTCGTTCAAGCGATAGCGTTAAGTTTTTATTTTCATCACCTGTCGAATCGGTATGACCGGTAATTAAAATAAGCCAGCCTGTTCCTTGATTAGCATTAATCTGGTTTTTCATTTCCATTAAAGCGTTAATCAATATTTTACTTGAGTCTGGTTTTAGGTTTGACTGGCCCACTTCGAAGAGCGATAAACTATCCAGACGAATCACTGGTGGTTCTTTGACTACCACTTCAGTTTCTTTGACAATAATTTTTTCTGGCTCAGGTGGTTTTGCCACATAATCACTCATTGTGATATTTAATGGTTCGATAAGTCGTAAACCTTGATAAAGCCCCATACCTAAACGAACAGGCTCACCTTGTGCAAGGTATTGATTTAAGATTGCTCTATCATTTTTTAATTGTTCAAGTGCTTGTCGTTTTTCTTCATAAGAGTTCATAGGAATTAACTGGTAATGATGAATATCATTTTGAACTTGCTCGGCAAGTTTAAGGTTATTCCAAAATGATGCACCCAAACAGCCCATTCCAAAAAGGGATGTGATAATGACTAAACCGCAAATCATGGTACAAATTGGCGAAAATGGGTATGCAATTGGCATAAACTTAACTAATGCATCGGGTGGACTGATGATTTCTTGTATTTTATGTGTATTAGGAAGTGGTAAGGTGGTCAAACTTTCCCACAATTTTTGGATAACGTTATCGCTAGTAATAGATTGATTAGTAGGATAAATAGCCATCGCTGTTGGTACACATTTGGTAATAGGCTGTTTTGAATCTGTTAGCGTACTTAATACGACATGTTCAATCCAAGACTGGGTTTCGATCAAGAAAGGTCTAAGTCGTAATCGACGTTCTCGTTCGTCAGACGAAATTTTGATGTCATTTACCCAGTTATCAATTGGTGATAAATAACGATCAAGCAAGTATAAGCGCTCATTAACTAATTGAAACCAGTAAATGGGTAATGGATTTTGTTCATCATAAATTAAATCATTAAAACCAATATGTGTAGATATATAGACAGGTAATTGATATTTTGCAATGCGGCATGTGTCAACCCAAGATTGACGAAAAGCTTGTAACTTTGCAATCAATAATCCTTGTTTGTCTTCTAATTCAGGTGCAATAGCTAAAAATATACCAACTCGACCTAACATGTCAGGCCATTTTGAGATTAATGAATCATAGACAATTGGTAGGTGTGAAAACTCTTCAACATAAATCCAAACCGCTTCAGATGAGACTAAAACATTTGATTCAGCTAATGATAAATCATTAGGGAAAAAATCCTTCGCAGCACTACCTGTTACCAATAAAATTGGTAAACGATAACGTTGTCTTGCTGGCAATAAATCTAGTTTTTGAGTTAAAAATTGGATATTGGCTGTTGATGAAGCAAGTATTTGTCGGTATCGCTTTAGTCGCCATAAAAGTCCACCCGCAATCACTATAATTACAATAGTTCCAATTATCTTCCAACCAATGGTTATGGGTAAAAAAACAAATAGTAACAATAGGCTCAATATGACTGCGTAAATAATCTGGATACGCTTAGGGTAATCGCTCATAAAACTCCCTTTTAACCGACAATTTGTTGAATCAATGTATCGAGTCGATAATTTAATACAAAATATAGCGCTACGACGGCAACTATCGATAATCCAGTGCAAGATAATAAGGCTGTCTTTCGCCCCCAATAACGATGAGTTTGTGTTTGTTCAATTATTGGATGTGATTGCTCTGGTTCATATTCACGCAAAGCTTCGCGCAAGGCTAAAATGAGATGTTCTCGTTCCATTTGCGGTTTATCAAGATAACGACCTTGAAAGCCTAATCCTAATACACGATCAAAACAACTCAACACTAAAAAGTCTTTTTTATCTGCTTTTAATCGTGCACGAACTTTGTCAAATAAGTCATTGCCGGCATTATGAGTATTAAAAAAGATAACTTGTAATGGTGCACCTAACCATTCATCGTAATCTTGATTTTTAGGATTATCGCGATCACAAAGCAAGACTGTTTCATCTAATAATGCACACAATGCATAGCTGATATCATCAATCACGTCTTTACTGTATTGAGCGTTAAACAATTTTTCCCTAACGGCCATTACTTGTTGTTTACAAAGTTCATATAATTTGTGACCAGAAGGGATATCTGCTTTAGCTTTAAGTTGTACCACCACTAAGATTGAATCTCTTAGCAATTCATCAATAACCACTTTTTGAGGTTCTATACTCATATTGTTTTCCTAAGATCGCAAAACCGCGAACAGTTCCATTGAAATATCAGGCATTGCCCTTGGGACATAAAATTCGCAACATCGGGTTAGTAACATATTTTTTGCTGCTTGATTTGAAAGATCCAATGCAAAATATTGATTTTCCAAACGCATCGGTATTGCCGCAGGTACATGACTTAGTGCTTTTATAGGTATGCCCGACAGCGCTGAATGTATAATTTGTCTTACATCATCAGGTGCCCCTGCTTTACATAAAATAGGAAATTGCGATTGCAATTGATGACCAGGCATACTTGAACGAACTGAAAGATAAAAATCTGCATCTTCAACAAGGCGAGAATCATTTAACCGACCAGTCCACAGTGTATCTTTGTCATGAACTAGGTCAATTTTGATCACGCGAGATGGTAGACTTTCTTCTAACAGGTTACGGACTAATCCAAATAGCGGAGGAAACACTTCATTGAGTTTTTCATGTTGGTAAGCAGGTATATCATCAACGTCATTCGCCAATGAAAATGTTAGTAAAGCCCCTGTTAGTGCAGTTAGCGTTTGATAAAGATTTTCCGGATGAATAGTTGGATTATCCCGTAAGAACTTAAGTTGTGGTTCAAAAGTGTTTAATGCATTTAAGAGCCAAAATAAAGAGACATCAGCAATTGCAAATTCCGCCATTTGCTGATTACGCTCATGACGCATACCCATTAAGCGCTGGCGTTTTGCTTGTATTTGAACACAGAGCAGTTCTAATTCTTTTAATAGTGCACCACTTTGAGTGAAGAGATTCATAAGTGGTGGAATATAGTCAAAGTCTAGAACAAATCGACCATTTAAATCACGCTTTAATTTAGCAATTGGGCAGGTTAGGTAATCACTATGATCTTCAAAGTCGAATAAAAACGTTAAGGCATAACGCTCTACAGCAATGGTTTCAGCATTTTGACCAAATAAGTCAGTTACTTCAATCCATTCTTGTCGATAACGTAAAGGTCGCTCAAGGCGCTGATTATCTTGTAAACAGTTGCCTCCGTTCGCTTGTAGTAAAGCAATACCTACCAAAACAGTAACCTCTTCAAGCTCGACAGGGATTTCTGTATTGAGTGATCTAATTTCCGGTAATTTATCTGCAATATCGGTATTAATGACCACGCCATCAGGAAAACGGATACTAATAGATTCAGCCATGAGGCGATCAGCTGTTAGCGCTTGCGTATCTATAGTCAGCTTTTCAATTCCCCACGGATTAGCCACCGACATGGCGGCTAACTTTTGTGATGAAAATTGATTCCATAATGCCTGTTGTTGGAATTGTTGAGGCGTCAAAAAGACACCTTCATTCCATAAAGGACGAAAAATTTTCATGTATCGTAACACTCCCAGTATTTATATGAATGATATTACGCTTTGGCTTTAGGCATTTGTGATACCATTGACAAATTAATATCCATTCCTTCAATCTGGAAATGAGGAATTAAAAATGTTTTAACACGGAAAAATCCTGGGTTATCTTCAATATCCTCAACCATTACTTTCGCTTCTCGTAATGGATGTGCTGCTTGAACTTCATCGCTTGGATCGGTCATTTCGGTAACAAGATTGCTAATCCATTTATTTAATTCGAGCTCTAACACACGACGATCTTTTGTTGCACCAATATTTTCACGTTGAATGACTTTCAAATAGTGTGCAATGCGTGATAATAAGAAAATATAAGGCAAGCGCGCATTGATACGGCTATTTGCGGTGGCTTCTTTTGTGTCATAAAGAGCAGGTTTTTGTGTTGAATTAGCCGAGAAGAAGCATGCATAATCTCTATTTTTATAGAAAGATAGAGGAATAAAACCTAAGTTTGCAAATTCAAACTCACGTGTTTCAGGAATAAGAACTTCTGTTGGAATTTTAACTTGATTACCTGTTCCTAAATCATAAAGATGGATAGGTAGGTCTTCAACTAGTCCACCAGCTTGAGGGCCACGAATCTGAACACACCAGCCATTGCGTATAAAACTTTGTACCATATTAGCTGCAAAAGCATACGAAGCATTAGCCCATAAGTAACGGTTATGTTCAAGACCTTTAACGTCTTCAATATAGTTGAAACTACGCACTGGCACAGTATCAGGTCCGTAAGGTAGGCGCGCAAGTACTCTTGGTAATGTTAACCCTACATAACGAGAATCATCAGTATCACGGAAACTATTCCATTTGGTGTACTCTGCACGATCAAAATAGTTGGCGATGTCTTTTATCGCTGCGACTTCTTCCATCGTTTCTTTACCAAAGAATTTAGGTCCTACTGAACCGATAAATGGCATATGTGCTGCTGCTGAAACTTTTGAAATGTTACGTAATAAAGCAATATCTTGTGGATTACGATCAAATTCATAATTTGAAATTGTCACACCAATTGGTTCACCACCTGGTGTATCATATTCCTGAATATAGGTATGTCGATAAAAACCGGTTTGGATAATTTCAGGAGCATCTTCAAAATCTTGACGTAGTTCTTCTTTGGATACATCTAATAATTCAATTTTCACATTACGACGAAAATCGGTACGGTTTACTAGAAATTTTAATCCACGCCAAGTTGCTTCAATTTCTTGAAATGTCTCATTATGCATAATAGCATCAAGTTGGCGGCTCAATTTTTGATCTATTTGGCTAATATGATAATCCAATAAATGTTTATCGAGTTTTTCAATTTTTTGAGAAGAATTTTGAATCAGTTTAAGAAGGATATTAACAGCTATAGTAACTCGTTCATCTTGTGAAGATTCTGACAACACGTCATTATCTTCATATTTATCAATTTCGCTCGCTTTTTCAATTGGATTTAAATTAATTTTGTTGAATAAAGATTGATAAACACTACCGTTATCTTCTAATGCTACTTTATTTGCATTGTTTTGTTCTTTTTGTACAGTCATCATTTTTTCCTTACATTCGTATCAAACACAGTATTCCTTTTTAGAAAGTTTCTAAATAGAGTTATTAAAGAACATATCTATTTAGTACTTTCAGCTACAATGGCCTCTAATTCAGCGCGAAGCTCATCGGATAACTGTTCATCTTTCACGATTTTTTCTAGCTCATAACGAAATGTAGCGTTATCTAACAAATTGGATTTCAAATCTCTTAACAAATTGCGCATCGCCAATAATGAGCGTAATTGTGGGATTTTTTTTGCAATTTGTTCAGGCGAGAAATCATTCATAGATTCAAATGCGAGATTAATACTGATATCACTTCCATCGTCAGCAAGTGTATTAGGGACACTAATTGAGGCTTCAGGTCGGAAATCTTTCAACACGGCGTCAAAATTATTTTTATTAATTGAGACTTTTTCTTTTTCAGATAATGGACGTTTGTCTTTGCCCCGACCATAATCGCCAATAGATAATACCTTTAGCGGTAATTCAACTTTCTTTTTAGCACCACCAGTATGGAGATCTAAATGAATATTTACGCGAGCAGGAGGGACTTCATTTTGATAACTATTTGACATATGTTTTCCTTTTTTTTCCTTATTAAATTTGAATATTTACTAAAGCAAAATAGATAATTTTTATGTAAAAGTTATTTTTTTCCATTGGCTATAATTTATTATTTTAATGAAGCATCCTGCTCGAATAAGTGGTTTGATTAAGTTGATTCAACACTAAATCTATAATAACTTTCACAAATTTATATTTTTTATAACCAACATCTTAAACAATGTTTAATAATTTGCCAAGCTATTTCGATTATCAAAACCATGTATTTTATGAAATGTGATCATGTGTGAAATTTAGACAGATTTTTAGTTACTTATTTTTATATTTGGTTTAAATTAATCCAGATAAATAGAGTAGGAGCCTAATATAAGTCAAATTAGTGTATAAATAATTAAAATTGGTTTTCATTTCGTGTTGATGATGAAATAAATGATCGTTTGTTACAAGCAGCATGGTGACCATCTAACGCCACTACCTTACCCTGATCAAGAAAGGTTGGCTCTCCCTCAATGATGGGATTGACACCATGATCTTTTTTCGGGCAACTAACCATATCTCCGATGCGCGCTAAGGGCTTTCCTTGAATAATTGTTGTTGAGGAGACCGAAATAACTTTGCCACCATGATCTGTTGAATCGCCTAAGCGAATAACGCCACGCAATTTACCCATTGTTTATTTCCTATTATTTTTTATTTTATAATTAATAATATTTGTATTCGCAAGCAACATTAATCTTTAATACTGTATAAAAAATACCTAATACCGCCAATTTTTTTAATAACGTTAGTCCCTTTGTGCTAAAAAAAATGCATCATCAATAATTTCAATTTTGTTTAGTATATGCCACTCTTTGTCACCGGCTTCCTTGGCAAAAAATGCACTATAACGCGCTTGTTTTTTGCTTAAAATCTGTTCCATCCTTTTCCCGTATAATTTTTTGATAAAGGGCATATTGGCTTTTAACCAGTCATCAGGCAAATTCTCGATGGTAAAATCAAAATAGATTCGTTTCCTTTTTCTCCCAGAAATATAGGTAATATCTTCAGTAGGAGGCATATCCTCATATGAATTTTTAAGACTCTGCACAACAATCCGACCAAAACAAAAGCCATCAGACTTTCCTTGACGACGAATATGCTGTTGTCCTAACGGGGTTAAACTATAACGATAAATAGGTTTGCCATCATCTTCACCGGTAGGCTCTTCGCTAAATAACCCCATTTGGCTAAAAGCGTGTAATGATTGATTTAAATCGTTATTATCCATGATGTCAAATACATCAGCAGATGACGGAAGGGTATTTATTGATGTATAAGGGTAAACGCCTTCCCCCGGAAAATATAAACAAAACCCTTTATCACCATTAGGGTTAGAAGCATCAAACTCTTGTTGAATTTTCTCTTTAAAATGCGCAAAGTCACACTTGGTGAGTAAAAACACTATCCCACCAAGTATTAATATTACGATTATTCTCATATTCATGATGTACCTCTTATCTATCGTTATTCTTAAGTTTAAATTATAAATAAACTGCTGTACAAGCAGACCTATGCTTGGTGCTCAATATTGTAGGGTGGATACATTTTGCCCACTAAGTCATACTGTTTTTCAATTTCGGCCAATTCTGCTTTCGAGCTGGCTTTCG
>NZ_JAFNOQ010000016.1:0-22530 GCF_026536145.1 Gilliamella sp. B3464 | reverse complement strand
AATAAGCATATATAATTAGTCCATAATCAAAATTTAAACGCATAAAAAAGCCCGCTAGCAATAGACGGGCTTTTTTGTTATGTGATTAAAATTGATATTACCTATCTAATTGCTTTAACATGAAGTTGTTTAATTTAAAATATTTTCATTATATATTTTGGCTGTCTTTAATTTTTTTATTAAAAGATAATATGCTTTGTTTATCATTTATTAGTTTAATGGCATGCCTAGTTTAATTATTCGTTATCTTTAATGACTACTTTCTGTTTTATTGCACCACCTTTTTAACACGAAAAATTGAATAAAAAACAATAAAAATATAATGTTAATATATTTGTTATTGGTTAGTATTTAAAATCGTCATTTTATTACACTCCAATATTGTGATAATGATCCTATCCTTTGAATTGTTTTAAACGATATTGTTTGATTTATAATTATTTATTTTATTTAGTAAATCTTATAATAAAATCATAAAGTAACATTTAACCAATTCCATCAAAATTAAAAATGTTTATACCTTTCTATTTGTACAAATTATCGTTCTTATTATCTCAATCAGATCGCGTAGATTGATTATAAAAAATCATTACTAGGTTATGGTTAGGATAAATAAGATTTTTCTGCTTAATATTAATTATCGATAAATAAGTTATTTTTTAGCATCAAACAATTGAGTATTAATTAAACCAATTTAACATTGGTGTTTTAGTTTATGTTTAAAAAAACTCACATTATACCTATTCGAACATCATTCATTTTAATTATCTAATTCAAAAACACTTATAAGGTTAAACATATGCCAATTAAAGATCCCGATAATATCCATTGGATAGTTGTTGTATATTTATTTTTTGTTACGTTACTTGGCTCATTAGCCAGTTATTGCTATCACTTACTTAATGGTCATAAGTTCTTTTTGTGGACGTTAATTGCTCAAATATTTATATCGATTTTTGCGGGTGCTTTGGTCATCCTTATTGCTAGTTATTTCAATTGGGCTTTTGAAATGGCTGGAGGAGTTGCAGGTTTGGCAGGCTGGTCAGGCGCTAATTTAATTAAAATATTAGAAGAAAAGTTACTTAAAAAAATGAAAGATAATGATTAATAAGTTATTTTTATAGATTATTGAAATAAATTAATCACATAATCAATGTAATAAATTATTCTAAAAATTATTGATTATTTTTTTACTATTTATTGATAGTTAATAATGTTTTTTTTTATTTCTTCTGATTCCCATCAATTATCTAAAAAATTTCAATGCAATATACAGATTTATAACACTAAACAATATTAGGACAATGTAATGATTATTAGTGAAAAAGGGTTAGAACTTATCAAAAGTTTTGAAAGTTTAGCGTTCAAAGCCTATAAATGTCCGGCTGGAATCTGGACCATTGGTTATGGTCACACCAAAAATGTAAAAGAAAATGACAGAATAAGTCAGGCACAAGCTGAATGTTTTTTAATGCAAGACTTATATCCAGTTGAGCAGTCGATTAATAAATTGGTGAAAGTTAAGTTAAATCAAAACCAATATGATGCGTTATGCTCATTTGTATTTAATGTCGGTGTATCAGCATTTAACCAATCGACTTTATTAGCAAAATTAAATATTGGTGACTACCTTGGTGCATCGAAAGAGTTTTGTCGTTGGAACAAAATAACTGTCAATGGTGTTAAACAATCATGCATTGGCTTAGCTAATCGTAGACAAGCTGAAGAAGATTTATTTAATCATTTCTAACTAATCTTTTAGGGAAATAAAAATGGCAAAAATTGCAGGTGTTTTTATGTTTCTATGCTTGTTATTAATTTGTTTGTATATAAAACAAATCCAGGTATCTAAACAAAGGTTAGAACAAGTTCAAGAACTGACTAATAAGCTTTCTCAGCTTGAACAGAAAACGATAAAAGATAATCAAATTATTGCTAATAACGAAATTACAAAACGAAACCTTGAAAATCAATCCTTAGAATTGCAGGAAAAAATTGATGACTTACTTAAAAATAACCAATGTGCTAATGAGTATGTTCCTAGTGATATTACTAACAGCTTGTACGAAAGAGCAAAAAGTTTACATCAATCGACCAATATCCGAAAGCTTATTAACTGATTGCTTACCTGCTTTACCACCTAAACCATTAACCTTTGCGAGTAGTCTTAAATATAACGAACATTTGCTCAATGTTATTGAAAAGTGTAATCAAGATAAAAGGGCAATCCGAGCTTTAAACCAGTAAGGTGGTTGATAAAAATTAGAATGATATATCAATAGGTTATTAATCTAATTTCTGTTTTCTATAGCGGCGTAAGGTATCAAATAAAAATACCCAGTTTTTAATACATATTTTAACACCCTTTCATAGCGTGGTTTTAATGAGTTAATTGACTTAAATTTATACTAAATTAACTCGTTATATTAATGCTATCCCCCATTTTGGTTGGTAGTCAATGCAATAACCCATTCTTTTAATCAAAAAAATGAATAGTAGGTTGTTTAATAACAACTTCGCTATCTACCTATCGATATGACTGGCTATTATTTTACTAAAAAGTGAGTCATTTTCGATTATTACCTTGTGTAATAACATTAGTAAAACCTTGCGAAATAAACTTTTATTCAAAGTTGAACGCAAATTTCTTTTTAACTTAAATAACAAATAATGGAGAATTTTATGTCAAATTTACAAGATCTAATTCAGAACAGTAACTTAATTTCAATGGCTGACATTGAAAAAATGATTAGTTTAGAAGCAGTTACCATTTATAAGAAATACATTGAAAAAACCGGCGATTTTAGTAATCAGCGAGAAGCTCGTCCAAACAATTTCGCTTTAGCACTGTTTATTAATAAGTTAGTTCAAGAAGGATTGCATAATAAATGTACTGGTTTGTTTTATTTAGCATCCCCTAACAATAACTTTGAGCATATTAAGTATAGTATAATCGGTGACAATGTTATAGATCGATATAGCGATTACCCAACAGTTCGATATGATGGAACAAAAATCGAAAGTCGTGCAGACCTTTATGATCATCAAATCATTGATGGTTCATTAGGCAAGGATTTATGTTTGGTATTTATGATGTCTAAACCTTCTACTTATGGATTTGATTGGGGCGGAGAAGACGAAGTAAACCACGTACATGCATTTTCTTCTGCTGGTAATGCAGATTTCTTCGACCAAGCTATCTTTAAATGGAATAATGGTAAAAATGCTGCTGTATCAAAATCTGAAGATCCACAAGATCCTGTCGGTGTTTATGTTATTCATGTTGATGGAACTTCATTAGATTACCGTCATCGTGCTGTTAATTTAACAAAATATGTTCCGCGTTCATGTGCTAAATTCTGCCCATCTTTATTAAATTATAACACTATTAAAAATCCAGGTAACGGTACAATGAAGATGTATGCTACATTTAGTAGTGGAATTGAAGGAAAAGGTTTAACTCCATCTGAAATTACTAAGATTCAACAAATTTTTACTGAATTCGAAGCATATCTATAATCATTAATTCATTTTTAAATTAAAAACCCACAATTATTGTGGGTTTTTTCTTGCTAATAAATGGCTAGAAAAAGATTTTAACTTTATGATTATAATTTAAATTATCAAATAACTTTTCATTTATTGCTTAATGCTAACTAATAAAGTGAAAAAGTGCATGTTTTAAAACGTGGTATAGAAGCTTTTAAGTGCAGCTACAAATAGGGTATAACCACCTATCTACCATAAATTTAAATGATTAATTCTAGTAATGATTGTTAAATATTTTAGGCAGCAATTACGATGTTTTTAAAAGTACAATTCAACCCTCAAGTGTAAAAATTTAAAAAAAGTATGCTTACATCACTATTTAATAGCTAAACATTAAATGAATTAAAGTATTACTTGTTTCAAACTAGGTATGCTTTATCGATAAGTTATCCTCAATAAAAATCGAAGTTTATAATCATTTTTTCGCGTTTTAGCAAATTAAATTAGGCTAATCAAAAAATCCAAGCTTTTTTTAATTAGACGTAATTATATTGTCTTAAAAATAATTTATATATCAAAAACTATAAAACTCATATTTTCAAATAGATAGAACAATACAAATTTGTATGGTGGAGGATGATATCTTCTTATTTATGAAAAGTAATATCAGATCTAATTTAATTATTTAGCTATATTTTTTATATGAATAACAAAGGTGAAAATAATATGACAAATTCAAATGAAACATTAAATGATATACCGTATCAAACAAACACGCTTCCACAAAATTTTTATGATGTAAAAGAGGATGGCTATTATATTTGTAATAGAAATGGTGAATATGTTTTAAAAATCGATAAAGACGGTAACTTTCATTTTATCAATAAAGAACCTTCAGCATTTACTAATACCCCGAATAATGGTTTTTCGATTATTGATAGGTTAGGTAATGTTGTTTTTAGAATTGATGAAAACGGATTTTCAGAATTTAAAATCAATCGCCAATTTGCTCTCAAATTGAGAGTGATTTTAAATCAATTATAACAACATAGATCATCAACATCGATGTCTAAAAAATAACTTAAAAATGTTAAAAGCAAATCATATGGTTGTATCTGCTATTCATTTTAGGTTTTTTAGACTGAAATTGAATAAAAGTAAAACAGGTTTATTTAGTTACTTGTTTGTTATAACAAACCTTGTTTAATTTGATAACTGTATTTTGCTTTTTATATATAACTAAGGACAAATAGCAATTATGGTAAATTTAAACGATTTATTGGATCCTGAAAAGTCAATACCAGAAAATTTTTCATTCAATAATACTCAAAAAAATGGTTTTACTATTGCTGATGAGCAAGGCAATGTCTCTTTCAAAATTGATGAAGAGGGTAATACAGAATTTAATATTGATAAACAATTTGCTGCTAAATTAAAAACATTAATCTATCCACCTGATTCAGGACTTGCTGATATTAATCATATTATTACTTATGGTCAATCACTAGCAGAAGGTTCAAATTCACTACCAATTCAGACACCAACTAGTTTTTCATCGTCAGCAAAAATGTTTAATCATGGTATCAAAACACGATACGCTTCGCAAAATAAATACCAGTTCTTAGACAATCATCGTGAGTGGCAGAATGGGGAGAATGGTGAAACACCTGCTGCAGGCACTGCAGATATGTTTCTTCGTGAGTTTGATAAAAAATCATTAAAAAATAAATGGATACTTTCTTCTTGCTGTGCAAGAGGTGGCAAGTCTATATCAGAGTTATCTAAAGGTACTGAGTACTATAATTATATCCTTGAAGATGTTAGAAATGGTATGCGTATGGCAGTTGAACAACGAAAATCATATAGGGTGATGGCAATTACTTGGACTCAAGGTGAGTACAATTATGGTACAGGTATTAATAAATATAAAAAAGCCTTGAAACAATTACGCACTGATCTTATCCAAGATATAGAGGCGATTACAGGTGATGATTATTCAGATTTACCATTTATTATGTATCAAGTGTCTTCCTCTTATTCTACTAAAAATTCAGAAGGTTATCCAGATGTTGCATTAGCAAAATTAGAATTAGCGCTTGAAAAAGGTAGTGGATTCTATCTGGCTACACCTATATATCAGTTGAGATATCATGATGAATGGCATTTATTAGGGCCAAGCTCTAAGTTATTAGGTGCCTATTACGGTTATGTTTTGAGTAAAGTTATATCGGGTGAAGATTGGCAACCATTACATCCAATTTCTCACACTATTAACGGTAAATTTTTAAACCTGAAATTTAATAAATCTGGTTTAACATTTGATAAACCTGAATATTTCAAAGAGAAAAATTTAACTATCCCAAATAGAGGGTTTTCAATAAAAAATTCATTGAAGCAAGAAATTATAACTAAAGTTGAACGACTTAGTGATGATAATAATTGTGATACGCTTCGTATAGAGTGCAAAGAGAGCCCAAAAAATCTAATAATTACTTATGGTTTTTTCGATATAGCGAATCGGAATGCTGGTGAGTTGCATGATAATAATAACATTGTCTATCGTATAGGTGATAAAGATTACCATTTATATAACTGGTGCGTTATTTTTAGTTACCATTTAAGCGAGCAACAAAATTAATTTATTTTGATTAAATCCTAAAACTAAAATATCGATTTTAATCAAATTTTTTAAACAACAAAAATAAGTGGAGAGTTTTTATGTCAGGTTTAGCAATTAAAGTTTCAAATGTCGATTGGAATAAAAATAATTTAGGTTCTGTTAATTACGGTAGTGATAATGGTAATAATATTAATAGAATTACTACAGTGAGTGAAAAGGCTTATGCAATTTATGAAGATTATATTACCAAGTCAGAAAGACCAGATAGTCAGTGTTTATTATTACTTATTAATGACTTAGTAAAGGAAGGATTAGATCAAAAATGTAAGGGATTATTTTATCTTGCATCAAAACATCAAAATACTAATCATATTAAGTATAGCATTATAGGTAGTAATCGATTAGATTTGACTTATGATCAACCTCAAATACTTATTAATGGTATACGCTCTAATGTGAAAAGTGTAGTTATCTTTGATCATAATAAGTATAACTTAGGTACGGTTGATTCTAATCTTTGTCTTGTTTTTGTGATGTCTGAAGCTTCAAGTAGTGGTATTGACTGGGGAGGAGAGGAGGCAATAAGCCATCCACATGCTTTTATTTCTTCTGGTCTTGGAAAGTACATGGAAGGTAGCCTTCTTAGGTGGGACAATGATTCTATTTCACGAGATGAAGATAAACAAGAAAATGATGGTGTTTATGTTATTCATGTTAATAAGAAATCATTAGTATATAAACATAAAAATGTGACCATTAATAAACAACTATCAGCACAATCAATGGCTAAATTTTGTCCACGTTTAATGGCTTACAGTACAATTGATGATTCTCCTTCAGAGGGTGTTATGAAGTTATATGCTACATTTAGCCGAGAAGATTTAACTGCATCTGATATCAATAAAATCCATGAAATCTTCACAAAATATGAACATTTACTTTAAACTATAAGTATGTATTTACATTCAAAGTCCATACCTTGGTATGGGCTTTTCTTCTCTATAAGTTCACCATCTATTGTCATTATTAAAGGGATAATTTTATATCGTTATCCAAGCTCTTGCACTTCACAATTTTCTACTCCTCTCAACTAGGTTAACATTCTAATTGTTATTAATAATCATGATGTTATTCTTTTCATAATCTCTTCACACAAATTTAGTGTTTAGCTTTTTGCTATATTACTAAGATTTCACTTGTTTTACTCATATTAGATAAAAAGTTTTCAGTGCCCTTAATCTCTTTTATATTAAAATCTATATTTAATTGGTATCTTATTAATTTTTTAATCCTATCAAAACAATTAACTCACAATCATTGACATATTTTTAGATAAGAGCAAAAAGTACTTACTAATGATTCGTTATATTTCAATTTAAACAGATTGTTATTGATTGCTTTAATACTGTTAGTTGATATTTAGCTTAAATTTGATGAGTATGATATAGCTATCCCAATGTTGGGACAGCCTAACTTATTTTTTATATTAAATTGAATCTATTGAAAATATTAATATTGTTTAAGAAGTTAGCGATCATCGTACAATCGTTCAAATTCTTTAGTCGTTATCGATTCGCCGTAATGAGGAACTGTGTATTTCAACATGTGTTCTTGCTGAATTTTATCGAATGTACCTGTAGCATCACTAATGATGACTGGAAAATAGCCTTTGTCTTGAGCTTCACGAAAAGTCGATTCTACACAAACATTGGTCGCGTATCCTACTAAATAAAGTGTTTCAATACTATTGTTTCTAAGGTAAATGTCTAAATTAGAACCAGCAAAGCCACTTGATCCGGTTCTACCCATTACAATAAATTCTTCATTTTTTGGTGTTAATGTTTCATAAAATTGCGAATTAAAACTATCGATAGGAAATGTACCAAAGTGACTAATTGCATGCCTTAGGCCTGTTTTTCCATTAGCTAACTCTGGATAACCTTTTTGAAATCTCAAACCACAATGGATAATTGGCATGTGAATTTGCCTTGCATAAAATAAGCTTGATTCAATATTTTTGATTGATTTTTCAAATAGATCTTTATCTTTAAAGCTTTGGTATAAATGCCCAGCAGGATGAATCCATTCGTTTTGGCATTCGATAAGAATTAATGCAGACTTTTTAATATCTTCTGTTTTTGATTTTAACGTAAGTGATTTTGTTGTCATAAAATATCCTTATAAAATATTTGGTTATGGTTAATTTAAACACCTCATCATTATTGATATTTGGTGTTTATTTTTATATAGGTATGCTATTTTACTGATATAAATATATTTTGCAATTTATTTACAATAATTGTAGTTAAATTACAATATTGGTGATTTGGTATGATATTTGATTATCAATTTTTAAAAATATTAATTATTGGTGTTGGGAAGGTATCTCAGATAACAGCAATACCAACACGATAAATTCCTTATAGGGAAGGCAAAGGTGTTGTAAAAAGTCTTACTAAAGGAGAAGCGCAAAAATAGATAGGATAACTATTTCAACATTAAAAAAAGCTTTTCATTAAATAGGTTACAGATGAAGGATCCATTTTAAAAACAACCAAACTAAAAGAAGTCAAAAGTACCGAAATGGTGAAATCCACATTAAAAAAGTTAAAAAAACAGAGCGTATTAATTAAAGTATCTACACTTATTGATATAACAAAATTAGGTAGTAATATTGACTAAAATATACGGTGGTTTTCAACTTTATAACTCTGTTTTTTAGGTGCTTTACAATAAAAAGTGCTCTCATCCAGTTGAAAAAATCAAAAAATACTAGCATAAAACCACCAGGCAAAATTATTGGGTTTGATACCTTGTTCCATAACAGGTTGATGCCACTGCATTATTTTTCACTCCCAACAATTGGTAATGTTGAAATAAGTGTACAACCACATGCACATTTACATCCGTCAACAGCAACAGGAGTATTAAACATTAGCCATGTAGCATTGCCTTCAATGATTGGATTTATACCATGGCCTGGTTTAGGGCATGAGACTTTATCTCCAACTAAAGCAACAGGCTTACCGGCAAAATCGGCTCCGGAAGTACTAATCACGTTGCCACCATGAGTGTGTCGATCACCCAATCTAATGATCCCTTTCATTAATCTTTCCCCCTTATTATTTTTCAGCACCTATTTCACAACGAATCCTATCCCATCCTTGATAAGGCTCAATTTTGATATTTTTGGAAGCTTCAACACGTTCGATATAAGCAGGATCATGATAAATTTCCCAGTACATCCCACCTAATTTGACAGATTCATCCTGAATTGGGTGACGTAAAATTTGATATTCTTGTTTTAGATCAGAATGTGGATTAAAAAAAACGGTTTCCCCAAATATCACATCCCCATTTTTTAAAATAAAATAACCTGTATTACCAGATATTGTGATTTTATGGTTATATGCAGAAGAGTCTTTTGGGTGAATATCCTCAAAATTTACCGTTAAAGGTTTATCATCTATTCCAATAAAGCGTTCTATCTCATCACCGGATACTGCTGAGTAGCTTGGCACAGTACCTTTAATAAACGTGTTACCGCCATCGAGTGAATACATGACTGCGGTTAAATCTTGCGTAGGAACTGCAATATATGCATGCCCAGGATTATAATATTCAAACTTTGGTAACTTATCTTTGGTGTAAAAAGTTTCATCAATGCGAGTGTGGATATTATTTTTATCATCGTGATACCAGATTAATCCTTCACAGTTTTCCCCTTGAAGCTCTAAATAACGCTCTGCATCATAGCGATACACCACCTGTCTTTTATCGCTTATATAGTAAAAGATGCCTTTATCAGGTCCCATCGCATATACTTCAGGATAAATAAGTTCATACCCGGGACGAGGTTTAGGTTGTGGCACGGTTAATCCTATGACTTCACTTTTTTCAGGTAACATTGAGCCAACCATTACAATCACGCCCCATAAACAGAGAGGGATAATAATAAAAAAGATTAATAAGAATTTACTTAATCGTGACATTATTGTACTCCTTTATTCATTAACCCTATCGATTGACGTAACTTAGCTTGCAAGTTTATTAATGGTGCATAGCGATTATAAATTATTTCGTACTGCTTTTTATTAATATCACACTGCCAATGGTACCAGCCTTTATAATCACTGGGCATCTTTGGCATCTCGGTTATATTACCTTGCCACCGTTCACCATTATATTGTTCACCGTCTTTCCAATATTCGACGTCTTTAGATGAAAGCACATCAACTTGAATATGGGAGCCAAATGGTTTTGGAGAGCGATAAATTCCGTTGGTGGTATCCATAAATAATTGATTTCCAACAACAACGGTTCCTTTAATCTGTTCTCGTCCGGGACGAGGAATATTAGAAAAACCATGAACATCGATTGATTTAAAAGTTCTCCCTCCATCTTGGGAATAACGAACTGTTGCGTAATCAGTACGAGGAATTAGAATATAATCCCCAACAGCATGTGCAAACGGTTCTGTTAATACCTCAGCCGAATGGATAGCCAACTCGTTATAAACCTGTTTTTGCTCATCGATATAATAAAGTTTGCCTTCGCAGTCAGAGCCGGTTAACTGCAAATAGCGATAGGCATCAAATCGGAATACTACTTGCGTTGGTGAAATTTGTCTTTTTTTATCTTCGCCTGGTAAGGGAATGATCGCACAAAATACCAGTAAAAAGGCGAAATAACAGACAGCTGTCCATATTCGCCAACGCTTAACAAGCCCAAGTATAGTGAATGAAGCTGTAATCAATAGATAGATAATTGCTAACATAGTTTACTCCGTTGTTAAATCAGGCTCAGGTAAATAAAACTGTACTTTTGGGTAAGTACTTAGTAATTCATATTTGTCTTTTAAAAGTTCCTGAGTTTGTGCTTGTATTCCTGCGTCAGTAGAACAAGAAGAAATATATTTATTAACGACAGTTTTTGGCATATGTTTTTCTGGATAACCCATTGATTCCTTTATTTCTTTAGGAAGCACTCCTTTTTTCATATACTCGATTGCTTCCTTATCAGTATTAGCAGGGTCACGCCAATCGGCATAATGTCGCCAGTTTTGTAATAGTGTTAAATTAGTGGAACAAATTCCTTTAACCAAACCAATCGCCAAATCGTATGCCATAACATGCTTTGGCGCCAATTTATTTATTTTGATTGCTAAACGATTTTATAAATTTAATGTGAAAATAATTAACTTAAAATTTATTATTTAATTGGTCAATTTTTGTTAACAGTGACACCATTACGGGTGTATTTCAAACGAGCTTTACCATCGGGCATAAAATAAGTTCCATATTTGACAAGTCCACCTTCTTTTAAATGGCAGGTTAGTTCATAAGCAAGGACCATGGTATCATGGTTTTTATCGTCGATATGGATATCAATAGAAGATAACCTAGGTTCATACTTTAATAGTGTTTGTTCTATTGCTCTCATCAAAATATAAGCTGATGAGGGTAGGGCTTGAAAGATGGTTGACATATCAGGTAAGCCATAATCGGGCATATGTTTTACTGCACCAGCCCGACTATTTAAGATACGTTCAATATTATCCATGACACTAATAATGGTTTGCTCATTTTCTGCCACATCGTCGATGGGGATGCCTGATTGAAAATAGCCATAAAGAATATCGTATAATGAAGCACTCATTTACTTTCATCCACTAGTTTTATAGTATATTGGCTTGCAATAATTTGCCGTGGTTTAGTGATATTTAAATCACTACGGGTTAATACCATTCGCCAACTATTTTCCTTTAAATTAGGGTCTTTATAAAGTGCGGCAATTCCCACAACCTCAGCTTTTTTATCAAAAGGAACATCAACAGAAACTGATGTGTTAGGTTTCAAAATCAATTCTTTACTTTCAATTAATGATTCCTTTAGTGCATCACTATCTTGGTTGACCAGATCCTGATAAGGAACGGAATTAAATGTTTTGTCATCCTTTAATTGATAAATACGAATAACAACAGGTGAAGAGCGGCTGTCATCATCCATATTTAATTCTGCTCTCGCAATAAAATCCAGATGTATTGTCCTAATATCCCATGAAAAAACAGAATTACTTAAGCCAACTGCACCTTCTGATACGCTTTGGGCAATTCCACAACCTGTTAATCCTATGGTTAATATACTTATTATCAAGACACTAATTAATTTCATACTTAATCCTTTTCTATTATGCAGCATAATCTATTCCAGAGTAGTGGCCTATGTTCACAGCAACTTCATCCTCAATCTTTTCATTAGTCGTGTTTTTTATTAATGATGCTGTTTGACCTAGACGACTATTGTTAGGCTTTAATTGACTTCGCGGTAAAAATCGACGTTGAATACAAAGTGTCATTTTGGCATCAACCTGATAACCTAAATAAGCGCGTAATAAAGCCATCAAATCACGATGTAACTGCCCTCCAGGCAGTAAATCAATCACTTGCTGTTCATACTGAGGAGTAATCGCAATATGAACGGTTTGATTACACTCTCTAAAACGAGAACCTAATACCGCCCCTCCATTTAAACTAACCGGTTGTACTTTATCGCCTAATTGTGCTGGGTTATCAATTGACTGCCAAATAGGGTAGAATTCACTTACTACTACTTTTGCATCATGTACTAAAACACGTACCAAGCCAACAATACCGTCAGCTGTACGTGTTTTTTGTGTGATTAAACCTAATAATGCCAAAAAACGTGATGCTGGCGTACCAATTTGTTCTACCGTGCCTTTGATACCCAGTCCAGTTAATCCAAGCAAACATTTTGATAATGGATCTTTTCCTCCACTTAAAAAACTCGCAGGATAATGATATTTTAACCAAATACGATAAAACTGAGTGATGGTACGATGATTAAACATATCCAAGAAATCAGTCATCACTTGATAGTTTTCTTCACGACGAATGATATTATCAAGTAAGCCCAGTGGTAGTACCGAGTCAACCCCATATAATCCTAAAAATCGCGTTCTTACTGTCGCGGGTCGATTAACATAAGGTGCTCTTTCGATATATTTTAGTTCACTAGCAGGAAAAGACATATCGATCGATGGTGCAAAACGCAAAGGATCGGCTGCGGGTGTTTCGTATTTGCCAAGTATAGGTTCATTTGCATACATTTGCTCAAGTAATTGACAAAAACGATAAAAATTCATTTTTGGCAAAACACTTTCAAGTGTTTGCATTAAAAGGCTGTTTTCGATATTTTGCTGTGATTCCATATAATTTTATTTCCTGTTGGTAAAGGAATAATAACTAATTTAGTGAATAAATTTACATCGGCATACAGGGCAAAAAATTGATGTAACAACTCACCAAAAAGCATGACATCGCCTTCACCGGCAAACTGATAACTATTGAGCGTCACCTCTATTTCTATACCTCGCTGTAGCATTCCTTTTTCGATACGCTTAATCATTCGATGAGAGACATTAACAATGCCCTCCAATCGTCGACGATTGAGTTCGTTATCGGTCCAATCATATAAAGCTAGCGTTCCTCGTAACACTTCTGCATTCATCAAGGAGAGATAATTCGGTGCTAAATGCGATAAAACGCGCCAATAAAAGCGATCTTCCGTTGGCGGATAACATGGTAATGTTGGCGAACATAAATTATGTACGCGGCTTATGCTGTTTTGAGCATGACAAAGTTCATCAATACGGGCATTGCGTAATACTTTACGCGGCAACATACCATTTGTACCGGTAATTTGTAATGATAATGTTTCGGTTTCTAACATTTCATCTTTATCCCAGATCTTACCGCCCAGAATTAACCAAGTTTCATGTAATCCTGATGCACCTTTGCGAACACGTGTATGATAATATCTTTCAGGTGCATCATGCCTTAACATTCCTCCTCGATGTTTGAAGCTGGTAAAAGGCACATAGTGATAACGACCATTACGGGTGATTGCCTCCACATGTTCAACAGAATAAACCTCGACATGTCCATCTTGACGAAGTAACGGCCTAAGTAAATACTCGCTCTCCAATTGGTTAACAACGATCGGATCTGCCTCTAATTCAAATAAATTGATAACAGGAACACAATGTAAACGGATATTGTCGTGATTAAACGGCATATCGGTTGGCCAATTTTGATTTAAAATGAGCTCAATATCGATATAACGGCAATGCTCTGGTACATCATCAATATTGAGTCCATGAAGATCCACAAACATAAATTTTTCACGAAAAGCGAAATATTCCAATAAAAGCTGATAGCCGGCAAAAGCATTATCTGGTTTTAACCATAACCGATCATCATCAGAAAAACCAACTGGGGTTATTTTGCCTTGAATTGTTACCCGATTTTCCGGGTTTGTTGAATACCGTAAATGCATGGAGGCAACTTGCTGCGTTAAAGCAAAATGCAATGTCGATGCAATGGGGCCATCAGCATTCAAATAAAGTCGTAATTTAGATAGATCAAGTTGTTCAAAATCTGCTAACTCACCAAAACTTAAACGCAAAGTAATCATACTCCGACCATCATGATGAAATCCTAAGTTAGCTTGACTAATTTTAATTGGTTGTAATAGGACATCTTGGGTTGTTCGGTAAGGGCATTTAGTGCCAGCTTGTCCAAGAGGCTCACTTTGTACTTTTAATCCTTCAGGAATGAGCTCTTGGCGCGATAGTGTTGCATAATTGGGCGTTAACTCGATAATCGATAATGAGGGGATTAAACGTAAATAATGTGGCCAAAGTAGGCTAACCAGGCTTTCAGTGAGTTCAGGTAAATCATCATCAATTTTTTGGCGTAAGCGGCCGGTCAAGAAAGCGAAGCCCTCAAATAAACGCTCTACATAAGGATCGCGATCACCTACTCGATCTAAATTTAGTTCACTTGCCCTATCAGGATGAATTTTCGCAAATTCTTTTCCTGCTTCACGCAAATAGCGCATTTCTGATTCGTAATAGCGTAGAATTAGATCATCCATTGTTTGTCTCTTTGATTATTATTTATTATTCCTATCCAAATACCATGAATCATTTTACATTACACTTAATGCTCTTGCGGGATCGAGTTGCATTAATTCATGATGTAACTGCTCAATTTGAGCAGAAAGATTTGGTTTTATACCATCTTTGAGATGATTTTTTTGTTTCATTAATCGTAGTAAACATCGTTTTACATCAAATAATAATTCCGGTTCCCATTGTAATAACGTGATACCTTGTTGTTGTTCATTAAGTCCAATTAACAGTTTTAGTGCCACATCTTGTTGACCAAATTGTTCAGCTACACGTGCTTGGGTGTATTGTAGAAAATATCGTTGCTTAGGAGAGCGTAATGACGGTAAATTTTGTAACCATTGAAACGATTTCTCTAAATTTTCAGTGTGTGCGAGTTCTAATGCTTGTTTTTCAATCTCATTCCAATCGTTTTCGCCCGATACCGCAATTTGTACCATACTTTCACCTTCATCTAAATGGTGAATACGGGCATTGTTACTTATCCAACTTAGTGTTTCATCATCGGCAAATGGCATCCCATTTTCAAAACAAAGATGTTCAACGCCGTTTAACCGTTCTAGCATCAAACCAATATCAGTTAGATAAATATCAGCCCAAGATTGATAAGGTTCTCCCATTTTTTGTAATGCTATTATGGTTGCACGTTGTAAATCTAACCAAAAGTGATTGGCACTTTCGGTGAATGCAGCCTCGGCTCGTTCAAAAAGATCATGCCATTGTTGTTGAATAATTAAACGACTAATATGTTGTTTGAGTTCTGTTCTTGGTGCTGGCAATCGTGTTTTCCCACGATGATCCGCTGGTGGTAAATCATTTATGGTATCCCAACGAATAACTCGTAAAAAACGCCCTGCTGCTAGGTAGCCTTCAGGTTTTTCGCGTAAAAAAGAAGCCATTTTTCTAGCTTGTTCGAGTAAGTCTCGTTGGGAGCTGATTTTGACTTCACCTTCGCCACGAATTGGTGTAGATAATGGTGGGGAAGGTGGTGGCTCCTCGGTGTTTTCTTCCGTCTTATTTAGGTTGGGCGCTTGCTTGATTCCATTTGTAAAAAAATGAACTAAAGCTGTTAAATCAGGGGCGCTAATTGGGTGATTAAGATCTTCATTTACAAATAACGTATTACAACAGGTATCAATCATGTTTAATGCTACAATAATACGTGTTAAACACGCTTCTGGTATCGGCTGTAATGGGGTCAGTTCATCAATAAATTTACTACTAGCTAACCACTCTATGGCATTTTTACGAATATTGTGACGGGAAGGGTAAATCGATTCACCAAATTTGTCCAATAATCCTGCTAGTAGCTCAACCCCATCAGCAAACCCTTCTGCACCATCAATATGTAAACGAGCCAAGCAATAATAAGTGGCGACACGAATATCTTTACTATTTTGTTTCAAGATAGTTTCGCTTTCTGTTGCAATCAGCGTGTAATTAATACCTGAAAGTTTAGTTATTTCTTCTTTAATCTCTTGAAAAGAATCAGAATATGTTAAATCTTCACCCGCTGGTTTATCTAAACTAATTGGCTGTAACCAATCCGCCCAATGTTGATTTAATTGTTGTGCTATGGATTCTTTTGGATCTTGCTGTCCAAAAAAACGGTTCAATAGTTGACTAAACATAAAAATATTCCATTTTTATAATACATCATTATTCAAATACATTTTGCGGCAATGAAAAATTCCGCAATTTTAACAATGTCAACGGACCACCACCTAATTGAGTGCGTAAAATAAAGCGTAGTTTACGATCATCGGGTGCATTCCAAATCAATTCATAACGACTTGAATCTAATGGTTTCACAGATGCTGATTCAAGTAGACGTATCCATGCCCAATCACCACTATAGTACTTATAAAGACGCATTCCAGATGCATCACTACTCCAACTCAATTGTGAAGAAAGTGAATAGCCATCGCCTGGCCAGTTAAAGCGTTGCCATGTTGGAATTTGATTAAAATACTCTAATTTTTGTTTATTAATTACCAATTCAGAACGCGCGATGTTATTTCCACTGCGAGGCATGATATCAAACGACAAAGCAACATCACCACTTGATAATATTTCTGTTGCAATTTGATTAAATAGTGTTAAAGCTTCAAGGAATTTAGGTGAAAAATTTAAGCCCTGCGCGTTAGCTGTATTCACAACCCAGCTTCCACCTTTCTTCTCTAATACACCACTTAATTCACTGATAATAAAACGATCGATAATTCCAGTGTCAGGTCGTAAAAAGCGCGCTAATTCCGCTAACGATGCATCATTTTCTCTGTCTTTAAATGGATAACGACCAGAAAACGATTTTTCCCATTGACTTGCCACATAATTATTCCATAGATCGTTAAAGCTTGTGGCGGCAGGCTCTAAAACGACTTGCCATGCTTGTTCTAAAGGCTGTTTAAATAAATTGTAACCAAACCCTGACCACTCCTCACCAAGATTTGCCGCGATTAAGTTGCCATAATCGCGTGTTTCAGTTAAATCGACAGAAGTCCCTTTAAAAACGCTTTTTGCTAATTCTTGCATTCTTGCTTGAGGATCTGCGCTGTTTGTAACATTTTGTAACTTGAGGCGAACTTGTGTCACTCTCAGTAAATAAGTTTGCAAAGAAAGTCCATTAGTATTGTCATTTTTTAGCAAGTTGTTCACAGGTGAAAAAGTTGCTGTTAATGGACCTGATGCTTCATTATTTTTAGGTAATCCTGTTTGAGATTTACTCCCCATAAGTTCTTGTGCTGAACGAATCAAACTGTCGGACAATCCATCCCCAGTATATGCCACTTCTGATTGGTATTTCACCACATTCATAAGCGCAATTAATGGTGATTGTCTGGTATCAGCCAGTAAAGTGAGTTGCTCAATGACATCCGATACATTATCGGCTTTATGCCACTCAATTGTATTTAAAAATTGTAACCAAGCGGCACTATACTCACTAAAATAATGTTCAGTAAGTTGTTGTTTTAACGTTTCGGGCGAAATAGATGATGTTGATGCATTTACCCCATCACTTAATACCCAATCGATTTGTTCTTTACGTGACTTAGCAATATTATCAATTTCATCTTTGATGGTATCATCCCAAGCTTTTCGGGTATAGACACCAGGTACATCCATATCATTCGAAAAAAGTAATCGGCTATCTAAACCTTCAAGCAATTGATTTAAGTTTTGATTTGCATAGTGCTGGCTTGCTCGCTGAATCATCTCTTGGTAAAGGGTATTTACCGCATTTTGTACACCAATATTATTAATCAAAATTTGGCGGACGTCTTTAATCAAACGCGGATTGCTAGATAGTGCCCAATCAGGATGCATATTGAGTACTTGTCCCCAAAAACGAACCAAATCCGGCATTAAACGTAACCAATCACCATCATTTACTCCTTGAGGTGCACGCCATATTTTACTAGCAAATTTGCTTAAATAATCTCCATCACTTTTATCCGGATGATTCATCATTAAATAAGCTTTCAATGCATCGTATGCCGATTCTACCAGTTTATTTCGTCTAGGATCATTTGGTGGTAATTCAGTCAGTAATGTTAAGTACTGAGTTATATTGTCATAAAATGGCGTTGCAATATTGCGTGAATTGGTTGCACGATAGGTAAGCCACAATTTATTTAATAGCTCATTATTATGATTTAAGCCAAATCGATACGATAATGGTGCACCGTGTTGTTGCCGAAAAAGTAACTGTTCTAAACGTTGTTGTAACTGGTATTGAGTTTGCAATTGAACGGTATAGTTTTGCGTTACTGAATTATCAGCTTGTTTAACCAATTCGACGCTATCATTGATTAGTGATGCATTACGGAAAAATGAAGTCAGTAATGCAACACTTGTCACTGTCATTACAGCAATTAAAGCGTAACAAGATAATAACCCCCATTGAATCCCCATTCTTCGTCCAAATTGTAAATTTGCATCATCACTAATTGACTGCCATGTTGGTGTCATTAACAATGAATGTTCAAAAAAAGAGGAATCGTGATTTGAATTTTGCTGGTTAGACATAAAAAACAGACCACGAACGCAAGGAGAGAAAGGGAAGGAAGTCAGCAAGGTCAAGTAACGCTTAATATTAGTGATATCACCTTTAACTAAATTTTGACTAATTTGCAATAAAAAGGCGTGACAAATATTGTTTTTAATTTGTTGTATTCCACGTTTACTACAATCTTTGGCTAATTGATTAAGTGATAAATCAACAGACTCCATTGACTCTTTTTTTAACGTTGAAAAGAAAACGCCAACACTTTGTTCAATGCGTCCAGCTTGTGACCACTCTTCTTTTTGCCTTGCAACTAAATAAAGTGGCGCCGACCAATTTAATATTTTATTTCGTTTATGTAACTGGACTACTGCTTTTTCGAGAGCTAATTGATGTTGCCGTGTATTATCTAAATAATGCTCAGGTAAAGCCCAAATTAAGGCATTAATTGGTTTTCCCCAAAAAGGTACACAACGAGAAAACTGTTTTTTTAAGGCTTGCAACCAAGGAGTGTTGATCTCATCTTGTATATCCCCACCATAAATCATTAACGTCTCATCACATAATTGCCAGCCTTCAGCTGTTAAATTCGGTAATAAAGCTTGAACATCAGAAGCTGAGCCTAATACTAAACATTTACGAATTTTATAGCGCCAAAAGATGCCGTAGCGACTATAAAAAAACTTAACTATTTCATCGAAAAAACCAGTCTTTTCGGATTTTTTTGTTTTTTTATCATCAGTATCAATATGACTTTTATCCATCATTTTGAAGTTGAATTTTATTATTTTATTTAATGACAAAAATATCAAATTGTTTAGATGCGATAATACCAATGCAATAATGATTACGACAGTTGTTGCTAACCATTTATCGCCATTGGTCGTAAAAAAAGAAAAACTGTTTTGCCAAATAAAATAAATAACGATAATTGCAATCAGAAATAACAATATCATCCAAGTTATAGTGATTTTTTTCATTTGTTCTATTTTCCCTGCAAATATTCAACAACTTGAGCACTAATGTTTGGATTACCGACTATCACAAACTGTTTATTCTTAGTTGTTAGTGTGTTTTCTACAGCTAAAGCTAATGCCAGCCAATAAGTACTATAACCTACAGAACCAATCGAGGTATCGATATTAAAAATGCCGTTTGGTTTGAAATCAATGTCATTAAAGTGATTCATGATTTGAATATTAATGTCGTTTGATATACCGCCATACCAAACACCGTCAAAACGTTTATTATCTGTATTTCCCCACAATAGAGCTTTATCTATTGTTTGACTTAATGAATCTGTCTGTTCACTACGGCACACTTTTACTAAAGGTAACTGTAAGGTTGATAAAAATGGTGTTTTAACTGCGCGTTCGCCTGCTAATAGCATTAATGATGCAAATTCGCCTTCATTTTTTGTTGGGGAATTAAATAAATGAGCACTAATAACAAGTAGCAAATCGTCATCATGATCACTATTGTCTAGCCATGCTTCTATAAATTTAGAACTACTTTTAGTGTCTTCAATTTTAAAACTCGAAGTACGAATAAGTGAACCTACCGTTTGTGACCATAGGTTTTCAAGATTCTCGATTGGACTTGTTGAATCAATAAAAAAACGCACATGAATGTTCAAATCCGATGGTAACTGGTTAAAATAAGATTTGTAATGCTGTTGCCATTGTTTAAATAGTGGCTCTAATCGTTCATAAAAATCACCACTATTTACATTATTAGGTAAGGATAATGCACTATGTGGAATAATACTACTACCACTTGGATGACGCTTAGTAATCAGTGCAAATCGGTTATTAACAATACCGTTGGCATTATTATATTCACTATATTCGGTGGTAAGGTTGTAATACAAAACATATAACCCACGCCTTGCGTAGTTAACCAGTTGTTGATAGCGTATATCTCGGTAAGCGTTCCATTGTTTAATATAGGTTTCTCGATAACCTCTATAATAAAGACCATACAAAAATATAAACACCCAAATTAAAACTGGTAAGACTAATGCTCCGAATACAAATAATAAATTAGCTATGGTGTAAAAAAAGCTCAATACAAAGGTAGTGATGCATCCTATTACAACAAAAACGATTAATACCCCCCCCCAAAATAAAAAGTTAAATTTCTTGGGGTTAGGTAGGGTGGGGGGTAATGATGTTAAATCAACAGACATTAACCTTTCCCCACATTAGTTAGCGATGAAATTAACACACATCCACAAGCAGCATGGTGACCATCTAACGCGACGGGCTTACCCTGATCAAGAAAGGTTGGCTCTCCCTCAATGATGGGATTGACACCATGATCTTTTTTCGGGCAACTAACCATATCTCCGATGCGCGCTAAGGGCCTTCCTTGAATAATTGTTGTTGAGGAGGCCGAAATAACTTTGCCACCATGATCTGTAGAATCGCCTAAGCGAATAACGCCACGCAATTTACCCATTGTTTATTTCCTATTATTTTTTATTTAATAATTAATAATATTTGTATTCGCAAGCAATATTAATCTTTTATACTGTTAAAAAATACCTAATACCGCCAATTTTTTTAATAACGTTAGTCCCTTTGATGTAAAAAAAATCCATTATGAATTATAATTCCGTTTACAATATGCCACTCTTTGGCGCCGGCTTCCTTGGCAAAATACGCTTTATAACGTCCTTCTTTTTCGCTTAAAAGCTCTTCCATTTTTTTTCCATATAATTCTTTGATAAAAGGCATATTGGCTTTTAACCAATCTTCAGGCAAATTTTCGATGGTAAATTCAAAATAGACTGGTTTTATTTTTCTTCCAGAAATATAAGTTATTTCATCGTCATCAGTAGGCATATCCTCATATGAATTTTTAAGGCTCTGCACAACAATTCGACCAAAACAAAAACCATCAGTAGATGATTGACGGTAAAAATGCTGTTGCCCAAAAGGGGTTAAACTGTAACGATAAATAGGTTTGCCATCATCTTCACCGGTAGGCTCTTCGCTAAATAACCCCATTTGGCTAAAAGCGTGTAATGATTGATTTAAACGGTTATTACCTATGATGTCAAGAGCATCAGTATATGGCGGAAAGGTATTTATTGATGTATAAGGATAAACGCCTTTCCCACTAAAAGATAGACAAAATCCCTTATCACCATTAGGGTTAGAAGCATCATACTCTTGTTGAATTTTCTCTTTAAAATGAGAAAAGTCACACTTGGTGAGTAAAAACACTATCCCAGCGAGTATTAATATCAAGATGGCTTTCATATTCATGCTTTAATCCTTATTTATAGTTATTCTTATATTTAAGCTGCTTTACAAGCAGGTCTATGCTTGGTGTTCAATATTGTAGGGTGGATACATTTTGCCCACTAAGTCATACTGTTTTTCAATTTCGGCCAATTCTGCTTTCGAGCTGGCTTTCG
>NZ_JAFNOQ010000015.1:0-34967 GCF_026536145.1 Gilliamella sp. B3464 | reverse complement strand
TAACGCCGTGTCAGTGGATGCGCATTATAGGCACTTAAAAAATTCCTGCAAGTGTTTATTGCTATTTTTTTTCTGTTTGTGTTTTATTTGCTCAATTTAATTGTTGTATAGACAATTATCGTAAAATAAATAAACATTAATAAGTTTATTAAAAAATAATTTATTACTTTAATATTAGTTTATTAACTTGAACAGGAATTAATATCCTCGTATTATCTGATAATAATAGAAAGCTTAATAAGATATTGGGTTAAACAATGAAGAAGTTTGTATTATTAACTACTGGTCTACTTTTTACGTTCAATAGTTATGCTGATGAAATGGTATTTGATTGTCCTGAAGTGGTTTATATTGATTCAGTTGTATTAGAGCATAATCGTCCTTTACCTTTTAATATCGATGTGAATGCTTTTACTAAACCAAAAGCACATCTAACTAGCATTAATCTTTATAATAATGATAAACCCATACCCTCTGAAAACAAGGGCAATAAAAACTATCATTGGAAAGATTTAAATTCTTATAATCAGGGATTTAATGATTGGATTTACTTCGTTTGCCAGTATGAAAATAGTATTCAATTAACCAAAAAAGCTATTTATGTTTCTGATTGCAAAGCACTTACTGTGCCGTCAAATAATAACAAATATCTCATAAGCGCTGAATTTCAATGCGAATAATTGAGGATTAGCGACTTCCCCCAATAAAAAATTTAGCTTTATCTTTGAAGATAAATTTTATTGCATTAGCTATAACAATACTAATAGATAATGTTAATACTAAAAAGCTAATTGCACCTAATGATGCGAGTTGACCATTATCAGTTTTAATGACATCTCCTATAGCTGAATTAATCACTTGCTGCTCAAGTTCTAATACGATAATTTCATGTATAAAATAAATTGGAAAGCTGATATTAGCCATGTAAGAGAAAAATTTATAAACTCGACCATCGTTGTTTTTATGATTTAGTGGATCCAATAAATAGAGTGCTAATATGAATAAAATAATTTTTTGCAATGTATCAAAATAAAGATTTTCAATACCCAATTGGCTAATATATCGATAAGCAAAGGGCACAAAAAAGCATAAACAGAAAAAGGATATAAACAAAAATAGGTTATCTTTCACTGCCTTCATAATAGTTTGATAATTTTGCTTAATCATCATACCAATTAGATAAACCGGACCATAATGCAATAAATTTAAAATAGGCTGAGTAAAATCAGGTTTGGTAAAAATCACGACCCAAAACATAGACATTAAACCAGCAACAATTAAATTTTTATGTGACCACATATACAATAAAGGAGCCATTAAATAAATAATAATAATCATTGGCATAAACCATAACGGTAATAACTGTGTTCCAGTCAACATCATTTTAGTTATTGTGCTTAATATGCTAGGCTCTGTTGATGAAATCCACGGTAAATCAGATAAATATTGATAATGAAAAAACAGAAAACAAAAAATAGAGACTGAAATATATGGGCATACTACTGTTTTAAATTTCGATAAATAGTAAGTTTTAGTATTAAATTTATAAGTCAAATGTTGAAATAAAAATCCGGCAATGAGTACAAAAAATGTTGTGAAATTAAAGGCAAATAGATTTAAAAAAGAAAATAAGTAACTGTTTGCAATTAAATTACTATTTTTAAACACACCTAAACAGTGACTAAAAACAATCATGATAATAGCAACACCACGTAAAACGTGGATTGAGTGAATTTTTTGTGATTTTGCAGATTCCATCTTAAATATCGAAATTCTACGTTTAGGGAATTGCTATACATTAGCACATATTCACTTAACTATAACTAAATTTGAAAAAAATAATAATCAAAATAAAACTTGACAGTATTTGATTCAAATTTTTTAGTTTATTTGAATATGGTTCCAGTATTATTTCATCAATTTTTTAGCTGCATAAGAACAGATAGGAATAATTTCACGTTGTTCTTGTTGCAATTTGGTCACAACCAAATTTAATAATTTATCTGCAATCCCTTTGCCACGATATTCAGGATCAATATAAGTATGATTAATTGTTGCTTTATTTTGACCAACTCTAGTAAACGTCATTTCTGCTATTTGCTTATTGTTAGCATCACAAACATAGAAACGCTCATGATCTTCTAAATAATTTAATGCCATTATTTATCTCCCCTGTTCAATAATTAATTACTTATAATTGATAATAATAATGAAATGAAACTTTATTGAAGCATTTATCAATGCTAATGACTAAAGTGGTGCATAAACCAGTTAATTTGCACTTTTGTAAAGACTATTATTTAAGAATAACGAACTAACTTAATTTTATCAGCTGATAACTAAGAACTTCAATGAAAAAAGTGAATACTTATTTGGTTAAATTATTACCAATAAGCATTCACCTAAATTGTTTTATTTTCATAACACTATTAATCGTGCGGGATCAAACTCACCGCTAGAAAAGACGTTTTGCTGTATTATAAAGATCCATATCAAATGGTCGTTTCATATTGTTAATTGCATCAATAATATCATGATGAACTAACTTACCATTTTGCACACCGACACTTCTACCTGCATGCCCTTCTAGAAGTAATTGAACGGCATATGCACCCATACGTGAGCCAAGTATACGATCATAAGGAACAGGACTTCCACCACGTTGCACATGTCCTAAAACAGTAGCACGAGTTTCATGATCTACCGCATCTTCAATGTCTTTAGCTAGCTGATTAACATCACACATATGCTCAGTGACAGTGACAATGGCATGTCTCTTACCTTTAGCAAAGCCTAATTTAATTTCTTCAATCAAATCTTCTTTAGTATAAGAAACCTCAGGAATGATCATGAACTCACACCCGCCAGCTACCGCTGCATTTAAGGTTAGATCACCACAATCGCGCCCCATGATTTCAATAACAGAAATTCGATGATGTGATGAACAAGTATCACGCAGTCTATCAATAGCTTCAACCGCTGTACTTAATGCAGTGAAATAACCAATAGTATAATCAGTACCACGAATATCGTTATCGATAGTACCAGGTAAACCAATACATGGAAAACCTTCTTCGGTTAGTCGCATAGCTCCCATATAAGAACCATCACCACCGATAACCACTAATGCATCAATACCATGTTTTTTTAAATTCGCGATACCTTTTTGTCTTACTTCTTTATCTTTAAACTCAGGAAATCTAGCTGAGCCTAAGAAAGTACCACCACGAGTGATAATATCGGAAACACTATAACGATCAAGTTGAGATATGCGATCCTCACACAGCCCTAAATAACCATCATAAACACCATAAACATCTAAACCTTCTGTTAATGCAGTTCTAACTACTCCTCGAATAGCAGCATTCATTCCCGGAGCATCACCACCACTCGTTAAAATACCTATTTTTTTTATCATACAAAATAACTCCAACTAATTAAATTTTAACTATTATAGAGTTTAAACAGATATCTAACAATAGATGATAAAAGCTATTTTGCTGAAATTGTCTACTGCATCATTTCGATAGGAACAACAGAAATAGGATCTTGATGGATAATGACCGTTGCCGGTGAGAACTCTTCTGAAAGACGTTTTTCAACACTATCGGCAATAGCATGAGCTTGGATTAAAGGCATATCATCATCAAGCTCAAGATGTAATTGAATAAATTTTAATGGTCCAGCTTGTCTGGTTTTAAGATCGTGAAAACCACGTACATCGGGATAGGCAGCAATAATTTCAGCAATTTTGACATTATCACTATCCGGTAAAGCGCGATCAAGTAAATCTTGAATAGCATTATAAGCTATTTGATAAGCGCTATAGCAAATATATAAAGCGATAAAGAAAGCAAAAAAAGCATCAGCATAAGCCACGCCATACCAACTTAAAGCTAAGGCAAATATGACAGCAATATTCATTAACATATCCGAAGAATAATGCAACATATCAGCTTCAATTGCTTTACTTCTTGTCAATTTTATGACGTACTTTTGATATAAGACTAAAAATGCAGTTATGACAGTCGATATAATTGAGATAATGATACCGAGTAAAGGAACCTGAATTTCACTAGGAGAAATAACTGATTTTACACTCGACAACAATACAATTGTTGCCGACCCTATAATAAAAGTACTTTGTGCTAAAGCAGCTAGTGATTCAGCTTTACCATGTCCAAAAGTATGATCATCATCTGCCGGCTTTAACGCATAACGAACCAAAAAAAAATTCAATCCTGAAGCAAGCAAATCAATACTTGAATCTAATAAAGATGCCAACAAACTTATTGATCCTGTAAGCCAACAAGTTAGCAGTTTTATTATGATCAAAACAATAGAAATTAAAACAGCACTAAGTGTCGCGCGTTTTACTAACTTTTCATACAAATGTGAATTTGACATTTGATACCTATTGATAGCATTCAATACCTGATGGTAGAACAAGTTGCTGTGCAACTTCAGCGGCTTTTTTACGACCGAGTAAAACATCAATAATTTTTAGCGCAAAATCAATCGATGTGGCAGGACCTTGACTGGTAATCACGTTATTTTTTTGATCAAAATAAACTCTTTCATCTTTCCAAAGTTGAAAGGCATCTTTCGTTGTTGGGTACCCAGTCATATAAGCGTTAGGAAATAAATGATGATGCTGTAAAACCATTGCTGGTGAAGCACAGATTGCAGCAACGATATTTCCAGCTTGATGGGTTTGCTGTAGTTTTTCAATAAGCGCAGGACAATCACGAAAATTTTCTGCGCCTTTTAATCCACCAGGTAAAATAACAACATCAAAATTAAGTTCTTTAACTTCAAGCCAAGTTTTTTGAGCTAAAATAGTCACCCCTCTTGAGCAATGCACTTCTCTATCCTGCGAAATACTTGCGGTGGCAACATTAATACCCGCTCGGGTTAAAAGGTCAATTGTTGTTACAGCTTCTGTTTCTTCACAACCATTTGATAAACAGACCAAAGCTTGTTTTGTCACGATTACACTCCTTTATCACCTTACGTTGTATTTACAAGTATTTTAAGTTAAAAACTACTTAATTCTTTCAATATTAGCGCCTAATTTTCTAAGCTTATCTTCAATATTATCATAACCACGATCTATATGATAAATACGATCAACCAATGTCGAACCTTCAGCAATACAACCGGCTAAAACCAAACTAGCTGAAGCACGTAAATCAGTTGCCATAACTTGGGCACCACTTAGTTTATCAACTCCATGCGTGATTAAAGTGTTACCTTCAATCTCGGCTCTAGCGCCCATTCGAATAAGTTCAGGGACATGCATAAATCGATTTTCAAAAATTGTTTCTTTAATAATTCCTGTGCCTTGAGCAACCATATTAAGTAAAGAGAATTGAGCTTGCATATCAGTTGGAAACCCAGGATAAGGAGCAGTATGGATATTAACTGCATTAAGCTGTTTACCTTGCATATCTAAGCAAATCCAGTCATCGCCAGTTTGGATATCAGCGCCCGCTTCTTTTAGTTTAGATAATACAGCATCAAGCAATTTTGGATCTGTTTTACGACAGGTAATTTTACCTTTTGATATCGCTGCTGCGACCAAAAAGGTACCGGTCTCGATGCGATCTGAAACCACTTCATGTACGCCGCCGCCTAATCGCTCTACGCCTTCTATCTCAATACGCACGGTACCAGCACCCGAGATTTTAGCACCTAACGTATTTAAAAATTTAGCAGTATCAACAATTTCAGGCTCACAGGCAGCATTTTCGATTATCGTTTTCCCTTCCGCTAATGTTGCTGCTGACATAATAGTCACAGTAGCACCAACACTAACTTTATCCATTACAATATGTGCGCCTTTTAATCGACCATCGACAGTTGCTTTAACATAACCCTCGTCAAGAGAAATTGTTGCCCCTAGTTGTTGCAAGCCAATAATATGTAAATCAACAGGTCGAGCACCAATAGCACATCCCCCAGGTAAAGATACTTGACCATGACCAAATCGAGCAACTAATGGGCCTAATGCCCAAATGGATGCGCGCATAGTTTTGACTAGCTCATAAGGTGCGCAATAATTATTAACTTGCCCTGCATCTAAATGAATCGAGCCATTGCGGGTACATTTCACACCTAACTGACTGAGTAATTCTAACGTTGTATCAATATCTTTTAACTTAGGAATATTTTGAATTTCGACGGGTTTTTCAGCTAAAATTGCAGCAAATAAAATAGGTAGGGCTGCATTTTTAGCCCCAGAAATCACAACTTCACCATTTAAAGAAGTTGGACCAGTAAGGTGAAACTTTTCCATTATAGACTCTTATTAGAATTAAATTGCCCGATATTATAAAAGTTATTTACTCATAGATAAATCAATTTATTGAAACCTTTTTTAAAACATCACCACTTGAATTTAATTAATCAAAATTATACTTTCTTTTTAGCTTTTATAGCATTGTATAAATTAGTATTAATCAGCAATTGACTCAAACAAATTAGCACTTTATAGTGAATCAACAGTAATTCGTGATTTATGTGTCACAGATTATAATGAAGAAATAAGATCTACTTATCAATATCTTTAGCTAATAAGAGATAAAATATGTTTGATTCAATCGCCAAAGCAGGAAAATATCTAGGCCAAGCAGCTAAACTTATGGTCGGTATTCCAGATTATGATACTTATGTTCAACATATGAAACTTACCCACCCAGAACAAACGCCTATGACTTATGAAGAGTTTTTTAAAGAAAGGCAAGATGCACGTTACGGTGGTAAAGGCGGATTCAAATGTTGCTAGTTGCTAAATAGTAAAGAATGAAGAAATGACAATACAAACCAGTTCCCCATCAATACCTGTCACTTTATTAACTGGATTTTTAGGTTCAGGTAAAACCACATTAATTAATCATTTGTTAGCACAGAATCCTAACGAAAAAATAATTATTATCGAAAATGAGTTTGGCCCGATAAACGTTGATAGCCATCTGCTAAATGTAACAACCGACATTAAAATTGTTGAAATGACTAATGGATGCATCTGTTGTACAGTACAAGGAGAGCTAACCGATGCCTTATACCAATTACACGATCAGCGCATAGCAGGAGAGTTATTATTTGATCGATTAATAATTGAAACAACTGGACTTGCCGATCCTGCACCAATTATTCAACTATTTTTTATTGATGATTTGATTCGTCAAAGCTTTCAACTTGATGCAATTATTACTTTAGTCGATGCCCAGCATATTTTACAGCATCTTGATGAGCATCGCGTCACGCTTTCACAAATTGGGTTTGCAGATCGCATTATTGTGACTAAAACTGACTGCATTAGTAATTCAGAAAAATTAAAAGTGATTAATCGAATTAACAACATCAACCATAAAGCCACAATCATTGAAGCCGTAAACGGGCAAATACCTAAATCGCAGTGGATTGATATACATGCTTTTGATCTAACGGATGATCTAAGTATTCATAAAGGCTATTTTGTCATTAATCCCGCCAAAAAATTTATGGCCGATTTCACTGTTCTGCCTCGACAAAAGCAAACTCAATCATGGAATGATGATATTTGCTCTTATCTTTTTGAAGCAGGTGAGCTTGATATCAAAAAAATTGGCTCTTTTATGGAAAATTTAGTCGAGCAATACGGCAATGACATGCTACGATACAAAGGTGTACTTGCTATCAAAAATAATCCACAACGCTTAATTGTTCAAGGCGTCCACAAAGTCGTTGGCTTTGATTATGGTTCACCCTGGCAAGATTCGGCAGAAAAACTATCACGTTTAGTCATAATTAGCCGAACTTTACCCTTTGAAGAATTAAACCAAGCTTTTTTGACAACCGTTGCCAGTTAAAAATAGCCAATTTTAACTTAGCTATATGGGATTATATATCCATATAGCTTAATAAATACTATGTCAACGATACCTAACTTACCCTATTCTCGTCCTTGATTAGCCACATTTCACTTTAAATGTGATAATATAACATTAGTCAAAAATTGATAGGGCAAATAACATAATTTTATGGATTACGATATTGCAATTATTGGTCTAGGGCCTGCCGGTAGTACGTTGGCACGATTACTTAGTCCTTCATTTAAAATTATTGCACTAGACAAAAAAAACCAAACAGGTCATGATGGCTTTCATAAACCATGTGGTGGATTACTGGCAAATGATGCGCAAAAATCTTTTGTCAGACAAAAATTAAACATACCTGCTGACATTTTAACCGATCCACAAATATTTAGCGTTAAAACCATCGATTTGCAAACTCAACTAGTTCGTAATTATCAACGCAGTTATATCAGCTTTGATCGACATAAGTTTGATCTATGGCTAAAGTCACTCATTCCCGAAACCGTTACTGTTTTACATAATACGTTATGCAAAGAAGTAAGAAGAATCATTGATGGATACCAAGTCACTTATGTTGATGAAAATAATAGAGAACAAAAATTCACTGCTCAATATGTCGTAGGTGCTGATGGTGCTAATTCCATTGTAAGGCGAATGCGTTACCCTAAACATTCCATTAGACAATATGTCGCTATTCAGCAATGGTTTGCTGAAAAACATACTACACCTTTTTATTCTTGCATTTTTGACAACAATTTAACTAACTGTTATGCATGGAGTATGTCTAAAGATGGTTACTTTATTTTAGGTGGAGCCTTTGCAAAAAAAGAAGCAAATCAACATTTCGAAAAGTTAAAACAAAAATTAACGCAACAAGGTTTTATTTTTAGTGATTTAGTCAAAACTGAAAAATGCCTCGTTATCTATCCAAATCGTTTACGCGATTTTTACACGGGCAATGAGAACATATTTTTAATCGGTGAAGCGGCTGGTTTTATTAGTGCAAGTTCTTTGGAAGGCATTAGCTATGCACTCGATAGCGCTGAGATTCTAAGTAAAATATTAAATAGCGGCCAAGCAAAACCCAATAAACTGTATTACCAAAAAACACTACTATTACGTCTAAAATTATACAGCAAAATTATCAAGGCCAAAATTTTAACCACACCAATGTGGCGAAAATTAATAATGAAAAGTAAAATCCAACACATTGAAACCAATTAAATAATATAAAGTTTATTTTCAAAAATAATACAATCTTATAATAATGAAATATTAAAGGAATAGATGAATGGTAAATGTAAACGATTTAATTCGTTTTAATCACGAGTGGTCAGAAAAAATTGAGCAAGAAGATCCCGAATTTTTTAAACAACTAGCAATTGCCCAAAATCCTAAATTTTTATGGATCGGCTGTTCTGATAGCCGGGTTCCTGCCGAAAAACTGATTAAATTGCAACCTGGTGAATTATTTGTCCATCGAAATGTAGGTAATTTAGTCATTCATACCGATCTCAATTGTTTATCTGTCGTCCAATATGCCGTTGATGTACTTAAAATTGAAGATATTATTGTCTGTGGCCATTTAGGATGTGGTGGAATACGCTCAGCTGTTGAAAACCCAGATTTAGGTTTAATTAACAATTGGCTTCTACATATTCGAGATTTATGGTTTCGATATAGCTCACTTATTGGTGAATTTCCAGCGCATATTCGCCTAGATATTTTATGTGAACTCAACGTCATTGAGCAAGTTTATAATTTAGGTCACTCAACCATTATTCAATCGGCATGGCAGCGCGGTCAAAAAGTTAATTTGCACGGATGGGTTTATGGTATTGATAATGGTAAAATTACTGACTTACACATCACCTCGTCTAGCAGTGAAAATCTAGAAATTAATTATCGTGAAGCGATTTCTTATCTTTTAAACTTACACAAATCGCAATAATGGCAAATAATTTTATTGTTTAAATCGATGTATGATTTGATTGCTGCTTCCTCGCCATAACAGCCGAGGATCAGCAAGTTCTTGAATAAATTTACCATCAATTAATACATCAATATAAGGCACTACTGCTTGTTGTTCGGCGGTTAATTCATCAAGTTTATACCCCGTCCATAGCCAAATATCTTTGTTAATACATTCTGATTTAACCCGTTGAACTAATTTTAATATAGCTGGAACATTTTGTGGATGCAAAGGATCACCACCAGAAAGCGATAATCCTTGGCGTTTGATCTCTGTGTCTTGCAGATCTTTAATAATTTGATCTTCAAGCGATTGTGTAAAAGGCACACCTGAATTGATTCCCCATGTACTTTTGTTATAACAACCAGGACACTGATGTACACAACCTGCGACAAACAGCACGCAACGCGTGCCTTCACCATTTACAACATCTACAGGATAATAACGATGATAATTCATAACTATTTAATTAACATTATCCAATTTGACCATTGTTTAAATGTTTAACTCGTCGTTTTACTTCCTCTTGTTTACCGGCATTAAATGGACGAGCATCAGGACTACCTAAATAGCCACAAACTCGGCGAGTAACTGAGACTTTTGACGAATCATGATTACCACAACTTGGACAAACAAAACCTTTACTTGTACACGAAAATTCACCAGTGTAGCCACACTCATAGCACTCATCAATCGGGGTGTTAGTCCCATAATAAGGAACTCGACTATAACTATAATCCCAAACATCCTCCAATGCTTTAACATTATTAATCATGTTAGGATATTCACCATAACAAATGAAACCGCCATTAGCTACTTCAGGATAAGGCTTTTCAAATTCTATTTTTTCGTATGGATTAACTTTCTTCTCTACATCTAAATGAAAACTATTTGTATAATAACCTTTGTCTGTTACCCCTGGAATAACACCAAATTCAGCCGTATCAAGTCGACAAAAACGATCACAAAGGTTTTCGCTTGGCGTACTATACAAACTAAATCCATAACCCGTTTCAGCTTTCCACTGTTCCACGGCTTGTCGTAAACGCTGAACAATAGCTACGCCTTTTTCGCGCAATGTATCATTGTCAAATGGATGCGTTTTATTTCCATAAAGTGCATTTAATGTTTCGTGAATACCGATATAGCCTAAAGAAATCGAAGCTCGACCATTTTTGAATATTTCACAAACACTATCATTTTCTTTTAATCTCACACCACAAGCCCCTTCCATATATAAAATAGGTGCGACGCGAGCTTTTACCCCTTCAAGACGAGCAATACGTGTCATTAAGGCTTCTTTACATAATTCTAAACGCTTATCTAAAATTTGCCAGAAACGAGATTCATCACCTTGGGCTTCAATGGCAATACGCGGCAGATTCAAACTAATCACGCCAAGATTATTACGTCCATCGTGAATTTGCTCACCATCTTCTTCATAAACACCTAAAAAGCTTCGACATCCCATTGGGGTTTTAAATGATCCAGTAACCTCAACCACTTTATCGTAATTCAAGATATCAGGATACATACGTTTACTTGCGCACTCTAACGCTAGCGCTTTGATATCGTAATTAATATCGCCTTGCTTGTGATTAATACCATCTTTGATGGCAAACACCAATTTTGGGAAAACTGCTGTTTTATGATTTTTACCTAACCCCTTAATGCGAACTTTTAGAATAGATTCTTGAATTAAACGTGATTCCCAACTTGTTCCTAAACCAAAACCAAAAGTAACAAAAGGAGTTTGGCCATTAGCAGTATGTAAAGTATTAACTTCATACTCTAAAGATTGAAACGCATCATAACACTCTTTTTGAGTACGGCTTTCTGCATATGCCTCTGGATTAGGTATATCCCACTCTTGAGCGATTTGTTTATGTTTTTGATAACTAATGGTAACAAATTTCGCTAGCACTTCATCGATACGATTAATAGTTGTACCACCATAAATATGGCTCGCAACTTGTGCAATTATTTGTGCGGTGACCGCTGTCGCTGTTGCAATCGACTTTGGTGGCTCAATTTCAGCGTTACCCATTTTAAAGCCATTGGTCAACATACCATCTAAATCAATTAACATACAGTTAAACATAGGAAAAAATGGTGCATAATCTAAATCATGATAATGAATCTCGCCACAATCATGAGCGCGTGATATTTCTTTTGGTAATAAGTATTGTTTAGCATAATGCCTTGCTACAATACCGGCTAACAAATCGCGTTGTGTTGGAATAACTTTACTATCTTTATTAGCATTTTCGTTCAAAATTGCAACATTACTCTGTTCAATTAAGCCGCGAATATCTTGAGTCAAACGACTACGTTGGTCTCGCGCTCGGTCACGATCATGTCGATATTCAATATAAGTCCTTGCCAGTTTTTTATAAGGTCCTGACATTAACTGATTTTCAACCGCATTTTGAATTTCGTTAATATCAACACTTTCACGTTCTGTCATTTGATTAGTCACAACGCGAGCAACAGCAGCACAATAATCAGGATCATTCACATTAGCAGCAACAGCTGCTTTAACTATGGCATCTTTAATCCGACCTTCATTAAATGCGGTTTGACAACCATCACGTTTGATGACTACGGGCATATATACTCCTCAATATTCATGGTTTATTAGCGGTTAATGGGTCATATATCAATGTTAATACTCATTATAATTATCGGGATTTCTTAAATCTTTATTAGAATATTAGACTTAATTTGATATACGCCGGAATTTTCACATCGCTTGACTGATACTATATATAGTAAATATATTATGATTATACACCATATATTGTGTTTTTCTACAATTTAAAAAAAATAAAATTGCTTGACAAGCCTAAGATTAATGCACGCAACGGTTTTTATTTTTAATAATAGAAATGAGCTTAATAAAGCGGGGCGGATTCAAAGAATTTTTTAGTTAGAGCGGAAGGTATACTTACACTCTAACTAAAAAATAGATGTAACAGTATTACGACCAATTACGATTCAATATTTAACCAATCAGTGTGAAATACACCTTCCTTGTCTAAACGTTTATAGGTATGCGCACCAAAATAATCTCGTTGTGCTTGAATTAAATTCGCTGGTAAAACAGGCGAACGATAACTATCGTAATAAGCAATAGCAGCAGAAAGCGTTGGCACTGCAATACCTTGTTGAACGGCTAAACAAACCACATCACGTAATGCTTGCTGATAAGCTTGAGCTGTTTGAGAAAAATAAGGTGTTAATAACAAATTATCTATATCATTATTGTCTGCGTAAGCATCAGTAATTTTTTGTAAAAATTGTGCACGAATAATGCATCCTGCTCTAAATATTTTAGCAATTTCACCAAAATTTAACTGCCAATTATAATGAGTTGATGCAGCTTTGAGTTGTGCAAAACCTTGAGCATAAGAGATAATTTTTCCCATATAAAGTGCTTTGCGAACCTTCTCAATTAATTCTTTTTTATCACCAGTATAAGTCACTTGTTGTGGCCCTTTTAAAACTTTTGCCGCAGCAACACGCTGATCTTTAATAGCCGAAATGTAACGGGCAAATACTGATTCAGTAATCAATGATAAAGGCTCACCTAAATCTAATGCACTTTGACTGGTCCATTTACCGGTTCCTTTATTACCTGCTGCATCTAAAATCACATCTATCAGATATTGACCTTGTTCATCCTTATATTTAAAAATATCAGCAGTAATTTCAATTAAATAACTATTTAACTCGCCCTTATTCCAGTCAGTAAACACACTTGATAATTGCTCATTATCTAATCCGACCACATGTTTTAATACTGAATAGCTTTCAGCAATTAGCTGCATATCACCATACTCAATACCATTGTGAGCCATTTTCACATAATGGCCTGCGCCATCGGGTCCAATATAAGTAACACATGGTTCACCGTCAGCTTTGGCTGCGATTTTCTCTAATATTGGTGCAACTAAATCATAGGCTTCTTTTTGACCACCAGGCATAATAGATGGTCCTTTAAGTGCTCCTTCCTCACCACCAGAAACACCAGTACCAATAAAATTAAAACCCTCATCTGAAAGCATTTTATTGCGACGGATGGTATCTTCAAAATAGGCATTACCACCATCAATAATAATGTCGCCTTTATCTAACAGGGGGCGTAGCTCATCAATTACGGCATCCGTTCCTTTACCTGCTTGTACCATTATCAGAATACGGCGCGGTTTTTCTAATGAAGCAACAAAATCTTCAATCGTAAAATGGGGAACCAATTGTTTATCGGGATGTTCAGCCATCACTTGCTCGGTTTTATCTTTAGAGCGATTATAAATCGCGACAGTATATCCACGGCTTTCAATATTAAGAGCAAGATTTCGCCCCATTACTGCCATTCCAATAACACCGATTTGTTGTTTAGACATGATTTGGCTCCTTTATATAATCTCACATGACCTTGATAATAAGGTTTTTACAACTTAAAACTTAAACGGGTTTTATAAATTATCTTATATTTTGCCATAAAAAAACCGTATCAAGATATAATACGGCTATTTTATTTTTGACTAAGCTAATTGATTCCCAAAATCATGAGCGTTTCATCATTTCAAAAAACTCGTCATTGGTTTTGGTCATCGCTAATTTATCAATTAAAAATTCCATCGCATCAATTTCACCCATTGGGTTTAAGATCTTACGTAGAATCCACATTTTTTGTAGTTCATCAGGCGAAGTCATTAAATCTTCTTTACGTGTACCTGAACGATTAAAATCAATAGCAGGGAAAACACGACGCTCAGCAATCTTACGAGATAAGTGTACTTCCATATTACCGGTACCTTTAAACTCCTCGTAAATAACTTCGTCCATTTTTGAACCGGTATCAATTAATGCTGTTGCAATAATGGTTAAGCTACCACCCTCTTCTACATTACGTGCTGCACCAAAAAAGCGTTTAGGGCGATGTAAAGCATTTGCATCCACACCACCTGTTAATACTTTGCCCGATGAAGGAATAACAGTATTGTAAGCACGCGCCAAACGAGTAATTGAGTCTAATAGAATAATCACATCTTTTTTATGTTCAACTAAACGTTTTGCTCGTTCAATTACCATTTCCGCAACTTGAACATGTCTTGCTGCTGGTTCATCAAAAGTTGAAGCAACCACTTCACCTTTAACTAAACGTTGCATCTCGGTAACTTCTTCAGGACGTTCATCAATCATCAAGACAACTAACTCACATTCAGGATGATTTACCGCTAAACTTTGTGCGATATTTTGCAGAAGCATGGTTTTACCTGCTTTCGGTGGAGCAACAATCAAACCACGTTGACCTTTACCGATAGGTGATGCTAAATCAAGTACTCTTGCTGTGATATCTTCTGTTGAACCATTACCTCGTTCCATACGTAATCGAGAATTTGGGTGAAGCGGAGTTAAGTTTTCAAAGAGGATTTTATTGCGGGCATCTTCAGGTTTATCATGATTAACTTCATTAACTTTTAATAAAGCAAAATAACGTTCACCTTCTTTAGGCGGTCTTATTTTACCGGCAATTGTATCACCCGTCCGCAAGTTAAATCGTCTGATTTGACTAGGTGAAACATAAATATCATCAGGACCCGCTAAATACGAACTATCAGCAGAACGTAAAAAGCCAAATCCATCTTGCAAAATTTCAAGCACACCGTCACCAAAGATATCTTCACCACTTTTGGCATGCTGTTTTAAAATAGCAAAAATAATGTCTTGTTTTCTAAGGCGAGCAAGATTTTCAAGACCCATTGTTTTTTCGCCAAGCGTTACAAGCTCGGAAACAGAAGTGTTTTTTAATTCAGTTAAATTCATAATTTTAAAAATTCTTGAGGATAAAATTGATATGTTTGCAATTACTGCTATTTTTGTATATTTCTTTCATTTATTAATAAAAAAATCTCTTTCTTACAATATACAAACGCAATGAATTACTAAGTTTTCAATGATAATTATGCGTTTAAATATAGACTGTTCACCCACTTAATCAATAAAAACAATGGATTGCAGAAAGGAGCTTTCGTAAGAAGTTAGCAATTTACACTAAAAAAGGTAGTCTGTCTATATTTAATTATGTTATTGAATATAACAACGCACTTGATTTAAGCAGTAATAAGCGTAATTTTTATTACGCTTATTACTGTTTTTTATTGATTTTGTGAGGGCAGCAATCACAACTATTACAGTTGTGCTTCAATAAAACTTTTCAATTGGGCTTTAGATAACGCGCCAACTTGTGTTGAAACAACTTCACCATTTTTGAAAATGAGTAATGTAGGAATGCCACGAATACCAAACTTAGGTGCTATATTAGGATTTTCTTCAACATTTAGTTTAGCAATAACGATACGATCACTATATTCTTGAGCTATTTCTTCTAAAATAGGCGCAACCATTTTACAAGGACCACACCATTCAGCCCAAAAATCAACTAGTACGGGTTTAGTTGCTTCGTTAATGGTTTTCTCAAAACTTGCTTCAGTTAACGCAACAATATTATGACTCATTTTATTATCTCCAATAATAATATAATTTTTATGGTTTTAAATGTTAAAATATTTTCAAAGCACGCGCTAGTAATTATTATAATAGGAGATAATTATTAGTGATGTCAGTATGACTAATATGTTATAATTAAAAAACTTTGATAATTAACTTTGAAACCATAATGATTCAATCCTATCTCACCAAAACGACTTTTAGTCAGTTTCCTTTACATCCATTAGTACTAAAAGCCCTTGATCAAAATGACTTTACTTATTGTACGCCAATTCAAGAAAAGACGTTACCGTTAACCACAAAAGGAATTGATATTGCTGGGCAGGGACAAACAGGGACAGGAAAAACCATCGCGTTTTTAGCCTCAACGTTTAATTATTTATTGAATCATCAACCATTACCTGATCATCAAACCAACCAACCTCGAGCAATCATTATCGCGCCAACTCGCGAACTCGTTGTGCAAATCTATCATGATGCTCAAGTATTATCAGAACAAACAGGTCTAAAACTAGGTTTAGCATTTGGTGGTGATGGTTATGATAAACAATTAAAAATGTTATCAGCTGGCGTCGATATTCTCATCGCAACGACAGGTCGTTTGATCGATTATGCTAAACAAAATTATATAAATCTTGAGTCAATACAAGTTGTTGTTTTAGATGAAGCTGACCGTATGTTTGACTTAGGATTTATTCGGGATGTTCGTTGGATTTTTAGACACATGACGCCACCACAAAAACGATTAACTATGCTATTTTCTGCAACACTGACGCATAATGTCCGTGAATTAGCATTTGAGCATATGAATAATCCACAATATGTTGAAGTGGAACCAGAACAAAAAATTGGTCATCGTATAAAAGAAGAACTATTTTTCCCATCGAATGAAGATAAATTAGCGCTGTTACAAACACTAATAGAAGAAGAGTGGCCAGATCGCTGTATTGTGTTTGCCAATACCAAAGTTGCGTGTGAAAAAATATGGCGCCATTTAGTTGCAGATGGCCATCGAGTTGGATTATTAACTGGTGATATTGCACAAAAGAAACGTTTATCGATTCTTGAACAATTTACGCAAGGCGATTTAGATATTTTAGTGGCAACAGATGTGGCTGCGCGAGGTTTACATATTCCTCATGTAACACATGTTTTTAATTACGACTTACCCGATGACTGTGATGATTACAGACATAGAATCGGGCGTACTGGTCGTGCTGGTGCAGAAGGTTATTCTATTTCACTTGCTTGTGAACGTTACTCACAAAATTTACCCGCTATCGAAAAAGCGATTGATCATGCTATTCCTGTTAGCCAATACGATCCAACAGCACTATTAACGAATTTACCTACACCAAAGCCATTTAAACGAACATCACGTCGTAGAACGTCTTCATAACAATATTTACAAAAAAACAGTTATCCTAACATGAATTGATTTCAGGATAACTGTTATTTTCATGGTTGACTGATAATCATAATAATAGATAAAAGTTTACAACTTAATTATCCGATATATTGTCTAAAAAATCTTGATATGCAACTTCAATATCAGTTTTTGTCGATTTAGATAATACTTCTACATGGCAATAATTTAATGCACTATACAAAACAAATAGAACATTGTCCGAAATAGTCGATTTTATACTCTTAATTCGGTAAAAAGCCTCCAGATAACCAACTTTATTAAATATTTCTATATTGGTTATACCAACGCTAAATAATAGTTTTTCCAAAGATAAGTTGATATTAGGTAAAGTCTTAATTTGCTGATTTTTTAATTGAATTTTCTCACTATGTTCTAAAATAGCATATTCAATGACCATTTTGACCATAGCGTGAAGCTTATTAGGATGTTTTAACAATTCATCACTCACTTTATAATAATCAAGTGATTTTCTAGACATTGCGGTTGGTAGTGTTAATGTGGGCATATCCAAATCAATAAAAACTGAACGATAGTGATCATGCCCCCTTAAATATAGCTCACCTTTACCAATCCATCCAAACATGACTCCTTTGCTATTGATACTAAATCCACCAAAAAATGTTTTGATTGAAATATCCTCAAAGCAAGAAAAATCTTCTAGTATTTTATTTGCAAATGTTGAACTCATAATTTATTTCCATTTAAAATTAATTGACTGAATAACATAAACAACTTACTGCTCAAATAAAATTATAGTAATTTTTCTAATACTCAAACTATTTTTCAAATAAATTCATCATTTTGGGATCAGTCTTCCATAAATAAAGATAAATAAGATTATTGCTTGATAAAATATATAATTATATTGTTAGATTTACTCAATACCTTTAATAAAGGTTAAGTATTCACCAATCTTAATAATTCTTTAAAAAAGAAAAGGGGGATTAACATTGTTATTATTCTTTAAAAATTATACAATCAAGGCAACTTAACTTAATAATTTTTATTTTTTGTCAACTCCAACCAACATGATCAAAAGCGTTATTACAGTAATACTAATAGTTTGTTCTTTTGTCGCATCAGCCGATAAATTACCATTAATAGAGTCATTATCTCTCTGTAATACCAATTTTTTCAAAGCTATATATGATAATAAAGATGAGTTACTAAAAGTAACAAATGTCAATGTAATCAATAATAATCAGGCCTTTATTCCCGTTGAAAATCGCAGTGACACTAATAAAAATTATGTTTATTTTCAAACCCCTATCCACTATAACAATCTAACAATTAAAGGTTATTATGATAGTGCGATGGATTTAGGCAAAATAGGAAAATATTATTTTTGGGGTTTTATTATTGATAACGATATAAATCAAATAAAAGAGACATTAAATTTTATCAATTGGAAAGATATGGAAGATGACTTACTGTACATCGCCAATCCAATGATTCGTAACATTAATGATGATGTTCATGTATGGAAAGAAAACACCGGTACTGTAGTTGGTGTAAAAACAATTCCAGCACCGGATACAACAGAAAAATTACTCTTAATTGAAAAAGGCACAAATATGAATCTGCTTATTTGTTCTATGCAGGGCATTGTGACTAATGAATTACTCAAACAAGAGCGACCTGATATCAAATAATCTCAATTAAATTGCAGAATCATCCATCTCACCAGTACGAATACGGATAACTTGTTCTACATTATAGACAAAAATTTTACCGTCACCAATTTTGCCTGTTTGCGCTGTTTTCATAATGGTTTCAATGCACATTTCTAAAATATCATCTGATACAACCAGTTCGATTTTTACTTTGGGTAAAAAGTCCACCATGTATTCAGCGCCACGATAAAGCTCAGTATGGCCTTTTTGACGACCAAAGCCTTTAACCTCAGTCACGGTCATCCCCGTAATACCTTGATCAGCTAGTGCCTCACGAATATCATCTAGTTTAAATGGTTTGATGATAGCTTCTATTTTTTTCATATCTATTTGCCCTTAATTGCCGATGGCCAATTGTTAAATCCAAAAGCAGAAGTAATTGGATAGCGTCTGCCTTTTCCAAAGTTGCGCGTTGTAATTTTAGGACCGACAGCTGCTTGACGTCTTTTATATTCATTTATATCAACCAGTTTAATTACCTGTCTTATGGTTTGCTCTTCATACCCTTGTGACTTAAGTTGTAAAACGGTAAGATCTTGCTCAACATAACCTTTTAATATGCCATCCAAAATTTCATATGGCGGTAAACTGTCTTCATCTTTCTGATCGGGTGCAAGCTCCGCTGAAGGTGGACGAGTAATAACTCTGTCAGGAATAACATAAGAACGTGTATTGCGGAATTGAGATAATGCAAACACCATCGTTTTAGGCACATCTTTAAGTACGTCAAACCCACCTGCCATATCACCATAAAGCGTTGCATAACCAACCGACATTTCACTTTTATTGCCAGTAGTTAAAACCAGTCTTCGACGTTTGTTAGAAAGTGCCATTAAAATAACACCTCGACAACGTGCTTGCAGATTTTCTTCGGTAGTATCTTTTTGTGTTCCTGCAAATAAGGGAGTTAATGAAGACATAAATGCATCAAACATGGGTTCAATCGAGATAATATCAAATTCAACACCTAATATTTCAGCCTCTTCTTTAGCATCAGCAATACTAATATCGGCCGTATATCGAAATGGCATCATGACGGCTTGTACTTTATCTTTACCGAGTGCATCAACGGCAATAGCAAGCGTCAAAGCAGAATCGATCCCACCAGATAGTCCCAATACCGCCCCTTGAAAACCATTTTTAGTAATATAATCACGGGTTGCCAAAACTAATGCATCATATACCGATGCTAATTGAGATTGTTCTGTTATCTCAACTTGTTGAGATGGGTAATTAGAAGAAAACGCAAAAAAGGCGACTTGCTCTTGAAAGGATTTCAATTGGCAAATGATATCGCCATACTCATTACAGACAAAAGAATCACCGTCAAATATCAGCTCATCTTGCCCCCCTACCTGATTAACATAAATAATCGGTAATTGAGTACGAGTAGCATGTGCTTTAATTAAATCTTGTCGTTGCTTTTGTTTTTGGTAATCATAAGGTGAAGCGTTGATAGTGATAACAAAATCGGCTTGTGCTTGTTTGATATCATCAATAGGTTGATTTTGCCAAAGATCTTCACAAATTAATAAGCCTATTTTTTGACCTTTAAATTGCACTACACAAGTTTGTGTTCCAGCAGTAAAGTAACGTTTTTCATCAAATACATCATAATTAGGAAGCAACTGTTTATGATAACTTGATAACAATTTTCCTTCGGCAAAAAACGAAAGTGAGTTATAAATTTTATCACCTTGCCAATCAGGATGACCAACAATCACAGCACATTTTGTGCTAGCTTGTTGGATATTTGATAGAGCTTTTTGGCAACGTTGTTTAAAATCTGAACGAAAGATAAGATCTTCAGGTGGATAACCACATAACGCTAATTCTGAAAAGATAATAAGATCACAAGATACATGGCTATTGATTAATTCAATAATTTTTTGAGCATTGCCTTCTATATCGCCTACGCGCCAATTTTTTTGAGCTAAAACAAGAGATATTGACATATTAAATTTAATATTACTAAACAAAATTGGCGATAAGTTTAAATGATTCTAAGTTGCACTGCTACTTTTTTATCGCTAACATGCAACAATAAATTAGCTTTGACTTGTCTGGGTATTATTATGCAAAAAATTTTAAATGTGGCGCTAGCAAAACGTAGTTATCCTATTACTATTGGCGAAAATCTTTTAACTCAATTTAAACATTTCAAACTCCAGCCAGGTCAACGTGTATTAATCGCAACCAATGACACCATTGCTCCACTATATTTACAAACTTTAATTCATATGCTTGAAGACAACGGTATAAAAACTGATTCTGTCATTTTGCCTGATGGTGAACAATATAAAACCATGGAAACATGGAATAAAATTCTTACCGCTTTGCTTGCCAATAATCATACGCGCAATTCCAGACTAATTGCATTAGGTGGTGGTGTTATTGGTGATGTCGCTGGATTTGCGGCATCAGCGTATCAACGAGGAATTAAATTTATACAGGTGCCCACAACTTTACTTTCGCAAGTGGACTCGTCTGTTGGTGGTAAAACCGCCATTAATCACCCTCTTGGTAAAAATATGATTGGCGCATTTTATCAACCTCAATCAGTGGTTATCGATCTCAATTGTTTAAAAACGTTACCACAGCGTGAATTATCAGCAGGTCTGGCCGAAGTCATAAAATATGGCATTATTATGGATGCTGATTTTTTTAATTGGTTAGAATTGCACATTGACCAGTTACTTAAATTAGATGTCGAAGCACTCAGTTATTGCATTTATCGCTGCTGCGAACTCAAAGCACAGGTAGTTGCGGCCGACGAAACTGAACAAGATATGCGTGCAATTTTAAATCTGGGTCATACTTATGGTCATGCCATCGAAGCAGAATTAGGTTATGGTAATTGGTTACATGGTGAGGCTGTCAGTGTTGGTATGTTGATGGCTGCTCAAACAGCTAAACTGTTGGGTAAATTTACAACCGCTGATATTGATCGTATTAAAACACTGCTTATTAGAGCAAAACTTCCAGTTACCCGGCCATCTCAAATGACAAGTGATGCTTATATTCCTCACATGTTACGCGATAAAAAAGTTTTATCAGGCAAACTCAGGCTGGTTATTCCGAAACAAATTGGACAAGTTGAAGTGCTTGATGGCATTGATAAAAACATCGTCCTTGAGTCGATAGAACGAACATAATAATGTATATAATAGTGAATTATTAGATTGGTAGTTAAGTATACAAAATAAGGAGCACAGAAATCTGGCTCCTTTAGCTTAAATGCGAACTTATTATTAATTGTTCGATTGTCTTTGTTTAGTAAATTTATAAATCATGTTTAACACTAAGCCAACAAAGGCTACAGCGATCGCAATATAAAATGCGTAAGTATAACTGCCATTATTATTGATAAGGATATCCGCCGTTAATTTTGGTGCAAAAAATGCCGCTGAAGAATAACCCACAAAAATAATACCATAGTTAACACCTTGGTGAATCGGTCCATAATTTTCCATAACCATTGGTGGGAACACGCCCATCACACCACCAAAGCATAAACCAAGCGCGATAATTCCTATTGCAAATCCGGCTTGTGTTGGAATAAATAAAAATGCCATAAAAGCCAAAATAATTACCGAAAAGATAATATCTAATGTTCGATTACGACCAAGTTTATCCGATACCGTTCCCCAAACAACTCGCCCAGCACAATTACTTAATGAATATAAACTGACATAAAATGCTGCTGCCACAGAAGATAGCCCAAACATGTTTTGCCCAATACTCGATGCATTCGAAGCTATCATCAACCCAGAAAATGCACCAGTACCTAACATAAAAAATATGAGGTAAAAATATGGCGTTTGTAGCATTTGTTGCCAATTTTTGTTAACAATAGGCGCATTTTGTTGGCTGTGTGCTTGAGTCCAACCTTGCGGTTGATAATTAGCGGGTGCTACCTTTATAAAGAAACTGGCAACAATAACCACAGCTATATAGGTACAACCTAGAATTTGGAAAGCATATAGCACATCAAAACGCTCAATCAAATGGTTACCGATTGGTGCTGATATAATTGCGGCGCCCCCCATACCTGCTGTAATGATACCTGAAGCAAGACCTTTTTTATCAGGAAATAATTTAATGGTATTACTTAAACAGCCCGAATAAGCAAGCCCTTGACCAAAGCCACTTAATAAGCCATAAGTCACATAAAGCATTAGTGGACTGGTCACATAACCCGTCAGAAAAAAGCCTAGTCCAAACAGCAAACCACCTAAAACACTAGACCATTTAGCTAATCCTCTATCCGTTAAAAAGCCACCTAAAATCATAGGAATTGGGCCAACAGCTGAATTAATAGCAAACGCTGTCATCACCTCTGACATACTCCAATTTTTAGCGGCACTTAAAGGACCGGCAAAAACACTAAAAGCATAAATCGCACCAGTACAAAGCAAGATTGATGTTGATGCTATCAGTACAAGCCATCGATTGAGATTTCTAGTTTGTTGTTCCATGTCCAGACTCCATTCTTGACTTGATATCTTTCAAAGCAGTTTTTCCCGCAATTCGTCCAAAGGTAAAAATATCGGTTAGTGAATTACCACCCAATCTATTACCCGCATGGATACCCCCTGCTACTTCTCCTGCCGCATATAAGCCAGAAATTTTTTGTCCTGATTTATCCAAAACATGGGTTTGTGTATCGATTTTTAGTCCACCCATTGTATGATGCACCGCTGGTTTTCTTGGTGTTGCATAAAATGGAGCGACTTCTACTTTCAAATCAAATACATCTTTACCAAATTCAGGATCATACCCAGCATCAGCATACGCATTATAGTTGGCAATCGTTTGTTTAAAAATATCAGCATCCATTCCCAGTTTTTCGGCCAATTCTTCTAAAGTGTCTGCACAAAATAGCGTACCAGCCGCAATTTGCTTATCAATTTTTTCTTGTGATGTGTTGTAAGCCGTCTTTTTGATTTCTTCATCAGCTATTAAATAAAATAATCCACCATTATCAATAGCGGCTTGTGTAAGTTTGTCTCGGCTGCCATATTCATTAACAAAACGTTTTCCTTGCTTGTTAACCATAATGAAATTTTGTGGTGGAACTTGTAACCCACTAAATAATGCCCCAGTCTCTGGGTCAGAAACAGGCATCATTTGTGAAAAGCCCATACCAACCAGATCCGCACCAACACTTTGTCCTAACAAAATACCATCACCAGTGATTGCCGGAGAATTAGAGGTTTTAATATTGTCATCAATTTCAGTCCAATAAGTGTTATACTCTTTGAGCATTTTGGTATTAGCACCAAAACCACCCGATGCCAAAATGACAGCATCGGCTTTAACGGTAACTTTTTTACCATTTAAACCTTGTCCAATTACCCCAGACACATGCCCATCTTCAACAATTAACGATTTAACAGCCGTATCGGTTATGATAATTCCTCCCTTATCTTCTACATATTTTTGCAATGCAGAAACATAAGCATAACCTTCACTTTTTAACGGTTTATGACCTCGACGCCATAAAGCCCCTACTGGCATAGTGACATCATGTTTATCAAATTCAACACCAATATTTTCAAGCCATTTAACCGATTCTAGCGCCTCATCAGTCAAGATTTTAACCAGATCATATTGTCCATAAATTACATTTCCTAATTGGTCGGTACGCTTACCGCCAAGATAGGTTTGAATACGATGAAGTAGTGCCGAATCAAATAGGTAACCGGTTTTGCCTTTATTTTCTGATAAATAATCATTAATTTGCTGTTTTAAGCTTCTAAAATCTTGCAAATATTCAGGATCAATCACGGACTCATCAATTGCTACTATTTCAGATAAAGTATGGCTTTCGCCCGCGATAGCATCGAAAGTATTTTGCCATTTAGGATTGGCGGCATTCATTGGACCACCAGTACGGACAGTATTCCCACCAACGGCTGGAAATTTTTCAAGAACGACAACGCGCTTGCCTTCTTGTAAAATACTTGCCGCGGCTGATAATCCTGCACCACCAGCACCAACCACAACGACATCTGTTACATATTGCGCATCACTATTATCAAGCGCGCTTGGTGCTTTTGGTCTTTTCCTTAATACATCAGGATTAGCACCTGCCATTTTAATGGCTTTTGCCACACCATCAATAACACCATTACTTGTAACCGATGCACCAGAAATCAAATCGACATTCAGTGTCTGACCTTCAAGGATTTGAGATGGAATACGTTTAAACACAACGTCAGCAATACCTTCTGACTCGCCTTCGGTATCAATATCAATCGATTCAATGCGGTCAGTTGATAAAGTAACAACCATAGGTAAATCGCCATTATGACCCGGTGCTGTTACACAATATTTACCTGGTTCATACGAGATTTCTTCCGGCACATTAAGTAAATTGACAACTTGAGTAAATCGCAAAAAACGTAAAAAACAGCTTTCTAAAAAATCGACTGTTCGTTCTGATTTAAGATTACCTTGCTCATCAAAAGCTTGATGGGCTCGACCCAGTAAAAATTCAGAGCCCGGCATAACTGTTGCATTAACCCCTGGCGCATCAAGGATTTGACGTAAATGTAATTGTGCTCGAGAAGAGCCTTGTACATCATAAGATGCACCAACAATCATAACCGGTTTACCATCAAACGGATGCAAATTAAATGACAACCATTCAATGATACTTTTTAAGGCCGATGGAATTGAGTGATTATGCTCTGGCGTGGCAAGAATAACACCATCTGCTTGAATAATTTTATTATTAAAATTCTGAATGATAGGACTATTAGATTGGTCATCTGACTCATTAAACATTGGAACATCGGTCAACTCTAATATTTCAATTTCGGCTTTATGACTAAAATGTTTTTGCATAAATTGCAATAACATGCGGTTATAAGATTCTTGAGCATTTGTTCCTACTATACCAATAAATTTCATAACGATGCTCCTTCTTCTGCGGCCTGTTTCCAACTAAATTTTTTATTTTGATCTGTATTAATTTTTGCTGTTTTGAGTAATTGATTAGTAATGGACACAAATAATAAAAATTCATCAAAGCATTCATCTAACTCTTTGACTTTATCAGCATAAACAAGATTACCTTGATCATCAAAAGCCTGTAACGACTGCCCTAATAAAAACTCCGAGCTTGGCATAATTCGTGCTTTTAATTCTGGTGCATCCAAAATTTGGCGTAAATGAGCCTGAGCCCTTGATGACCCCAACATACCATGTGAAGCACCGACAATCATTACACATTTATTAATCAGTGGGCGGGTAGTATAAGACAACCACTCAATAACACTTTTCAACGCAGCGGTAATGGAATGATCATATTCGGGAGTAGCAATAATCACACCATCTGCGGCTAGTATTTTATCCGATAGCTCTTTTACTGCTGCTGGCGGAGTTTTATCCTTAGGTTCATTAAATGCTGGTAATGATTTAATTTCACAGACCTCAATTTCTGCTTTTTCGGCAAAATGCGTTCGCATAAAATGCAGTAATTTTCTATTAGTAGAACGATCAGAATTCGTTCCGACTATAGCAACAAATTTCACTTTAAAACCTCACTTAGTACCTTGCGGCACAATTTTGTTAATATTTAATTTTCGTAATACAAATTCTTTAGCTAATCACACAAAATGGTAAAATAAATTCTTGTTCTATTAATTATGTTAATTATTGTGCAATATGATTTGTTATCTAGTGTAAAATAGAAAAAAATATTTGTGAAATAGCTGATTAATTATGGGGTTATAACTAATTTGTTATAATCTTAAAAAGGATGAAAACAAGCGGAATGGCTAAAATTAATTCACTAATAATGCTGCAATATATTGATGTTTTAGTTAAGCATGGTAATTATACCAAAGCAGCACAAAACCTTTATATCTCGCAATCTTACCTAACACAAACCATAAAAAAAATTGAAAATGAACTAGGTATTGAAATCATCAATCGACAAACCGTCCCATTACAGTTAACCGAAGCGGGAAAAATTTATTATGAATATCTCACGTCGTTAGTCAACAAACAGGAACAGTTTAGAAAAAAAATCCAAAAATATACTGATACTAACTACACAGCAATTCAAATCGGTGTATTGCCAAGCTTAGGAACCTACTTATTACCTCTAGTTCTACCTGCTTTTATGCAAAAATATCCCAATATTAAAATCGAATTACATGAATATATGCCCAAAAACAGTGAAGAAAAAACCATTAACCAAACTCTCGATTTTTTTATTGGGCAAAATCCTGAAACAATATCCCCAAATTTAATTAGTCATAAATGTGGTAAACATCATTATTATGCACTTATACCAGAAAGTTCTAAACTTTATCGAAAAAAAACAAGTAATATTGAATGTAATCATTCTTTTATAAAAAAATTATTGCAAGAAAAACTTATTCTAACGTCTCACGGTTCAGGTATACGACAACAAATTGAATACCTCATTGCAAAATATAAGATTAAACCCGATATCGTACTTGAAAGCAGTAACATTTTTACTCTTGTCGAATTAGCAAAAAAAGGAATGGGGGTGACGTTTATTCCGGAAAGTGTCAATATCTGCGGAAAAACTGGCGATTTAGCATATAATTTGATCCCCCTACCATTAGAATTCATCTCGTTAAGTTATTTCATTGCATATTCAGCAAATAAAATGCTTAGCGTAGCTGAAAAAGAATTCGTCAACCTTTTCGTCTCTTCCTTTAATCAATAATACAAAGATGAAAACCAAACGAGTGTTAACGCGGTAACATCATATAAATACCTAGATCAATAGACCATTAGAACTAGCATATTCATGATTTTTGGTGATAACTATCCCTTCGATATGGTCAATTTTATTTATTTGCTTAATTACCTGTTGAGCAGAATAACCATATAATTGTGTAGTCCATATTTCGCCATCTATAGCATGCTCAGTCACAATAGTAATACTTTCAATATCGGTTTCAACTGGATAACCTGTTTGACTATCAAAAATATGATGATAGGTTTTACCATTATAGTTAAATGTTCTTTCATAGATACCAGAAGTCACCACTGATTGATTTTGAATCTTCAAAACAGTAATCACATTGCCTCTGGTTAAGAAGGGATTTTGAATGCCTACTCGCCAATATCCATCATCATGAAAAGGACACGCCCCAAATGTTAATACATTTCCACCTAAATCAATATACGCTGCGTGAGCATTTTGTTGTTTAAAAAATTCAATAACTTTATCAGCAAAATAACCTTTGGCTAACGCACCTAAATCGATTGCCATTCCAGAATGCTTTAACAACACAGATGAATTATCTTCATCTAAAAGAATATCATTAGGGTTAATGAGTGTTAAAAGTTGATTGATTTCTGAAACAGAAGGATATCTAGCATCACTAAAGCCAACCCGCCACGCTTGAATAAGTGGTCCTATTGCAATATTTAAAAAACTATTTTTTGCTAAACTCTGAGTTTTGCCTATTTTTATTAATCTAAAAAGATCAGATTGCAGTTTTACGGGTTTAATACCCGCATTAAGATTAACCTGCATTAATTGAGAATCTAAGCGATTAGCACTAAAGCGCTGTTCGTAGTCGATTAACATTTTTTGAGCTTGATTCAATAAGTGTTCAACCTCATCATGTTCTAGCCATATTTGAATCTTCGTGCCCATCAAATTAAGCAAGCGCTTACCTTGGTTCATTTTGCTTTGTTCCTAAAATTAATATCTTAATACCTTACAATGATAAAATAGGAAAATCTAGCCATCACCAAAGACTTGTTAATAATAAATCATTTCAAACATATAAAGTGTAAATATTTCATTACAATAAAGTGTAAAATAGCTTTTCTGGTATAGAAAAAATCAAAAAAATATCGATTATACCAACATTAAATTATTATCTTTGTAAAATTCACAAAATATCATTTACTATAATGTAATTTTGTGTTTACATATTAACCGTTAATTGTAATATTTTTTTTACAAAAAAGTTTAAATGATTTTAACTAGGAAAATACAATGTTAAAAGACACACTGAATAATGTTCGAATTCGAGATGAACACATGCTCATTACACCTGATGAAATAAAAAAACTTTATCCATTATCAAGTGAGTTAGAAAAACAAATTAGTTTATCTAGACAAACAGTCGTTGATATTTTAGAACGCCGCGATCACCGGCTACTTGTTGTTTGTGGCCCTTGCTCAATTCATGATACCGATGCTGCAATTGAGTATGCGCATCGATTAAAAAAACTTTCAGATGAAGTAAAAGATAATCTATTTATTGTGATGCGTGTTTATTTTGAAAAACCAAGAACCACCGTTGGTTGGAAAGGCATGATCAACGATCCACATATGGATAGTTCATTTGATATTGAATATGGTCTAAAAAAAGCACGAAAATTATTACTGGATATCGCGCAAATTGGCTTGCCAATGGCAACAGAAGCTTTAGATCCTAACACTCCACAGTATATCGGTGACTTAATTAGTTGGTCTGCTATCGGTGCAAGAACCACTGAATCACAAACACATCGAGAAATGGCTTCTGGATTATCGATGCCAGTTGGTTTTAAAAATGGAACAGATGGCAGTTTAGATGTTGCAATCAATGCGATGAAATCAGCGTCTATGGCACATCGTTTTGTTGGTATCAATCAACAAGGGCAAGTTACTGTCCTACAGACAATGGGTAATCCACACGGGCATGTTATTTTACGTGGTGGAAAAACGCCAAACTATGATGCTCAAAACGTATCATTATGTGAAATTCAAATGAAAAAAGCCGGTTTAGTACCAAATTTAATGATTGATTGTAGCCACGCTAATTCCAATAAAGATTATCGTAATCAACCAATTGTAGCTAATTCAATTATTGAGCAAATTGAGAACGGTAATAATTCAATTATTGGGGTTATGATTGAAAGTAACTTATTTGAAGGTAATCAATCGTCAGAACAACCAAAAGAAAACTTTAAATATGGTGTATCGGTTACTGATGCTTGTATTAACTGGGACAGCACTGATGAGTTATTACGAAAAATGAATAGCTTGTTAGCTGAGCCTTTATTAAAAAGACAACAACAACCAATAACCGCTTAATTGGTTGAAAACACATTATCGCCGACTTTTATCGGCGATAATTTTTATGTTAACCTAATTGCCGACGAGCGTTACGGAATATCCGCATCCATGGGCTATCTTCCCCCCAATTATTAGGGTGCCATGAATTACTTACCGTTCTAAATACCCGCTCTGGATGCGGCATCATAATTGTTGCGCGTCCATCTTTAGATGTCACAGCAGTAATACCATTAGGTGAACCATTTGGATTAGCCGGATATTGCTGGGTAACTTGACCAAAGTGGTCAATATAACGCACAGCAACAAGTTTGGCTGCCTCTAAATGAGTTAGATGATTTTCGTCATTAACTTCAACCTGTCCTTCCCCATGTGAAACTGCAATTGGCATATGACAACCCGCCATATCAGTAAAGAATAAAGAAGGGCTTTGCTGAATCTGCACTAAACTAAAGCGCGCTTCAAAGCGTTCTGATAAATTTCGCACAAAACGTGGCCATAATTCAGCACCTGGAATCAGATCTTTCAAATTAGACATCATTTGACAACCATTACAGACACCAAGAGATAGCGTATCGTTACGATTAAAAAACTGTTCAAACTCATGACGAACACGTTCATTAAAAAGCACTGATTTAGCCCAGCCTTCACCGGCCCCTAACACATCACCATATGAGAAGCCACCACAAGCAACAACGGCTTTAAATTGATCTAAACTGGTGTCACCAGCAAGTAAATCGGTCATATGCACATCGATTGCAGCAAAACCAGCCCGATCAAAGGCGGCAGCCATCTCAACATGTGAATTTACACCTTGTTCACGTAAAATAGCGACTTTAGGTTTTATACCTTTGGCTATAAATGGGGCTGCTATATCTTGCTGTGGATCGAATGTTAATAACACATTTAGACCCGGATCGTTTTCATTTTGTTTTGCCTGATGTTCTTGATCGGCACATAGCGGATTATCACGTAAGCGTTGCATCTGCCAAGTGGTTTCTGCCCACCACGTTCTTAACGTTAAACGTGACTCACTAAAAACAACTGCTGATTGATTTCGAATAATAAACTGCTGCCCAACTTTAGCACTACCAAGCACTTGCACGCAGTGAGATAAATTAAACTGCTTAAAGCACGCCATTACCTGATCTAAGTGACTATTTGCAATTTGAATAACAGCACCTAATTCCTCATTAAACAGCGCGGCAATCACATCATGACCTAGCATCGAAATATCAACATCTATACCACAATGTCCAGCAAAAGCCATCTCAGCTAAGGTAACCACTAAGCCGCCATCTGAACGATCATGATAGGCAAGCAATAAATGTTGATTCACTAGCATTTGCATAGCTTGATAAAAACCAGCCAACGCTTTAGCATCATGAACATCTGCCGTTTTTTGACCTAAATGGCGATAGACTTGAGCAAGGGCTGTCGCACCAAGAGCCTGATGACCTTTTGATAAATCGATAAATAATAATGTATTATCTTGATCTACACAAAGTTGAGGTGTAACAGTTTTGCGAACATCTTCAACCCGAGCAAAGGCCGAAATCACCAATGATAACGGCGAAGTTACCGATCTTTGTTCACCATCTTGCTGCCAAGTGGTTTTCATTGACATGGAATCTTTTCCAACAGGAATAGCAAGTCCCAAAGCCGGGCATAACTCTTCACCAATAGCTTTCACTGCTTGATAAAGTCCGGCATCTTCGCCTGGGTGACCAGCAGCGGCCATCCAGTTAGCCGAAAGTTTAATTCGTTTGATATCACCAATATTCGTTGCTGCAATATTGGTAATCGCTTCACCAACAGCTAACCTTGCTGAAGCGGCAAAGTTGAGTAATGCAACTGGCGCACGTTCACCAATTGACATTGCTTCACCATAATAACTATCTAAACTCGCTGTGGTAACAGCACAATCAGCCACCGGTACTTGCCATGGACCGACCATCTGATCACGTGCCACCATACCCGTGACAGTTCGATCACCAATAGTAATTAAAAATGTTTTTTCAGCAACTGTTGGTAAATGTAACACACGTTTTACCGCATCATATAAATTAATGTCAGAGGTTGAAAAATTATCACCATGAGCTTGATAGGTTTTTACATCGCGTAACATTTTCGGTGTTTTACCTAAAAGAACATCTAAAGGTAGATCAATAGGATTATTGTTAAAGTGATTATCATGCAAAACCAACGCTTTATTTAACGTTGCACTACCAATTACAGCATAAGGCGCACGTTCTCGCTGACACAATTTATCAAAAAGCATCAAACTTTCGGGGCGAATAGCTAGCACATAACGTTCTTGTGATTCATTACACCAAATTTCTAACGGTGACATGCCAGGCTCATCGTTTAAGATATTTCTCAATTCAAATTGACCACCACAACCACCATCATTAACAAGCTCCGGCATGGCATTAGATAACCCACCCGCCCCAACATCATGAATAAATAAAATAGGGTTGTCATCGCCTAATTGCCAACAGCGATCTATCACTTCCTGACAACGACGCTCCATTTCAGGGTTATCACGTTGTACTGAAGCAAAATCCAGATCAGCATCAGATTGACCGGATGTCATTGAGGATGCGGCTCCGCCACCTAATCCGATATTCATAGCAGGTCCACCTAAAACAATCAATTTAGAACCTACCGGAAATTCACCTTTTTGAATATGATCACGACGAATATTCCCTATTCCACCCGCAAGCATAATGGGTTTATGGTAACCTCTAACCTCTTCACCATTGTAACTATTTACCTTTTCTTCATAAGTACGAAAATAGCCCAATAAAGCAGGACGACCAAATTCGTTATTAAAAGCAGCCCCACCTAAAGGTCCGTCAATCATAATATCAAGCGCACTCACGATACGATCAGGCTTACCAAAATCATATTCCCAAGGTTGAACAAAATCTGGTATACGTAAATTTGATACTGAAAAACCAACTAATCCTGCTTTTGGTTTGGCGCCGCGCCCTGTCGCACCCTCATCTCGAATTTCACCGCCACTACCGGTTGCCGCTCCAGGCCAAGGTGATATTGCTGTTGGGTGATTATGCGTTTCAACTTTCATCAAAATATCTGCATATTCTTGAGAATAGCTATAGGTTTTATTTTCGTTATCAGCAAAAAAACGTCCAACCATAGAGCCATCCATCACCGCTGCATTATCTTTATAAGCCGAGGAGACATAATCAGGTGTGCTTTCAAACGTATTTTTGATCATTTTAAATAGCGATTTAGGCTGCTTTTTGCCATCTATAACCCAATCAGCATTAAAAATTTTATGTCGACAATGTTCAGAATTCGCTTGTGCAAACATATAAAGTTCAATATCGGTCGGATTACGATTTAACTTTTTAAAATTTTCGATTAAATATTCAATTTCATCCGATGCTAATGCTAAACCCAATTTAAGATTGGCTTGCTCTAAAGCTTGTCGCCCCTGCCCTAACAAATCAATGGTAACAACTGGTGCGGGTTGTTCAATTTTAAATAGTTGATCAGCTTGATCAAAACTCGTTAATACCGATTCCATCATCCGATCATGTATTAATGCTGCAAACTCATTTTTTTGGATGTCGGTTAACGCCGAACTCACTTGCACATAATAAGCAATACCTCGCTCAATGCGATGGATGTGCGATAAACCACAATTATGTGCAATATCAGTTGCTTTTGATGACCATGGCGAAATCGTACCGGCTCGAGGTGTAACTAAAAAGAGTAATTTACTGTCTTTATTTTGAATATCGATTTGGGCATTTTTAGAACCATATTGCAACAAACTTTCGAGCGTAGATTGTTGATCCGCTGTTAAATCACCAAACAAGTCAATAAAGTGAATGTATTGCGCTTCTAAGTTAATAACAGGAATCGATGTTTCACGGCAAGTTGATAAGATTTTACTAATACGAAATGCAGATAGAGCAGAACAACCAGCTAAGATTTTCATGTAAATTACTCTTTTTAAGCCAAAAATAAGTAAAAATAGAGCAATATTATAAAAGAAAGTAACCCAAGTGGCTATCTTAAATAGCGTATAAAATTTTTTTTGTTGGTAAAACCTACTAGCCTTTCATCATAAAAAACACGAAATAAAATTCAATTATTCAACTAGTTCAAACTAAAAACAATTTTACTAAATGGCAATATCTGTTATGCTCTTGATGAAAAAAACAACAAACAATAATTTATAAAACGTTAGTACGTTGATTAACTTGAAATAAAAGGATACTACTATGCCTAAGGCGCTCAGCAACCTAATTAGCACATTAGGTGAAAAAGCTGTCATTAACAACATGTTATCAGATGTTAGCCATAATCGTTACACATTAACAATTGAAGCACTAGGCTCAGCAATATCGGTATTAGAGGTAAGCAGTGATGAAGCCCTTAACCAGCCCTGGCATTATCGCATTTCCTTTACAAGTTC